>JAFDAS010000243.1 GCA_019313695.1 Deltaproteobacteria bacterium
ACCCAGAGTTTAATAAGGTTTGTTTCAGGAATTTTCCTCTTTTTCATGTAATATTTCGCAAGCCCCACACTTCTCGCTGCATTTCTGTTGGCAATAACAAGAATTTCATCAGGCGCAAGCGCTAAACAGATATTAGGGGATATAAATAATAATGTCAGTATAGCCAAAATCATACAGAAAAACCCCTGTAATAGTTTATCATGGATTCCGGACTTGTTGTATCGCTTCATTCTATTATTTTTTATAAAATTAATGAAATTTCCTGGAATCCAAAATATGGATGCTTGATAATGGTACATTTTCATCAGCCCAGCAACTTACTCATTGTTTTCAATTTCCGTAGCTACGCAGGTGGATAGAATGATTCCTTTATATTTACCCTAACGTTGCAAAAGTCGAGGGTGCCGCAGATCCAAGACGTCAAGGGTGAGGCTGTAGTAATTTACGCCGAACCCTTGAGAACGCAGGAGATGCGGTATCATCGGCTTTCCCGTTGGGTAAACAACTCTGCGAATATCATAACTGCGTTGGACCACACTATAGGTGGAATCGTGTCAAGGGCTTATAGATCTACAAAACTCATTGTTATTATTGTCTTTCTTCATGCTCTCGCAGTGTTGTTTATGCAACATTAGGGTTTATGCAGTCAGCTAATGGAAGCACTTCGATTTTTTTATGTAGCCAGTATCGTTCCTTTCCAGGGTAAACGACAAAAAGCTTTTTCAAACAAAGATCATCCAGAGCAATGTGCATCGATTTTGTTATAGATGGGGCATCGCTACATTTAAACTCAAAGCCCCAGCGCATACCATTACGAAAAATCAAGAGATCCAGCTCAGCGCCACGTTGAGTGCTCCAGAAATATGCGTTGTCCGATCCTGTTATAGCCAGCACCTGTTCAAGGGCGAATCCTTCCCACGAAGCGCCGTAACGCGGATGCGAACGCAATGTGTTCATATCAGTAATTCCCAGAAGCATATGCAATAGCCCGCTGTCGCGAATATATATCTTTGGCGATTTGACCTGCCGCTTTTTAAGGTTCTCAAACCATGGCGGCAGCACGCGTAACATGTAACCGCCGGCAAGGATATCACGATAGTAGAGAGCTGTCTTAGGAGAGGCGCCAAGTGAACGTGCCAGCTCAGAGGCATTCCACTTCTGCCCGTGATAATGTGCCAGCATTATCCAGAAACGGCGAAGAGTTTCAGACGAAACTCGGATCCCGAGTTGTGGGATATCCCGTTCTAGAAACGCAGCAATAAATGCTTCCCGCCATCGACGACTTGCACCATCTGAAGAAGCCAGCCAGGACCTGGGGAATCCGCCCCGAACCCATAAAGAGTTTTGCGCATCAGCACTTAACTCGTCTATCGCAAACCCAGGCACCTGTAAAAATAAAGATCGTCCGGCCAACGATTCTGAAATACCACGAACAAGGCCGGGCGAAGCGCTACCCAAAACCAGAAAACGCGCCGGCGTTTCAGCTCGATCAGCCAGTGGGCGAAGCGTTTCGAAAAGCTGCGGTATGCGTTGTATTTCATCAATAATCACCAAGCCGCTTAACGACTCAAGGGTAATTTCAGGCGTTGAGAGAGCAGCACGAGAAGCCGCCCTTTCCAGGTCAAAACGATGAACCTCAGTTCTATTTCGCTTTTCAAAAATATCAGCCACCATTTGTGCCAAAGTGGTCTTTCCTGTCTGACGGGCACCGAGCAGCACAGTAACAGGAGCTTCATCCAGGAATTGGAGCACTTGATTCATTAGGCGTGGCCGCGCTATCAATTTTGATGTTTGTCGCATATTAGGAATATAACTCTTAATTTTCCCTAATGTCAAATACAATATTGAAGATTCCCTGTAGCAAGCTACGGGGAATGCGCTCGCTATTGCGGTTCAGAAAAATTAAAGGACTCTACTCTGCCAAACCAAAAGGTTTTCTTTCAAGAGGGATTTATATGTGCCGCTTGCAAGCTCGTTTGCCCTGTGATAGTAGTGGACCAGATAATAGTTCATAACTACTAAACCGTGAACCTTTGAACCGTGAACCGTGAACCTGACAACCTCAGAAGTTACAATAAACGAATAACAAGTTTCTTGTTATTGTGTTGCATAGTTTCGTTATCTGCTGTTGGAACTGCGAATAGCTTTTATCGCGTAACAGGTGGAACGGACGACCTCTTTTTCCATAG
>JAFDAS010000244.1 GCA_019313695.1 Deltaproteobacteria bacterium
CCTGTACTGGGGCATTATGTTTACATAGGTGTTTTTCGAGATTTTATTTGCTATAAATCTCATTATATCGCGCGTTCCTGCGAGGCCGCCGGGAAGAACAAGGTGTCTTATCAACAGTCCCCTCCTTGCAATGCCTGATTCATCTATAACAAGGTCTCCGACCTGCCTGTGCATCTCGATTACTGCCTTGCGGGCAATCTCAGGATAATTCTCTGCATTGCAGGTAAGCCCGGCAACTTCAGTGTCCCAGAATTTAAAATCAGGCATATAAATATCTATTACGCCTTCAAGCAGTTTTAAAGTATCTACCCTGTCGTATCCGCTTGTATTATAGACCAAAGGGACATTCAGGCCTTCCTCGACAGCAATTTCAACAGCAGAGAGTATTTGAGGCACAACATGGGAGGGAGTAACAAAATTGATATTGTGGCAGCCGGAATTCTGAAGATTCATCATCATGCCGGCTATCTGCCTGTCTGTCACTTCCGCGCCTTCACCCTCGTGGCTGATGTCGTAATTCTGACAAAAAACGCAAAGCAAATTACAAAAAGTAAAAAATATTGTGCCGGAACCGTTTTTGCCGACAAGGGGCGCTTCTTCTCCATAATGCTGATGATAGCTTGATACTAAAGCTTTCTCACCCGTCCTGCATACGCCAAATTCGCCGGAAAGGCGGTCAACCGCACACTTTCTGGGGCACAAAACGCAGGCCTTCATTATTTCACGTGCCTTCTTTATCTTTTTTTTAAGCAATCCCTTTTTATGGGTTTCAATATAACTGGACTCAAAGGAAGGCATTACCTTAGCTCCTTTTGGGTGTCAGGAATCAGTTTACAGTTTTATGTTTTGATCAACCATTAACTGTGAACCGTGAACCGTGAACCGTGAACGGTTACCTTTTTAGCGATTGGATATCTCCTCCCATAACCAAATGCCTTTGATGTAACCTTAAGACCCGGAGCCGCCTGATGCCTCTTGTACTCATTTCTGTCAATCCTTGAAATAACATCCTTCACAAGCTTCCTGTCAAATCCCATATCAACAAGCTCTTCAAGGCTTTTGAAGTCTTCTATGTATCCCTTTAAAATGGAATCAAGTAGTTCATAAGGCGGCAGGTCATCCTGATCAAGCTGGCCCGGCTTTAGCTCCGCAGAAGGCGCTTTTTCTATTATTCTTTTTGGAATATATTCTTTATCAGTATTTATATAGCGGGCAAGTTCATAGACAAGCGTCTTTGGAACATCCGAAATTACTGCAAGCCCTCCGCTCATGTCACCGTAGAGAGTACAATAGCCCACTGCCATCTCCGACTTGTTTCCCGTGGAAAGAAGAAGCGAACCGTGCCTGTTTGAAAGGGCCATGAGAAGGGTTCCCCTGATTCGAGCCTGTATATTCTGCTCCGTAATACCGAGATCGCTCTCATTGAAAGAAGGCGAAAGAAACTTCAGGAATTCTTTAAAGATATTGTCTATTGGAATCTGCACCAGTTCTATTCCAAGCTTTTTTGCGAGTTCTTTTGTATCTTTAAAGTTATCTTTAGAGGTATATTGTGACGGCATGAATGCAGCCATTACATTCTCGGAGCCAAGCGCCATCACAGCGATATATGCGGTCAATGCAGAATCAATCCCACCGCTCAACCCTACAACTACCTTTGAAAAGCCACACTTCTTTACATAGTCCCTGGTCCCCATAATTAGAGCTTTCAGAATAGACTCCGCATCTGAATCTGAAACAGGATGTATATCTCCAGACTCCTCTGTGATTTTTAAATCACAAACTACTAAGTCTTCCTCAAAATCACGGCCTCTGGCAATCAATTTTCCGTTTCGATCATAAATAGTGCTAATTCCATCAAAAAGAAAACTGTCATTTCCACCTACCTGGTTAGCATATATAAAAGGAACTCTGTATTTCCGGGCAACTGCACTTAGCATATCCCACCTGAACTCCCTCTTGCCAGCATGAAAAACAGAAGCAGATATGTTGATTATAAGATCAGCTCCATCTTGAATCATCAAAGACACTGGGTCTATATGGTACATTCTTTTAATGAAAATATCTTTGTCATTCCAGATGTCTTCACAGATGGTAATGCCTATTCTGTGCCCTTTGTATGGGAAAGAAATGCATGACCGGCCTGGTTCAAAATATCTCCTTTCATCGAACACATCATAAGTTGGAAGAA
>JAFDAS010000245.1 GCA_019313695.1 Deltaproteobacteria bacterium
GTCCTGAGGACTTTACACCCCAGCATTACTGCTGACGCATCCCTCAGTAGGATTACCCCAAACAGAAGGGGCAGCACAAGGCAATTTATGATGTAACTTCTTGTCGAAGAGGATTTACAGGATGAAAATGACAACCAACATCCTGTAAATCCTGTTCATCCCGTCTGGTCTAATATTGTCTAATATTCACCAACACAATGAGGGCAATATCCTCTTTTAATTAAACTGACTCTGCTCTGCATCCGAACCTGACAATTGGCAGACCGCATCCTGAACAAGTTCCTTGCCGCCAAGTTTCACAAGTTCATGACCAAGCCTTTGACCTTCAGTCTTGTAATCTTCAGTCAGGATCAGTTCATCAACGCCTACCTCATGCGACCCATCCAGCGCAAGCACTTCCGATCGCACATGCATAACGCCTTTTTCGACCTCTTCCGCAAATGCGCCAATGGGAACGATACATCCACCTTCCACTTCCGTTATCACAAGGCGCTCGATCTCGGTCTCAATGCGCGACTGCGGATGGTCAAGAAAAGCGACTGCCTTTTCGGCTTCACTGCCCGTTTTTGTAACAATGACTATAGTACCCTGGTTTGCAGATGGACAGAATGCATCAGGATTCAACTGCTCCACATCCATTTCCCAGCCCATGCGCTGAAGTCCCGCTTCTGCGAGCAGTATTCCGTCATACATACCTTCCTTGAGTTTTCTAATCCGTGTATCGATATTCCCTCGAAGGTCCTGAATATTAAGGTCAGGTCGGTACCTGAGTAACTGTGCCCGTCTGCGCATGGATGTCGTACCTACGATCGCACCATCCGGTAACTCATCAAGTGTCGATCCATCTGTTGTCAAAAGCACATCAAGCGGAGAGTCACGTTTCAAGACTGCTGCGATGGATAACTCGGGAGGGCGCACGGTTGGCAGGTCTTTCATAGAATGTACCGCGATATCGATCTCACCTGCGATCATGCGGTCATCAATTTCCCTCACAAACGCGCCCACACCTGCAACCTCATGCAGCGGGCGGTCTGTAAACGCATCCCCACTTGTCTTTATGATCAGCTGTGTGGTCTCAACACCGTTCTCCTTAAGCAGACGTTCCACAAGGTTCGCCTGTGCAAGAGCAAGACCACTGCCACGGGTTCCGATTATCATTTTTAAACACCTATTTCAGGTTAGCCTCGTAGGCTTCAAACGTCTTTTCCAGATCGGATTCACTGTGTGCGGTTGATACGAAATTAGTCTCGAACTGTGAAGGTGGCAGGAAAACACCGCTCTTCAGCATCCTGTGGAAGAACTCAAAGTAACCTTCCTTATCGCATGTGAGTGCTTCCTGATAGTCCGAAGGAGTATCCCCAAAGAATATCTTGAACATCGACGCAATTCCGGCTACATTATAATCAAGCCCAAGGTCAGAAACAATGTCGGACAATCTTGCACGCACCATGTCTCCTGTAGCATTCAATGTCTTGTGCACATTCTCCTTCTCAAGAACATCCAGCATTGTGATACCTGCTGCCGCAGAAACGGGACTGCCACTAAACGTGCCTGCCTGATACACACTTCCGGATGGTGATATCATCTCAATGATCTCGCGCTTTCCGCCAAATACACCGATCGGCATTCCACCGCCAACGATCTTTCCGAGTGTTGTCATGTCAGGTGTGACACCAAAGTATTCCTGTGCGCCTCCCATGGCTAACCTGAATCCTGTAATAACCTCATCGAATATCAGGACAACATCGTTCTCCTCTGTGACCTTACGCACATCTTTCAGGTAATTCCCATCAGGCAGGATCGGACCGATATTTCCCATAACAGGTTCAATGATCACTGCAGCCATGTCATCCTTGTTGGACTCGATAGTATCTGTCATTGCCTCGATATCATTGTACGGGACTTGAAGCGTATTCCTTGTGAAATCCTCGGGGATTCCCAGTGAATCCGGCTTACCGTGTGTGGTTGCACCGGAGCCTGCTTTGACAAGCACGGCATCGTGCGCGCCGTGGAATCCTCCTTCCATCTTGATAAACTTGTTCTTACCCGTAAAACCGCGCGCTGCCCTTAGTGCGCTCATGGTCGCTTCCGTGCCGGTTGTTACAAAACGAAGCATGTCGATGCTCGGGTAGAGTGATGCGATCTTATCGGCAAGCGTCACCTCAAGGTCTGTTGGTGTACCATA
>JAFDAS010000246.1 GCA_019313695.1 Deltaproteobacteria bacterium
AGGCATTGGCACGTAGCTATGCGAGATCGCACTTTTTTTAAAAACGCGGATATCCGTTAAGAGGCTTTTCACAAAAAGACTTTTCATGTTGCAAATGTAGTTGAGTTATTTTTGCTTTCTTCTATAGCTTGGCCCTCCCATGATTAGGACTTCTGAGCTGTGGACGAGCCGGTCGGCTATCGCTGTGGCTACAGTGGTAGAGTCGAACACTTTCCCCCAATCAGCAAAAGGCAGATTCGTCGTCAGCAATGTGGACTTTTTCTGATGTCTTTGGCTGATAACCTGGAAGAAGAGGTGTGAACCCTGTTCGCCAAGGGATAGGTACCCTATCTCATCACAAATCAAAAGTTCCGGGGATTGATAATAATGCAGTTTTTTTAAAAGCGATCTGTCCGCCTCAGCCGCGATGAGGTGATTGATCATGTCAATAGCTGTGGTAAAAAGCACCTTTATATTATTGTTGCAGGCTTCATAACCGATACATTTGGCAAGAAAGGTTTTTCCTGTGCCCGGATTTCCGATGAAGATTGCATCCATTTGTTTTCTGATGAAATCCGGATTCATAAGGTTCAGTATGCGGTTTTTCTGATCCTGCCTTGATTTGTGATGCTTGAAGTCAAACTGGTCGATGGTGATCTTTTCAGTCAGTTTGGACTGCCGCCATCTAAGATCGATTGCATTTTGCCAGCGCTTTTCCAGTTCAATATCGGCAAGATGGTTAAAAATTGATATAAAATCATGGTTTTTCTGAGAGGCCGTATCGAGTGCGTCTTCAAGCTGTACTGCCATAGCCTTAAGACGAAGCTGGCTTAATTTTTCCTTTAGTCCTTCGATTCCGGTCATGATCTCTTTTTCCTTTTGATAATGAAAGTATCGTATTCTGCTAAAATCGGTTCTTCCAGACAGATACGGTTAAGATATTCCTTTTTAAGCCGGACAGGTGGATGGTTTCTTTCCGGGGTCATGTCCTGGTAAAGTATATTTTCTATATATTGAGCGCCATATGCATTGACAGAAGATGCTCGTTTTATAGCTGCAATAAGTGAATAAACACCATATTCGCACTTGAGAGCAAAAATCTTGCGGACATGTTTTTTAAAGGATTGCCTGGTTTCTGCAAGGCGTTCAAGATAGACCTTGGCTTCTTGTCCCAGGCTGATTAAAGCCGCCACTTCGTTTGAGTGCCATTTGCGATGGATCTGTTTTTCGGCATCCTCACGATGTCCGGCAAGTTCAATGCGCTGACGTCTGTGCCAGCTGCGGTCATGGACGGCTATGGGCTTATCTTTGTAATAAACAGTAATTGTCTGGTTATCACCCTTGGCAACTACCTTTTTACCAATAGTCCAGGGCGGCACTGTATAGTTGTTGCAGTCAAAACGGATAGAAAAGTCGGAATGAACCTTTACGATAGCGGTATCACGACAGTCCGGCAACAGCTCCGGCAATGGTCTCATGGCATCCTGCTTGAATCTACAGTCAGGTTTTTCACCGGTTGTGTTGTGGATTCTCTGATTGGCCACATGATCTCGCCAATGGTCGGCCTGTGGCTTAACGTCTTTCAGATCAGTAAAAGATCTCAAGGGTATAAAATTGTTGCGTATATATTTTATGCTGTTTTCTATTTTCCCTTTTTCATTGGCTTTTCTCACATTGCATGCCTTTGGGGTGATTTTAAAGGGTCGCAAGAATTCAAGAAAAGATTCATTAAAGCGTATCAATGATCCGTCACGTTCAATAACAGCGGTAATCATATTGTCATGAACAATTTCAGCAGGTGTTCCCTGAAAAAAACAAAAGGCATTTAAAAGGCATCTGTGCAGAGTTTCCTGTCTTTGAGAATGGGTAAACTCTAAGTAAAGCAGACGGCTATGGCACTCGATTACAGCCATACAGTAAAGCTTCCTGTTGGTATTTCCGTAACGAATAGATCCAAAATGTCCCCAATCGATTTGGCACTGCTGTCCTGGTAAAGATTCAAAACGGATAAAGGATTTCTTTTTGAAAGTGTTACGAACTTTTCTAAGGTAGTTCCTGATGATGGTGATTTCACCGTCGAATCCCAGTTCTGCAATACGTTGTTGGATTACTACAGCAGATACACTGTGATCAATTTCAAGCAGTCGTTTAATTTCATCTTTAAAGGGATCGAGTTTGTTTTGGGGTTGGGATCTTTCAAATACTTTTTGACGGTTTTTCGGCTGAGCTGAAGGTTTTCGGCAATTTTTCGAACCGACGATCCTTCATTGGCCATACGGTGTATTTCAAAGATGGTTCGGAGATCAATCATGATGTCCTCCAAAGGCGTGCGCAATGAGTTGATGGACAGTGGCGGGATCATGTTGTTCCCTTGCTTCTTTTGTTTTGAGAAGGTTGACAGGACAAGGCACAGCCCTTTCCGGAAGCGATAGAACCTGGAACATACGGCCATCAAAGGCAATCAGGTCTTTTTCGATCAGCATATCCCTTGCCAAGATATACTCATCAACACAGATTCGACAAAGGATGCAGATTTTATCATAGCTGTAATAGGAAAGACCTCTACGATCTGCCACAATAATCAGAAAAAGGTAGAGTAAAAGTTCATGGTGACCGAGACTGGCCCAAAAGCCGTCCCGCAAAAAGCGATGTTCGATAAAAGCAAAGCTTCCGGTGATTTTTCGCATACGGTGAGCACAGAGCGGATCTTTTTCAATCATGGGGCACCTCCTTTTTGGCCTCACCGTAAAGGAAGTTTCCAATGAAGTCTATCGAGTCCTTCTTTGC
>JAFDAS010000247.1 GCA_019313695.1 Deltaproteobacteria bacterium
AACACGGCGTAAACAGCGGATGTACGTGACAAAGATGTATGAGCGGCTTTGCGATGAGTATGGATTTACCGGCCATTACAGCACGGTTCAGCGATACATCAAAGAGGCAACCAATCGCAGCAAGGAAGTGTTCATGCCGTTGGAATTTGAACTTGGTGAAGAAGCACAGGTTGATTGGCATGAGGCTGTTATCTATGAGAACGGCATCGAAAAGAAGATTCATGGCTTTTGCATGAAGCTTTGTTGTTCTAAAGCTCCGTTTGTTTGTGCATATGAAAGCATGACGATCGAATGTTTTCTTGACGGCCATGTCAGGGCATTCGAGTACTTCGGCGGTGTACCAAGACGAATTGCTTATGACAACCTAAAGACTGCGGTCATCAAAGTTTTGAAGAAGGGAAAACGCAAACTCAACAAACGTTTCAAGGAACTTCGCAGTTGGTATCTGTTTGACACTCGATTCTGTAATGTTGCCAGGGGCAATGAGAAAGGAGATGTTGAGAATCTTGCGAAGCGAAGTGAAAGGCAGTTTTTCTCTCCCATCCCACATGTATCCAGTATTGAAGAACTCAACGACAAACTTCTTTCAGCTTGCGGCAAAGAGCTTAACAGAAAAGCGCCTGCTCCGCATACAGGCAAAACAATGGGCAATCTGTTCGAGGAAGAAAAGCATCAGCTTTATGAACTTCCACCACAAAGATTCGAAGCGTGCAGAAGGATATCTACATTTCCTGACAAACACCTTCTGGTCAGAGTCGATACGAACAGGTATTCAATTCCCACTGAATATGCTTTTCGATCATGTCAGATCAAAGTGTTCGTAGATAAAGTGGATATTTACTTTGCACATGAGCTTATTGCATCGCATAAGAAGTGTTACCTGAAAGAGCAGTATATCCTCGATCCGATGCATTATATCAAGCTCTTAGAGCGAAAGCCCGGAAGCCTTGATAATTCAAGGGCATTTAAGGGTCAGCCATGGGGTGAGGATTTTGAGTTTATGCGAAGAGAGTTGGAATACCGTTACGACAGTGAAGGGACAGGCAGATTCATAAGCATACTTTTGCTGTTTTCAGAGTATCCGGAGAGACAGGTTAAGGAGGCAGTAAGTATCTGTGTAAAGTGCAGAGCCTTTAGTGATGAGGCAGTCTCAAGCTTTCTACGCAATGGCTGTCATCTGGATCTTAGCGGCAATACCATTCTTGTCAACAAAGGTGACGGCAAACGTAATCTCAGTGTTTATGACAGCTTAAGAACAGAGGAGTGTTTTGTATGAAAGATGAAAGGGTTTTACTAAAGAGCTATCTTAAGACGTTGAAATTGCCGACTATCACCAGGGAATATCAGGCTATAGCCAGAGCTTCAGCCAAAGATAATGAGCCATACGAAACTTACCTGCAAAGATTAGCTGAGATCGAAGTTCAGCACAGACAAAGTCAGGCCATCGCCAGAAGGCTCAAGCAGGCAAACTTCCCTATGGTCAAAGAGCTTAGCGGATTCGATTTTAAATCCGTCCCTCAGATCAATAAGAAACAGATCATAGATATTTCAATGTGCAGGTTTATTGATAAACGCAGCAATGTAGTTTTTACGGGTCCTCCAGGTGTGGGCAAAAGTCATTTGACAATAGCCATCGGCAGGGAAGCTTGCAGGCGTGGGTATAAAGTGAGGTTCTTTACTGCCGCTGAACTTGTTAATACCTATATCGAAGCCAGGCAGGAAAAGACTGTTCTCAGGCTTGAAGGGCATATCAAAAAATGCGACCTGATCATAGTGGATGAACTTGGCTACGTGCCGTTTGATCGTATTGGCGCAGAGCACCTGTTCGGGTTTTTTAGCCAATGTTATGAGCAGACGAGTTTGATCGTAACAACGAATCTACCGTTCGCTGAATGGCCGCAGGTCTTTGGCGATGATGAGAGATTAGCCGGTGCTCTGCTGGACAGATTAACCCACCATGTTCATGTGATAGAAATAATTTCCAAAAGCTTTAGGCTTAACTCAAGCCTGAAGGGCAAGAAAGGAACAGAACAAGAAAACCGTCATAATAATTGAAAGAGAATTAAGTTGACAGCGTCAGAAATGACGCTATTTTATTAACGAAGGTGGCTCAAAATTCGATGCTCAACTGGCTCTCTTTTGAATGCTCATCACCAA
>JAFDAS010000248.1 GCA_019313695.1 Deltaproteobacteria bacterium
AAAAAATATTTTATTACAAGTCTTTATTTCATAAAAGCTTAAATAAGTTTCACACACAAAAATATGTAGCTTACATATTTTTTGGTTGACAAAAACAACCGAATCGTTACATTTCAATCAAGTTCAGTTTACTTTTTTTACGGCGTTAAAAACTGGGCTTTTCAGACGTGCATCCTTGCAGAATTTTTTTGATCCCTCAAAGTGGGCATAATAACAAAATCTTGAGGGATTTACAAGGGAAAAATTAAACGACGTTTTAAAGGTGAGCGAGTTTTTTTAGTGGCATGCTATGCGGCCTTTTTTTCTGACTTCCAGTATCTTGTCCATTGTCCAGTGTAATATATGCTTGCAAGGGCCATTACTGACTCGGCATTATCACTATCCCATCGCATACCACGCCCCTTGAGCCGACGAGTCAGGCAGCCACAAAAGGACTCTGTTGGGCCGGAGCCACAATCATACCCCTTTTCTCTAAAAGCCGGATAATCGGTCATCTCAACACGAGTCGCCACATATTTTTGAAGCGATTTTATGGCTTGGCGTTTCGCTGGGCTGCGTAAAGTTTTGTATTGATCGCTAAGCCTGTCCAAAAACACTAACGAGCCTTGCTTCCAAGCGACAGCCATCATCTCTTTACGCCATGAAACAGTTTGCTCTGTTCCTTCGCCGTACAATGTATGACTCGTCTTTATCACATGGTCACGAAAATGATAATAGTCCAGAATGTTCTCATCAAGCATCGGCAGTTGCTGATTGCATTGTTTGAGTATCCAACTGGCTCCATCGGTTACAGAGTATTTGTGCTTGGCCTGGCCCAGCTTTAACTTAGAAGCCTCACGACGCATTAGCTTGCCAAGCTTTTCATGATTACTGCGTGTACCTATGACATGCTGATTCTGCTTGTCTATGTCATAGAACGTCGCTATCTTAAACTCCTTGTATGGGCCGTCTGCACCCTTTTTAGGCCTTCCTCGCCTAGCCGTATTTTTGCGAGACTGGCGTTTACGTTTGACCTTTTCTGTTTCGCGACGCTTTTGTTTTTGCTCTTGTGTGACGTGGGGAACCATCACGCCATCAACGCCAGTTATCATCGTTTTATTTGTACAGTCCTCTGCCGTAAATCCGACAGCGAAAGCTCCACTGGCCTGCTGAGCGAGTATACATTTACCCTGATCCTCTACAATGCCGCGTATAGCAGAACTGCTGACAATTACTTGAACAAACCGCTTAAGATTCATCGATGCTGGAACAAAAGCCTCATTGAGCGATAGCCGACAAACCATCTCTCGCAAGCCGGGACTGTAACGATTTTCAGCAATCCCCAGCCAACGGTCTGCAGGGGCCACCATGCCTGTCTGCGATGACCAGTATACTTTGCGGGTAATCTCAACCGGACCGTTAATCGTCTGGTGTGTGACCTGTTTGTTTCCCTTGTTTCGCATTTTCTGCTGAGGGGGAAAAAGCCTCCTGTTTTTTTTGCAGGAGGTCGAGAGCTTTTTGAAAAATTTGTTGCTTAAATTTAGCATTAGCATCCCTGACAGGTTCCTCGGAATCAGCTATAATTGACCCCGGCTTGGCGTTATTCATAGCCTCAACAACCTCTTGAACCATTTCTGTAACCTCTTGCTCCACAGCAAGTTGCAACTCTTTGACCGTGATCTTTTTGTCTTCCATGACTTACTCCTTAAATAGTTAACGTAAGTCATTATAGACAAGGAACTTAAATGCGCCACTAAAAAATCTCACTCACGATCAGTAGTTTGGCCAAGTTTATGCTGTCTTTGCAATTGCCTTTTTCCAATCTATATAATTTTGCACTTTTTCCTTTAATTTTTAATCTTTCCATGCCATAATAGCCGCCTGAGAGAGTTTTTTTGTTGAACCACAGGACAATAAATATGAAATAAGGGGCAATTTGAGATGTTTAAATGGGATAAGAAGAAGGTTTTAGTAACGGGCGCAGGCGGGTTTATTGGTTCTCATCTTACCGAGCGACTCCTTGAACTTGGAGCTGATGTCAGGGCGTTTGTGCGATACACTTCCCGGGCTGACGATGGTTTTATTAAATATTTATCTGACGATCTCAGAAAACATGTGGACTTCGTTTATGGTGACATCAGGGAGCTGGAGACCGTAGTCAAAGCGGT
>JAFDAS010000249.1 GCA_019313695.1 Deltaproteobacteria bacterium
TGCCTGGTGGTTATTTACACTGAAACGTTTGAGGTTAAGATTGGAAAAGAAAGTGAGCTGAGAGGATATACGAAGAATAAAGCTATTTCCCGGATTTACCCATCCATTGCTTTATTAAATAGATCATTGATGCAGTGAGCAGTATCATTACTGCCACTATTAAGGGGTTTATGATTGTTTTTGATAATTTTGTCTCTGTTCTGCCCAGGTTCCAGTCGTAAAGGAAGACTTCGGTGTAGTATGCTGCTAACTCGGGATTTTCGATTATGATTCCGACCTCCCTGTTATAGGTCGGGCTATGTTTGTTCCAGTTTATTGAGGAGATCAGTACCCTCTGGCCGTCAACGATCACACCTTTATTGTGAATTTTTGAAATTCCATCCCGCCTCACAAGCCGTGCTTCAAGGTTCAGGTTCTCCTGCGAGGCGAGATTGTTCAGGTAGTTGCAGAGTTCATCATTGTCATTCTCCTCGTTTGTGTTGTACCACATTGAATCAAGGAGGACTTTCACTTCCACACCCTGCATTGCAGCATTGATCGCAGATTGAAGGTAAGGGTTCTCATCATTTCTCCAGTCCTTTCTTATATATGCCTGCTCGATATAAAGCGTCTTTTCAGCAGAGTTTATCGTTTCGATGATCGTTTCATAATGGAGGCTGTTGTCAGGTCCGATAATCATATTCGCTGTGAACTCACCGTTTATGTTCTTTGCTTCAAACACCTCATATCCGATACGGTCATCTGGCTCATCTGTATCTGATTTAGATCCCTGCGGCAGGTCACTGGGACTAACCTTTATTCCTTGTGCCCAGTCATGCTCAAATATGGAAGACATATCATGATATATCTCCCCGTCTCTTATGACAACACCCCAGCCGCGATTTCCGATGGAGCCATCAGGCGGATACCCGCCACTGTTCCAGTTCTCAGAACCGAGAATAATGGTATCGCTGTCTATCAGTGCGTACTTTGCATGGTTCAGTCGGTAAAGCGAATCATTACTGAAACGAACCTCTCCACCTTTTTCTATGATGTGTCTGAGTATTTTAACTTCAGAATCGCTGATACCGCCAACAGGGCTGCCCTCGATGAGAATATACACTATTCCACCTCGATTGAGCAGGTCTATCACTTCTCGCTCAATATCCTGGCTTTCAAAGAGATAGACATTCACTCTGAGAACGGATGCACTTCGGATCTCCTTCTGAAGTATCTCAAGACTGCAATCCGGCGACACAAAGACTGTGACCTCACCTGAAAATGATCTCGGAGATGGCATAAAATCTGACTGCCCGCGGTAATACTCCCTGAGAGGCAGCCACTCATATGCAGTATCAGTGTCCCGATCAAGATAGAAGCGCCTGAATATGCGCTCTTCAGAAGCGCTGCCAAGCATAGATCCCTGCCAGCCCTCTCCCTCATACTCTGAGCTTCCGTAAATGACACAATCCACCATGCGTAACGTATTATCGAGAAGTATTACCTCGTCTCCACTGTTACTGAGCTGGATCCCGTCTGCTGGCAATCTGATGTGGTATTTCAATCCCGGGTAAAGGATTGTTCCACCAGGTATTTCAAACTCTCCTTCAAGATCGGTGAGAATAAAATCAGATATATCAATTTCCTGGCCTGTCGGGTTGTAGATAACCACATACTCGCCCTGATCCATCAGAGCTTCCGGATTTGGAAGAAACTCGAGTATTATCGGATGTGTGATACTGGATGCTGACGATGGATCTATGCCAGATGCTATGAGAAGAAGAGCGCATAGAAGTACAACCAAATTAAGTCTAATAATACATCCCTTCCTTAACTACCAGGAGTTGACTATTTCTATTTGCATGCAGATACATCGTCTAAGAACTCGCTTATTGATTTATTAGCTTTCCCATAGCAATCTCTTATCTGCTCAGTTCGGGTACAGGACTGATATTGCCATAAACATATTCACGTTCCAGGCTTGCCGGACGATAGATTTGACTCCTTCCAATGACCTACATCTAAACCCGGATGAGTATATACTGTGACAATCGTTAAACTAATATCGTATAACGTTATACGTTATACACTATGACAGAAGTAAAGATACACAATAAATATCTGGTCGTGATCCCAAAGGATGTTCGTGATAC
>JAFDAS010000250.1 GCA_019313695.1 Deltaproteobacteria bacterium
TCATGATCCCCTCACTCCAAAAATTTCATATTCCTCTTCCGGCCCTGTCTTCGCCACTCCGGCAGCCTTCTCGGCTATCTTGACAAAATCTCCAACAGGGACATCGCGGCCACCAAGGCCGATAATTTCACTGATAACCATGGGACGATCTTTCTCGCCGTAGAGCGCCGATCTGACCTCCGAGAATACCGGGCCACCCGGACCGCCAAAGGAGACTGCCCTGTCTAATACGGCAACCACTTTGGCGCCCTTCACGGCATCTCTGATTTCTTCAAAGGGGAACGGTCTCCAGAGCCTCAGTTTCAGCAGGCCAACCGGCATTCCCTTATCACGAAGCTCATCAATCGCGACCTCGGCCGTCTCGGCCATGGATCCTATGGCAAGCAGCAGCACTTCGGCGCCTTCCGTCCTGTAGCTTTCCACCGGCTTGTATCCGCGACCGAATTTTTCCTCCCACTCTTTCCATACCTCCAGTATGATCTTTTTGGAACCTTTGAGGGCCTCATCTTTGGCCTTCATGCACTCATTGAATATTTCGGGGAGGGCAAGTGTTCCCATAGAGACGATATTATCGGGGTGAACCGCAGCGTATGGTTTGTATCCGGGAAGAAATGCATCCACCTCCTCCTGGCTTGGGAGCATCATCGGTTCGACCACATGGGTAAGCTGGAACCCGTCAAGATTCAGATTGACAGGCAGCATAACATCCCTGTGTTCGGCAATCTTGAAGGACTGGACAGCCATGTCAACAACCTCCTGCCCGTTCGCGGCGAACATCGATATCCAGCCGGCGTCCCTTTGCGACATGATGTCACTGTGGTCGTTCCATATGTTGATGGGACCGGACAGGGCGCGGTTGCCGATGATCATAACTACAGGAAGCCGCATGGACGGTACAATCGGGACAATCTCAGCCATATACAGAAGTCCCTGCGAGCTTGTTGCCGTGAAGGCGCGCGCGCCGGCGCCGGATGCCCCGCAACAGGCGCTCAAGGCGGAGTGTTCCGATTCCACACAGATGAAATCAGCGTCAAGCCTTCCCTCCGCGACAATATCCGACAGGTGTTCCGGTATATGCGTATTGGGTGTAATGGGGTAGGCTGCTATTACGTCAGGCCTGCACAGTGCGACTACCTCCGCGGCGGCAAGGGCTATTTCCATACCAACTCTCTCAGACATAAACTATCCCTCCTCCACCATTGTTATGGCGCCCGGCCAGCACTCATGGGCGCAGATCCCGCATCCCTTGCAGTAGTCCAGGTCGGCCACAAAATATCCGTCAGCATCCTGGGAGATGCATCCCTCAGGGCAGAATATATAACAGACACCGCATTTTATACACCGGCCGTTATCATACACCGGCCTTTGAGCCCTCCAGCTTCCGGTATGGTAGTCCCGGGCGCTCCCCGGTCTGAACACCATACAACCGGGAGTTATTTCCTGCCAGTCTTCCGGCCATTTCTTCGCTTTTTCCATAAGACATTAACCTCAAACAATTCAGTTTGCTCTAACTATTTTTAACTCGTTATAGGCCCTTTCCATGGCCTTTATATTTCTCTGAGCTATCTTTCCAAACCTGTGCTTCAGAGGGGCTTTCGCTGATTCGATCTTTACAAGCCGGGTCGCCTTAATCACCGCGCCAAGCATGGTCGTGTTTGTTATCGGGACACCCAACTCTTCCCGGGCTATCCTTGACGCGTCAACAGTGGCCACCGCGCCATCAAAACCGAGTTCTTTCTTAACTTCTTCCGGAGATTTGCCCGTATTGACGATAAGGACGCCGTCCGGTTTCAATCCCTCGGTAACATTAATCAGGCCAACAAGGCTTGGATCAAGCACCACCACAACATCAGGATCATAGACTCCGGATCTTACCTTTATCTGTTTGTTGTCAATGCGGTTAAACGCGGCCACCGGCGCGCCTCTTCTCTCGGGACCAAAGCTTGGAAAGCCCTGGGCGTACTTCCCTTCCTCAATCGCGGCCAGCGCCAGCATCTCAACCGATGTAACGGCTCCCTGGCCACCTCTTCCATGCCACCTTACTTCAATCATCAGGAAATCTCCCTTGTTCGAATTAAAAGCGTTCTTTCTAATATATTTGATTCAACCTGTCAATACCAACTCA
>JAFDAS010000251.1 GCA_019313695.1 Deltaproteobacteria bacterium
ACTGCTTCGTAAGTGCGCAGACCCCCTCCAAACCACGGCGGAGGCAGTGTCAATTCCGAGAGAACCGGTATTTCGAGACTTTCAGTAGCCTTACCCAGTTCGTCTATCATCGCGACCATCTCACTTGGAGCCCGCATGATCATACCCTGGATGGCTTCAGCCGCCTGTCCCACCCCCACCGATAACCCCACTGACAATGTGTCTGTCACCTTGTAGGCGATGGCGGGCGCCGCGTATATCATACGCTGGTTGTAAAGAGCGGATCCCCCGAAACGTATAGGGTTGTTGTTGTCTCTGTTATAATCGTCGATGCTCAGACCTACACCATAGGGGACATATGATCCGAAAGCCACCGTCCACTTCGATCCCGGCTCCCTGTGAGACAGGCCTACGTTCGGAGCCGCCAGCATAGCCTGTCCCCCCACTCCCGGCAGGTACGAGAACCCATGAGTCGACGTTCCTTCCGTCCCTGCCACCGGATCATCGTTGTTTCCCATGAACCCTTCAAAATCCGGGTCCTTAGAAAACCTTTCAGTCCTGGTCATTTGCAGGGCATATAACATCCCGGCAGAGAGTTGATTATCCGGAAGCAGGGTCAAACCCGCCGCGGGATTATAGTGAATGGACATGAGCCCGGGCGGACAGGCGGTGACCGCATTTCCAAGAGACAGGGCCTTCGTGGAGACCGCAAGCTGATCATGCATAGTTGCATGGGCCGTCTCCGCCCGGCAGAAACAGAGAAAAACGGATAAAATAATTATACTAAAGGATCGATAATTATGACGATAACACATTCGAATTATTCCTTTTCCAAAGATGCAAGTCAGGGAAATGCGGCTTAAAATCAAAGGGCACTCTGAATGACACGGAAAAGTCACTGTCGTTATCGGTCAGGCCGATGCCGACATTTATAAATATCGTTGTTTTAGGATTTATCCGCCAGCCGGTCCCTATGCTGAAGTTTGAACTCGAGGATGTAGCGCCCTTGCTTATTCTATCACCTTCAAAATAATACTCTGTTCCAAAATCGTAACTCTGCGAAAAAGCCATGGTCATGGACACATCATAGGAAAGCGCGTAACCGATCCCCATGCTGTAACTTATGCTGTCTCCCGGTTTAACCTTGTTCAGTACGTACGAGCCAAGGTGCTGGTTGAGACCTCTGGCCTCAAGACTGTGCGAATAGCTGAGACTGCCGAACGCTACCACGGGATCGATCGTCTTGCTGAGACTCGCGCCTGCGGAGAAGGACCAAAAGCCGGAACCGGTAGAAAGCTCATCGTCAACATTTATACTGTATGGGCTCTGACCGCTGTTTGTGGTTATGTTGCCGGACAGTATTGTCGTAGGCCATTCGCCCCCGCTCTTGAAGGGCTGCCATCTGACGGCAAAATCGACGGTGATGGTGTGGGTCATGGAATGAACCTGCTCATGCTCATAGTAGCCAAGGCCACTGTCCAGCTTCTCTGTAGTGTAATAGCTGTATCCGAAGCCATACTGCAGCCCCATCATCCCTTTCTTTTTAAGGGTATATCGCCTTCCGGCGGCAGACAGAACCTCCTTCTCCTTTTCAGTCTTTTCTTCTTCCGTTATCTCCAGGCTTTTCCTCGCCTCGACCTCTTCTCTCCTCGCCTCGGGTGGCTTAAGATCCGTTTCAACCACCCCGGGGCCTTCCTGCGGCTCTTCCTGAACTTCCTCCGGCTTCACGGGTGGCTTAAGATCCGTCTCAACCGCCCCGGGGGCTTCCTGCGCCTCTTCCTGAACTTCCTCCAGCTTGGCGGATAGATTGATATCCGACGCCGCGACCAGCACGGGGGCTTCCCGCGCCTCTTCCTGAACTTCCTCCACGGTCGCGGACGGCCCAACATCCGCGTCAGAGAGAGAGATGATAAGGAGATTGTCTCTGTGATTTATCCGGGATTTAACCTTTTTCTTGTCGTTCAGATCAGCAACAATTCGGACCTTTTCCGGATGGCGCGCGCATCTGAGGGACCGGATGAGAAGGCCGGACTTCTTCTCTGGTTGCAGCTCTCTGGAATACTGGCATTTGAGAAGATCAACAACTATTCTTTCCGGGTTATCGAGAGAAAAGTCGTGCCAGTGCTCGATGGGTATATCGGAACGCACAATGATCTGATCTTCCCCGTCCTGGCTCTCTAATGTGATTCCTGTAATGATCACAGGCCTGCCATTGTCAGAATCCGCGGCCAGTCCGCAGACCGGGGAGATCAAAAAAATCTTGTCCTGACAGGCAGACAGTTAGCGTAGAAAATCGCCGCCACAACGTCATCCTGCCGATTGACTCCTATCTCGATTTATAATATTTGTATCTGTCTCCCATTTCCTGCACCTCATGCTCGGCACGGGTGGTAAAGGGCTGGTGATAGTCAAAGAGTATATGTCCTGTGGTGTTGAGATCAATAATCCGCAGGTCATCTTCGGCCAGCTCCAGAGCGTTTATCCCCTTTCTGCCACTCCCGTTTGGATAAACAACAAACGCCACGTTCTCATACCAGACTTTCTTAAACCTTGACAGGACAAAACTGACATTGCCCTGCGCGGGGTCTGCCACGAAGACATGTCCCTTATATATTCCCCTGAAGACCACAAAATGATGGTAGCCCATTATCTTTATCGGAACAATGCACGGCATACCAAGTGTTCTGAGATCATCTATCTCAGCCCGGTAACCTGCCCCCCGATATCCCAGCACATTTACAAATTTCTTCATGTCGAGAAGTGAAAATGCCCTTCTCTCTTCGATCATCTTCCTGTCACCATAACGGAGCAATCCGTGGATGATCTGTTTTTCATCAAACTTTTCACTCAGGTAATGGTTGAGGATCGTGGCAAGGGCCGCCGAGCCGCAACTGTAGTCGTAGGCCTGCTTAACGAGGTGGTCGTTTTTGAACTCCGACAGAGGCCTGACCACCTCCTTTATCACCAGGGGCTGGCCCTCAACGCCGACATTCAGGCTCACCTGCTCCTTCGGCTGGTCCAGCATGGGAAAATATCCAGCTAAAAGCCAGACACCCACAAGAAAAGCTGCAAACACCTGCGCGTGGAGATGGGTGGGTGAGTCAAACACGAGAGACGAGCCCTTGAGAAATCCGGCGAAGCGCGTCTTCCCCTTCTTCCCGTCCACTACAACCATCCATTCTTCATCTTTCAGCGCCACATAGGCAAGATGAGACGAATCGGGGCTGAAGACCGGGACGGCAACGCCGTCGAGTTCCAGGCCCTCCTTCCCGTCCGCCACGACCCTCCATTTCCCATCTTTCAGCGCCATATAGGCAAGGTGGGATGAATCGGGGCTGAAGACCGGCACGGTTATCCTCTCATACCCGACACCGGGCTTTCCGTTTTCCACCACAAACATTTTATTACCCTTCCTGGCTATATAGACGAGGCGGGATGAGTCCGGGCTGTAGAAAGAGACTGGTGGCACCTCATATTCAGGCCCCTTTTTACCATCCACCACCATAAACCACTTTTTGCCATCCCTAACCGAGCAGCTTACGCGAGAGGAGTCCGGGCTGAAGACCATGAATTCGATTTCATCGTACCCATCACCCTTCCTGCCGTCCAGGACAATGGACCATTTTTTGTCATCCACCGCGAGACAGGCAAGGTGGTTTGAGTCCGGGCTGTAGATCGGGACGGCGACAACATCGAACTTCTGCCCTTCCCTGCCGTCCACCACCATAAACCACTTGTCGTCTTTCCGCGCGGTATAGGCCGAGTGGGAAGAGTCCGGGCTGAAGGCGCAGGGGCCGATGCGCTCGTATTCGGGGCCCTCTTTGCCGTTCACTACCATGAACCACTTGCCGGCCTTCCGCGCGGCATAGGTCAGGCGTGAAGAGTCCGGGCTCCAGGCAGGGTAGGATACCTCGTCGTAGAGTTTCCCTTCCCTTCCATCCTCCACCATAGACATCTTCCGGCCTTTTACGACCACGTATGCCACGTGGGCGGAATTCGGGCTGAAGAGGGGGCTGTTTTTTTGTAAAATGCCGTCATAATGTCCCCCTTCTTTTCCGTCCAGGACGACAAACTGTTTCTCATTTTTCTGCGCCACACAGGCCCAGTGTGATGAATCGGGGCTGAACAGAGGGGCGGAGACACCATCATAGCCGGCCTGTTCTTTCGAGTCCACAACGAGCATCCATTTCGCGCCTTTTCCGGCCTTGTAGGCGATATGTCTCGAGTCGGGGCTGAATACCGGAGTGTCCGCGCCGATACCATCGTAGAGAGGGCCGGGACCTTCACTGTCCACCACCACGGAAAACTTCCCTTCCCTGCCTGCCACCCAGGCTACGCGGGACGAATCGCGGCTTACCTTCAGAGACGCGGGATATATCCGCCAGCCCGCGGGCAGAGAGCCGAAAGAGACGACCTTCTCTTTCAGGGTTGTCTCCCCGTGGACAAGGGCGCAGGGTATGAGCATCAGGACTGCGGCAAGAAAAAGAATAACCGGGGACAGGTTTAAACCTGTCCCCACTCTCTGAATGTGCATTATCACTCCTTAATAACCGGGGACAGGTTTAAACCTGTCCCCACTGGTAGCTAAGCACCTGGCATTATCTGAATCTGCAGGCGGTGTATTGTAATGCCGTCAATGGCGCACGGGCCGAAGTCTTTGCCGCCAAAGTTTACATTTTCAACCCTGAGACACCCTGCCATGGGCTGATTGAGAAAGAGCGAAGTTTTCCCTGTGGTTTCGTTTGTGCCGACATCGATGGTAGCCGGATTACTATTAGAGATATCGCCCACCTTGAAAGGGCCTGTGAATGACCAGGCAGTCGGATCCTCAGGGGCTCCGGCGGCGCTCCCCGCAAGGTGGATATCGGTCGCTGTCAGGGACGTGGGTATTGTACTATAGGTATATTGAAGGCTGCCGATATCGATCTTGCTGGTATGATCAAAGTCAATCCCTCCGTGCGCCCCGATGTTCAGGACCTCGTCTGTTTGTGTGATATCATTCAGATAGAGAGAGCC
>JAFDAS010000062.1 GCA_019313695.1 Deltaproteobacteria bacterium
GGTCAAGCAGGAGGTGTACCGCGTCGCGAGCCGATATAGCCTTGATGTCACACTGGTGGCCAACTCCTGGATGCGAGTTCCGAATGAACGATGGCTTACACTCGAAGTTGTAGATGACAAGCTCGACGCGGCCGATGATTGGATTGTCGAACACGTGCAACCTGACGACATCGTGATCACCGCTGACATCCCGCTTGCGAGCCGCTGCCTGAAAAAAGGCGCAAGCGTAATTGGTACAACCGGAAAGCCGTTCACTGAAAACAACATCGGTAATGCCGTCGCGACTCGGGACCTGTTGTCAGAACTTCGTGAGACAGGAGCGATAACGGGCGGGCCGCCACCACTGCAGAAACGTGACCGGTCACGTTTTCTTCAACAGCTCGACGAAGTAATTCAATCAATCCGTCGCAAGCATCCGCCAGAAAAATAGGGTCAGACTCGAATTAATTACTTATGGCCTGAACGCTCCTGAACCTCGCGGATGTTAACGCCGTGGCAAAATTGTGGTGCAGGGTATGGACGCTGGCATGCTTCATGTCAAAGTAACGACACTGTGCATATTATTACTCCGCCAATTAAACATATCAACTGTCATGCCGGACTTGATCCGGCATCCAGACCCATTCTGGATTCCCGCTTTCGCGGGAATGACGGCTTTGACATATATTGTTGCCGGAGTAATAAGTGCTTTATGATGATAAGAACATTCTCGGTACACTTTCAAGAATAACGATTGAATTTAATTATATATTGGTGTATCGATTTATTAAATCAGGTTGTTGGCTGGATGGGAAATTAAGTAATACTTGTATTAATTTATAGGTCAACAACAAACGATAGGAGATTATAATGAAGGCAGAATTCACAGCAATCATAGAAGCCGCACCAGAGGGCGGCTTCTGGGCTATCTGTCCGGAGATATCTGGCGCTAATGGACAGGGGGAAACGATAGAGAAAACTAAGACTAATTTGCGGCAGGCTATTGAGTTGATCTTGGAGGATCGCAAAGCTGACATTCTCCGAGGGCTACCCGAGGATGCTATTCAAGATAAGGTGCTGATCGGATGAAACGGCGAGACTTGGAGCGAAAGTTAAGAATCGCCGGTTGTTACCTAAAACGTGAAGGAGCCTCATATTCACTTTGGATTAATCCGAAGAACGGAGCGACAGAAGCTGTCCCTCGACACACTGAGATAAAAGAACCATTAGCAGGGTTCACGTATAGGGGACTTTCACCCCATAAGTTCACGCCCATGCCGTGCGTACACAATCTCTTCCAGCGGCGCGCAAAAAGCCGCGCCAGCTGGAGAGCGCGTTGCTCTAGGAACTATATATGTTTGACCTATCGAGAGCAGATTGGAAGTTCATAAACACCTTTGCTGGCTGGTTCTCGGCGGCAGGTACATTAATCGTCGCTGTGGTAGCTCTATACATTGCCAATCGATCTATCCGCCCGAAAGTTCGCGTTTGGGTCGGCCATCGAATCAGCATCGGACCCGGAAGCAAAGAGCCGTACCCTGAATTCATAGTCTTCGGAATCGTGAACCAAGGCGAACGTCCACTCGCTATTTCTCAGATAGGTTGGAAAGTTGGCCTCCTAAATAAGCGACACGCCATTCAACAATACGAGGAATCGATGAGTAGCAAGCTTCCAGTCTATTTGGCCCACGGCGAGGAGGCTACTTGGTATGTTCCACTTGATGCGAGAGTTCAACCATGGATGGAATTTTTTGCGAAGGGAATGCTTATGCCGAACTATAAAGTTTCTTGCCTTACTCTTCGTGCGCAGTTCTTTTCATCGATTGGCCAAATTTTTAGTGTCAAGCCTGAGCGGACCCTTATAGTGAAGCTCAAGGAAACTTGTGAAAACCTTGCAAGGTCGAGCTAACATCGGGCTGGACAAGGATGCGCGGAAAAACCACCGCTCCTCACTTGCCCCGTTGTACGGATAAGATAATATGAAAACAAAGGAGGGGTTATGTTTGCAGCAGCATACCAGCAGGCAAGATGTTTCACATTGCCAGTAATTATTTCTACCAGATTTTTTGATGGGTCTGTCGAATGTGGTTGCGGTGCCTTTGTGGTTCTCAATGATGAAGGTTGGATAATGACTGTGGCGCATATTTGGCAATCTTTTTTTGCTTACCAAAATCATGCCAAGGAAATCGCTGATTATAATGCAAAGGCTCAGGTGATTGAGCAGGATCAAAAATTAGATTCAAAACATAAACGAAAAAAAATCTCACATTTAAACATCAATTCAAAATGGATTACGAATCATTCATTTTGGTGGGGATTCGACGGAGTCCAAATCAAAGATGTCAAGCCTTTACAAGAAGCCGATTTAGTAATTGGCCGTTTGGAGCCATTCGATCAAAAGATGATTGCGACCTATCCAGTGCTAAAAGATCCGGCTCTGAATTTTAATAATGGGACAAGTCTGTGCAGGTTGGGCTTTCCTTTTCATGAAATTAAGGCAACATTTGATGGTGTTAAAAAAACATTTACACTTGCTCCCGGTTCTTTACCACTTCCGCTCTTTCCGATTGACGGCATCTTTACCCGCAATGTAAACGCTGGAAAATCAAAGGACGGCAAATACGACATTAAACTCTTAGAAACCTCATCGCCAGGTTTGCGAGGCCAGAGTGGTGGGCCAATTTTTGACACGAAGGGCGCGGTTTGGGCATTGCAAAGCAGAACCATGCATTACCCACTCGGATTCAGCCCTAAAGTCATAAAAAATGGTAAAGAAATTGAGGAGAATCAATTTATCAATGTTGGCTTGGGTGTGCATATTGAGGTAATTGTTTCTTTCTTAAGAGATCACAATATCAAGTTTCAGTTGTCCAATTATTAAAAAATTACGAAGGAAACAAGAAACTGGTATTTTCATAACTTCAATAAAATAGGTGCAATGAAGCATACAGCAAAAACATACAGCCGACCGCGAATAAATGCGGCGTCTGTGGCGCGTCGGTTGGTGTGTCTCGTTAGCCAAACTTTCGAGATTAAGACAGATCGATATAGAGGAAAGGCATGATATTTTATAAATATGGCAATAAACTACTTTTCGTCTTTGTTTTCCTTCTACTCTTCGGTACTTCATGGCACGTTTATATATGGAGCGATTTTTTCTCAAAACATATTGCATACGCATTTTTCATAATAGTTATTAACGCCTTAGTATTATGGATAATCACAAAGAAAACAAACCATTTTATACGGGAGAATACACTCAAGAATATCCTCAATGATATGAATTCCTACATGAATCCTGAGATAGCCCTTCGCAAATATGAGTCTTGCATTGTTGACTGGAAACAAATTAAAAGCCCCATAAGATCAATTTATCGATTGATTCTTAATCACCCTCTGAAAATTTGGAACTATCATTTGGCTGAGGAAATCGGTTACGACAAATTATCAAAAAGTTGGAAGCTTTTAGGCGAATCTGGGAAATGGCAACTATATACAGGTCCAGTAGTGCCGGACGACGTTCCGATTGGCGAATGCAGGCAATGTAACCATCAAATTTACAATGATGACTTAGAAGAGCTTGATGACAAAGAAATGGGATTAGTCTGTATTGAATGTGGTTCAACCGACTTAGATTTTGGTAAAACTTAAAACACCTTAGATCCCTCTTCTATTATGGAAAATAAGCTATCAAGGCATATTGAATTGTTACTTAAACTTTATCAGTCTATGATCGATAAAGATAGCCTGTCCGGAGAAGAATCAGAAGAATTTAATAGGCTTTGCCGTGAAATATTCGAGGAACTCATCCGCAATCCTGGTGGGATAATATACATTGGGTCCAAAGAAAAAAAAGATGCATATAAATCTTCGATCGAAAGATTATTCGAAATTTACTCAGGAGAACAGATTTGTGATGAAATTCTGTCAGGAGGATACTGCGGTATTGTTTTTAATGAGTTAGATAAATATGCTGAACGAGCTAAAGAACTTATCCCAACTTTTATAAATATCGAGCCGTCCTATAAGGAATTTTATGTGTTGTACAACGAGGCTATGAAATGTTGGTTTAATGGTCTGGAAAACAGTGCAGTAATCATTTCATGCACTCTATTAGAAAACACTTTGAAAAGTGAAGGAGGAAAAAGACATAAACTCTCAAGAAATACAAACCTCTGCCGACTTATTAATGAATTCAGGAGCTTTGACTTATTATCTGCTTCTGGTGCGGAAAAAGCCCATGAGATAAGAAGAATTAGAAATAAAATTGTTCATCATGGTCTTAATGTAGCTTCAGCAGTGTCCCTAACCTTAGTGAGGAACACAAAGGATATTTTAGAAGAAATATTCAATTAGAAATATGGTAAAACGTGAAAGCGGCGTTAGCCCGATAAGGAAACAAAGTCAGTACCTATGGAAAAGCAGGTTGTTTCAAAACAGAGAGTAGCAGATCATGGTGAGGTGTTGACCGGCAAGCGGGAAGTCAACGCCATGCTCGATCTGGTCAAGCAGGAAGCGGAGCGGATTGAATCCCGTTTCCTCGAACCGGCTTGCGGCACGGGGAATTTCCTGACGGAAGTCCTCGAACGGAAACTGCGCGTTGTTGAAGCCCGCTACGGTAAGAGCCAGTTGGATTACGAGAGGTATACTATTCTTGCGGTGTCCTCCATATACGGTATTGACATTCAGGAAGACAATGTCAAGCAGTGTCGGTATCGGCTTTATGGAATCTTCGAGTGGAATTACGATCGCCTTTTCAAGAACAGAGCCAAGAACAAATGCCGGGAGGCCGTCAGGTTTATCCTTGAGTGCAATATCATTTGTGGGGATGCTCTTTCGCTCAAGACGGTGGGTAACAACCAGCAACCGATTGTGTTTTCCGAATGGTCGCCGGTCAACGGAAGCATGCTGAAGAGGCGTGATTTTACCTTTCGCGGTTTGCTCAATCATGCGGCGATGAAGGAGTTGCCTCTGTTTTCCGATCTCGGTGAGGATGTCTTTATCCCCACGCCTGTAAAAGAATATCCGCTGACGCACTTCCTGGAGGTTGCCGATATTGACAAACAGTAGCTATAACCCCGATGTGCTGTCCTGTCTCGCAAACCTGAGCAGTGACGAGGTGTTTACGCCACCACAACTGGTGAATAACATACTGGATTTGCTTCCCAAGGATATCTGGAGCGATCAGGATGCTCGGTTTCTCGATCCTTTCTGTAAGACTGGCGTGTTTCTGCGCGAGATTGCAAAACGCTTGGAGGCGGGACTGGAAAAGCACATCCCCGACCGGCAGAAACGGCTTAATCACATTTTCAAAAATCAGCTTTTCGGCATCGCTATCACGGAGTTGACTTCACTGCTATCGCGCCGGTCGGTTTATTGTTCCAAGACTGCCGACGGCAGATACTCAGTCTGCGATATATTTGACAACCCGCAGGGCAATATCCGCTTTGAACGGATTGAGCACAACTGGAAGAATGGCCGCTGCGCCTATTGCGGGGCCAGCGAAGCCAATTATGAGCGGGGTGAAGACCTTGAAACCCATGCCTACCAGTTTATTCACACAGAAAATCCAGAGGAGATATTCAACATGAAATTTGATGTTATCGTAGGCAATCCGCCGTATCAGCTAGACACAGGGGGTTCTGGTAGGCAAGCAAAACCGATTTATCAATTATTTGTTCAACAGGCCAAAAAACTGAAACCCCGGTATCTGACCATGATTATTCCCTCTAGATGGTTCGCTGGCGGTATGGGGCTGAATGACTTCCGGTCGGAGATGATTAACGATGACCGGATTCGTAAGATTGTTGACTATATTGATGCGAGAGAATGCTTCCCCGGTGTTGATATAGCCGGCGGAGTTTGTTATTTCTTCTGGGCAAGAGACACGCATGACGACTGTGTTGTTATAAACAAGTTCCAGGGAGCCGAGTATGAGTCAAAAAGGCCACTCAACGAATTCAAGACCTTCGTTCGATTTGGTCCCGCAGTATCGATTTTACGCAAAGTAGTTTCAAAGCATGATAAGTCTTTGACGAAAATTATATCCGCTACAAGACCTTTTGGATTGCAGACCAAAGACAGGCCCGATGGAAAGGGAAACATTCGTTTGGTTTCCTCCGCAGGCGATGGAATGATACCAATCAAACGGGTGACATCCGGACATGAAATGATTGGAAAATGGAAAGTGATGACGTCGAAGACCTCACACGATCATGCTGGACAGCCAGACAAAGATGGCATGCGACGCATTTTGTCCAGAGTTGAGTTGCTCGAACCAGACGCTGTCTGCACAGAATCTTACATCATTCTTGGATCGTTTGATCAAAAAGCGAAAGCCCAACACTGCTTGGAATATGTGAAGACACGCTTTGTTCGCTTTCTTGTATCGCTTTTGTCTTTCTCGCAAGACATAACGCGCGAGCGCTTTGCATATGTACCGATCCAAGATTTTATTGAACAATGGACCGACGATAAGCTATACAAGAAATACGGCTTAACCAAAGACGAGATTGCCTTCATTGAATCTATGGTTCGCCCGATGGAGGTGAAAGATGAATAAGGAACACGCGCTGGCTGTTTTTGAAAACTTCAAAATCCGCAGACAATATAATGAGAATCGCGAACTGTGGTTGTTTTCTGTAGTGGATATCATTGCGGCGCTGATTCAGCAGTCGGATTATCAAACTGCGCGGAAATACTGGAACAAACTCAAAGAAAGGCTCAAGAAAGAGGGAAATCAGTCGGTGACAGATTGTCACCGACTGAAACTGGAGGCAGCGGATGGCAAAAAATATCTGACCGACGTAGCCAGTCCAGAGACTTTGCTTCGACTCATCCAATCGGTTCCCAGCCCAAAGGCGGAACCCATTAAGCTCTGGCTCGCAAAGGTCGGCTATGAGCGCATACAGGACATGAGTGACCCGGCGCGTTCGTTGGACCGTGCCAGGGAATATTGGCAACAGCACGGTCGAAGCGAAAAGTGGATTCAGCAGCGGATGATGGGCCAGGAGACCCGCAACAAGCTGACCGATTACTGGAAGGATCACGAGATAGAGGGCAAAGATGAATACGCGATTCTGACCAACATTATTCATCGGGAATGGAGCGGCGTCTCGGTGAAACAACACAAGCAGGTCAAGGGGCTCAAGACTCAAAATCTGCGCGACCACATGAGCGAGGCGGAGCTTATTTTTACGGCCCTCGCCGAGCTGTCAACCCGACAGATTGCCCAGAGCGACGAGGCGACCGGCATGGCTGAAAATGCGGAAGCGGGCAAAAAAGGCGGCAAGATCGCCAAGGGAGCACGCCTCGAACTTGAGCGTAAAACCGGCAAAAGTGTGGTAACCGGCGAGAACTTCCTACCGCCGACCAAATCGAGAAAGAAATTGCAGGGGCCTGCCGATGAGTAAAGACTTCTTCCCTCCCCGCCCGGCGTCAAAGCCCACGATCTACGCCTATGAAGACACGAACCCGCAGTATGCCGGGTTGCTGAAGGTGGGCTATACCACAGTGGACGCACAAAGCCGCGTGGCACAACAGTATCCAATCAAAAAGCCTGGCAAGCCGCCATACAGGATTGTCCTCGAAGAATCCGCTATGCGCAGCGATGGGACGGCCTTCACTGACCACGATGTTCACCGCTATCTGCGAAACATCGGCGTCAAAAACCCCGAGGGTGAATGGTTCAGGTGTTCAGTGTATCAGGTCAAGGCGGCAGTGATTGCTCTCAGAACCGGCGAGATGAGCGAGGAAAATCGCACGCTCGATTTCAAGATGCGCCCGGAGCAGAAAGAGGCCGTGGAAAAGACGGCGGCCTATTTCAAGAGTGCGATCAAGGATGATCCCGACAAGACGCCGCATCTTCTGTGGAACGCAAAGATGCGTTTTGGCAAAACCTTTACCGCATATCAACTGGCCAAAAAAATGAAATGGAGCAAGGTGCTAGTGTTGACGTTCAAACCGGCGGTGCAGAGCGCGTGGGAAGAGGATTTGAATTGCCATATTGATTTCAAGGGATGGCAATTCATTTCGCGAAACGGTTTGTCGTATGAAGACGCAGACAAGAAGAAACCTGTTGTCTGTTTCGGGTCGTTTCAGGATTATCTGGGCAAGAATACAAGCACTGGGGGTATCAAGACCAAGAATGAATGGGTTCACGCGACCAATTGGGATTGCGTGATTTTTGATGAATACCATTACGGTGCGTGGCGGGAAAACGCCAAGGAGCTGTTTGAAGCGGAAGACAAGAAGGAAAGAGAGTTTGGTGAAGGTGAAGGTCTCGATTATTACGACGAAGAGTTCATGCCGATCACGACAGACGCATACCTTTATCTATCCGGGACGCCGTTTCGGGCCATTGCATCGGGCGAATTTATCGAGGAGCAGATTTTCAACTGGACTTATTCGGATGAACAGAGGGCCAAGCAGGAATGGAAAGGTGAGAGCAATCCATATTTCTGCCTGCCTCGCATGGTATTGATGACGTATCAAATGCCGGATGCGATCCGCGAGATTGCCATGCAGGGGGAATTTGACGAATTTGACCTGAATGTTTTCTTTGCCGCAGAAGGAAATGGTGAAAATGCAAAGTTCAAATATCAGGATGAAGTACAGAAGTGGCTGGATTTGATACGGGGCGCATTCCAGGCCGCAACTATTGATAATCTGAAACTGGGGGCAAAGAAGCCGCCTATGCCGTTTTCGGATGTTCGGCTGCTCAATGTGCTGTCCCATACCTTCTGGTTTTTGCCGAGTGTCGCGTCGTGTTATGCCATGCGGAAGGTGTTATCGAAAAAGCAGAATAAGTTTTATCGCGATTATCAGGTGGTAGTAGCGGCGGGAAGCGCCGCAGGGATCGGTGTTGAGGCTTTGCCACCTGTGCAGGATGCCATGGACGATCCTTTGCAGACAAAGACGATTACTCTTTCATGCGGAAAGCTGACTACCGGGGTGACTGTGAGGCCGTGGACGGGGATATTCATGCTGCGCAATTCTTCCACCCCGGAGACCTATTTTCAGGCGGCATTTCGTGTTCAGAGCCCTTGGGTGGTAATGAATCCTGATGGAGATGCGCCGAACCGTGAGGAAATTATCAAAGAGGAATGTTACGTCTTTGACTTCGCGCCGGACAGGGCTTTGCGGCAGATTGCCGATTACAGTTGCCGGTTAAATATCGATGAATCTAACCCGGAAAAAAAGGTTGAGGAGTTTATCAGCTTCCTGCCGGTTCTGGCATATGACGGAAGCTCAATGAAACAGATTGATGCGGCGAGTATTCTGGATATTGCCATGAGCGGTACTTCAGCAACACTTCTTGCAAGGCGATGGGAAAGCGCTTTGCTGGTGAACGTGGATAACGACACATTGAAGCGGCTGATGGCAAACAAAGCAGCCATGGACGCGCTGATGAGCATTGAGGGCTTTCGGAACTTGAATCAGGATATCGAAACCATTATCAACAAATCGGAGGCGGTGAAGAAGGCACGGAAGGAAAAGAACGACGAAGAAATGTCCAGGATGGAAAAGAAGGGATTAACGGAAGAAGAAAAAGAATACAAGAGTATGCGTAAGAAAATTCAGGAAAAGCTGATCAAGTTTGCTACACGTGTACCTGTGTTTATGTATCTGACAGATTATCGCGAACGATGTCTTAAGGATGTTATTACGCAGTTGGAGCCCGGGCTTTTCAAGAAAGTGACCGGATTAACTGTAAAGGATTTTGAGTTGCTTGTCAGTCTCGGAGTATTTAACAGCGCCTTGATGAATGACGCTGTATACAAATTCAAGAGGTATGAGGATTCCAGTTTGAGCTATACTGGCATAGACCGGCATGAAGGCGAAGAAGTTGGTCTATACGATACTGTGTTGAGCGCCACCGACTATCAATCAACTTTTGTAAATGAAGGAGTGGGCTAATAAATCGCTGCACTGAATTCTTACTCCGCTGCGCTTCGTGAAAACCAGTGAGCTTTGCCGTTCGGCGGGAAACACTATGCAAAATCCGATTCCACAATTTGTCTATCAAGTTTTAAGCGAATGGACTTCATCGCTTTTTTGCCTATGATAACTTCAAATCAGCGGGTCGTGGTATTGTCCGGCTCATGAAGGGCGAAGAGGGTATTCAGGCTGTTAGCAGATAAGGTGACGATCAAGTATAATGACTCAACAAACAACCACAATCCCCATCTCCTCTATCATCCTTGATGAAAACATCTATCCGAGGAAGTCAATCGATCCGAAGCGCATAGCCACCTTCGCCGAAAACCTCCGAGACGGCTTCAAATTTGACCCCATGGAAGTGGAGCCCGACCCGGACCATCCCGGCATGTACCGCCTGCTCGACGGCGCCCACAGATGGAACGCCTACAAGACAATCGGCGTGACAGAGGTCGAGGTAGTCATAAAGAATCTAAACGGTGAAGATCCGCTCCTCTATGCGGCACAAAAGGCCATCGGCCCCAGGCAGTTGACAGAAGACGAGACCAGAGAAACTGCCCGGCGCGCCTACACCAGAAATTCCAGCCTCAGCTCCGCGGCAATCGGCAAGGCCATAGGACGCTCAAGGCAGACAGTGGACTCCTACATAAGCGATCTTCGAGCAGTAACCCAGATGGGCCTTGACATAAACATATTCCGCATGAACCGCCTCGGCATACCCCAAGACAGGATCGCAAAGAGATTGGGAGCAAAACAAGTGTTGATCCATAACCATTTATTGAAAATGCCAGTATTGGCAAATTCAATAAATACCGATCTATCCAGAGGCTTCACAGTCTCCCAGGTAGCCGAAAAGCACAACTGGACAGAACCGATGGTCTGGTCACTGGCACTTGAAGACAAAGAAGACCTTGATAGATTCAAGGAAATTGGCTGGGGACTGAGGACATGGGATCTGTGGGAATGGAATGATTGCGACAAGAGATTCGGAGACGACTGGCCGGGACGCATCCCCGCGCAACTGATAGCCCACATCCTCTACTATTTCTCAAAGCAGAACGACCCCCGACACCTGCCTGGCCTTAAACCGCAGATGCTGGGCCTTCGATATGACAGACCGACCGGAGACACGCCCCGAAATCGAACCACACACATGGACTACACCAACAGCTAATCAGCTCATCAGCTCACCAGCTAATCAGCTCAATAGCTCACCAGCTAATCCGTTTACAAGTTCCAAAGAAAAGCCTGACCTCGTCATCTTCGATCCGCCATACTTCGACAAAAAGGCAAGCGACTATGACGAGAAAAGCATATCCGGACTGCCGAAGAAAGAATACCTTGAATTTCTTGAAGCCTTCTTCGCCCTCCTGAAACAAAATGCAAAAAAGACAACAAGGCTTGCCTTCATCAATGCGGACTGGCGGGATTTTCAGGGCAAACCAGCGGCAGAAGAAACCCATGAAGCGTCAATCCTGATAGACGACTACCTCAGTATATTAAACAAAACCGGCTGGCAGCACACCCACATCATCCAGGCCCCCATGTCCGCGCAACGCTTCAGCGCCGTAGTCGTCTCGGCAATGCAAAAGAAAAGGATACTTGGGGTGACAAGCAGGTATGTGATAATCTTGAAACAGTAATTGGCAAGATATGCTGCCTTGTTTGCAGATTAAAAGCGGTAAAATTGTTCGGATGGTATTCTCAGGCGAATTTACAGTGTATATAGATGCCAGGATTTTAGCAGAATATAAGGATGTTCTTCACCGTTCAAAGTTTAAATTCAATAAGGAGCATATTGGCATATTGCTTGATTTTATAAAGCAATACTGCCAGTTTACTTCAAGTTCGCCGTTTAAGAATCGTTTGCCGGATCCCAACGATGAGCCATTCCTCGAAGTTGCCATCGCCGGAATGGTAAAATCTTTAGTCACAGGAAATAGAAAACATTATCCTTCTTCAGCTTTTAAGGGGGTAAATATTTTTTCTCCCTCTGAATTTCTTAAATTTTATAGAAAACAAGATAAAGACACGGAACCATGCTAATGCAGCCGACGCAAAAAGCCGCCCGGCTGATTCTATCGTTAACTGTTTGCTATTTCACAAGGCATAACTATAAAGGGCGCCGATGTTGGTACAATTTAACTCTTAATTTGAAAGGAGAATTCCATGATTAAGGTGTTACCGGAAAGTAAGGGGAAGATTCTCGTACTGAGTGCCATGGGAAAATTAGCAGATCACGACTATAAGGATGTACTCATTCCACGCTTGGAATCGATTATCCGCGAACACGGCAAGGCGCGACTTCTGCTGGATATGGGTGATGAATTCCATGGTTGGGAGGCAGCGGCATTATGGGATGACGCTCATTTTGGACTTATACACAGAAAGGACTTTGAAAAGATGGGTGTGATTGGCGGACCAAAATGGACCGAATGGGGATTGAAAATCGCCACACTGGTAATCAGCGGCGAGATAAGAAGCTTCTCTTCGGTCGAACGCGAAGAGGCATTGCTCTGGATTAATGCATGAGCCCATAGGTACTACTAAAACAGTTAATCGGGCAGCCGGGTGGGTCTACCCCGAGGACACTTCCTGAAGCAAAAAAATCGAGTTGAGGCAGATGAGCAGGAATAACCGCCGGGAATCCGTTAATCCGGAAGTTCAAGGGAAAGATTCCTAAACCGATGACACTACCAGAGGCTGTCTGGATTAATAAACCGTCACCGAATGAAGTGATTCGATGATACACTAAATTATTGATGGAGGTGTCTCATTTTCATTGACACGTTCCGCAGCCCGTTATGAGAATTTACAATACAGGGAGAAGCAGGTTCTGAGAAAATTGGTTATAAACCCAATCGTGCGTACCAGATTCAATCCGGGTTGAATAACCTGGCAAGGACCTTAACTGCCCTGCTTGTTTTTATGTTGGATTGGGGGCGATATGCGGACGCAACCATTGTAACCGCAATGTTGGTGTTCTTTACTCTTTCGGCTGCAAACCATGCAGCAACGGCAATTAAGGACCACAATATGAAGCCCGTTAATTTAATGCGTCCAATTATGACATTGTTATTGATGGGCATCCTGCTCCCCCCTATGTTCAAAGCACTATTTCAGTGAAGGTTTAGCAAACATATCATAAGAGCCAGAATCAACCGCCTAATTTTACGGATTCCTTTAGCAATAAGGTTCTGCGGCAATTTTGCCTGCACCTGAGTATTATTAATAAAACGTTGCAAACCTATAGTTATCAAGATTCCTCCGGTTTTGATGGTGAATTACCGCCGTTTTCAATTGCTTGATATTTTAGCAAAAGTCTTGTATTCATTTATCCATGAAACTTGAAGGCTCGGAAACAGCAAAGACGTACCGGGGCAAGGCGCTAATCGCCGATCCCATATACCAGTATATCTGGTTTACCGTGCCGTCCTCCGATCTTCCCCCGGAAAAGACAGAAAAAGACCTGATAGATTCTCCATGGCTGCAGAGGCTCAGGAGGATATATCAGCTCCAGAGCGCCCGCTGGGTGTATCCTTCGGCGGAACATACCAGATTCCAG
>JAFDAS010000252.1 GCA_019313695.1 Deltaproteobacteria bacterium
AGGGTACTCCCCAAGGTGGCCCTCTTTCCCCACTGCTTTCCAATATAGTTCTTGATGAACTGGATAAGGAACTGGAGAAAAGAGGACTGCATTTTGTCAGGTACGCCGATGATTGTGTGCCACGAAGGCGCACAGGAGTGCGTCAAGCACTCCGTGCAGCCATGCTGCACAGAAGATGAGGGTAGGCCCCTTGAAGCCGGCTTACAGGAGCAGGCTTCAAACCACCTTAAGCTGCTGTGGTAAAGAGCCATGGTGGTGAGCGTTAAGGAAAAGGCAGAACAAGATTTTGTCAGGTATGGTTCATGGAGACGAACGTGAGTGAACCGCTGATGACGTGTCGAAAGCGTAGGGACGACGTCAAAACCGGGGGGTAGTCGTTACCCCGGGATAAGTCTGGGGGGGACCTGTTTACTGCCCAGGCGGCGTCCGGCATGAAGGCGGCGTGAACTTGGACCAGGCTTTTGTGTGGAACGTGGGAAGCTGTCGCTCTGATGTTAAGGGAGAAATTCAAGTGGAGGACCCACAAGAATGAGAGTACCGATGCGGAGCACAGTGACGGACCGTCCTGTATTAGTGATAAAGTCTCTGTAATGGGGATGGAGCAAAGGGGACGGGTTATCCGGCTGGAGTTAAAGATCAACCATTATTATGGGAGGAGTCTTTGAAGAAGGCAAAGTCGTTTGAAATTTCCAAACATGTAGTTTGGGACGCATGGAAACATGTAAAAGCAAATCAGGGAGCAGCAGGTGTTGACTCTGAGTCGATAGCCGATTTTGAGGGGAATCTTAAGGATAACCTCTACAAAATCTGGAATCGCATGTCGTCTGGAAGCTATTTTCCACCACCGGTCAGAACGGTAGCAATACCGAAGAAGGCCGGGGGTGAAAGAGTGCTTGGCATTCCTACTGTTTCCGACAGAATTGCACAAATGGTGGTCAAGCTGTACTTTGAGCCTCTTGTGGAACCATGTTTTCACGAGAACTCATATGGGTACAGGCCTGGAAAATCGGCAATTCAGGCAGTCGAAGTAACCCGCAAGCGTTGCTGGCGGTACGACTGGGTGCTTGAATTCGATATCAAAGGTCTGTTTGACAATATTGACCACGACATGTTGATGCAGGCGGTAAAACATCACACGGAGATAAAATGGGTACTTCTGTACATCGAAAGATGGTTGAAAGTCCCGTTTCAGAAAGAGGACGGAACATTGGTGGCGAGGCCGAAAGGTACTCCTCAGGGCGGTGTGATAAGCCCCGTGCTTGCTAATCTCTTTCTGCATTACGTGTTTGATAAGTGGATGGAAAGGAACTATCCTCAGAATCCATTTTGCCGCTATGCAGACGATGGTATTGCGCACTGTCGGACTAAGGCCGAAGCCCTTGCGTTACTGGAGGTGCTTGACGTTAGATTTAAGGAATGTGGCCTTGAGCTTCATCTGGAGAAGACGAAGATTGTTTATTGTAAAGATGATCTCCGTCGATGCGATTACCCTATTACGAGCTTCGATTTTCTGGGGTTTACATTTCGGCCAAGGAGATCAAAGAACCGGAAAGGGAAATTGTTCATCAATTTTTCCCCTGCCATAAGTAACAAGGCAGGAAAGGCGATCAGGCAGAAGGCAAGACGATGGAAGATGCACCTGCGTAGCGATAAGTCCCTTGAGGATTTATCGAATATGTTTGGCCCTATCATTAGGGGTTGGATAAACTACTACGGTAGCTTTTACAAATCTGCGCTCCACCCAACTTTGCGCCATCTGAACAGAACACTGGTAAGATGGGCAGAGAGGAAATTTAAGAGGTTGAAAGGCCATCGCCGCAGGGCGGAATATTGGCTCGGAGGTATTGCCCAAAGGCAACCCCAGCTCTTCCCGCAATGGCAGATGGGAGTAAAACCAACGGCTGGATAACGGGAGCCCGGTGAGCTGAGAGGTTCACGCCGGGTTCTGAGAGAGCGCAAGGGGGCGGTTCCCTCGCGCCACTCACCTTGTCATATATCTCAAGAGCAAGAAAGCTGCTGAGCGTGTTATGAAAAGCATTACAAATTTCATAACCGGAAAGCTTAAACTCAAGGTCAATGAAGAGAAAAGTGCAGTCAGTC
>JAFDAS010000063.1 GCA_019313695.1 Deltaproteobacteria bacterium
GCAAGTGGAGTCCTCGGGCTATAATAGCGCAGTAGTGACTCATGCGATGAATGTGTGCTGCTGTGTCCTCGTCTTTGTATTCTGCGGCTATGGCCAGACGTACGATCGTGTCCAGGTGTGCCTTATGGGTTTTTCGCTGGGCCTCAGCCATGTCCTGGAGAGCGAGGCGCAGATCCTCGGTCCTTTGCTCAACTTTGTTTTCCAGCTCTACCTGATAGCGCTTTATGGCATCTTGAGATTCCTTCATCTTCAGCAGGTTTGCCGTGCGAACCTGGAGTTCCGTTTTGTCGATCGGTTTAGTAATGAAGTCGTTAGCTCCTGCCTCGACGGCACGAAAGCGATCCTCTTTGCTTGTCAGAGACGTCACCATGACAATGGGTATGTCGCTGGTGTCCGGGTCCTCACGGATTCTCCGCGCCACCTCGAATCCATCCATTCCAGGCATCATCACATCCAGAAGCACCAGGTCGATGTCCAGCTTCATCATGGCCAGGGCTTCTACCCCGTCTCTGGCGATTTCAGGCTTATGCCCCAAAGACGCTACCAGAATTTCCAGCAACTCCCGGTTTAGCTTTTCATCATCCACAATGAGAATTCGTTTTGGTTGGCTCATTAGTAAATGTCTCCTTTTATGGCCTCACGGCAGACTCAATGAAACGAGCCACCGTCTTCGGAAATTCCCTCGTGTCAATAGGCTTCGTGATGTGGCCGGCACAGCCTGCTGCAAGAGCTTTTTCTTTATCTCCCTTCATCGCGTGGGCCGTCATAGCAATGACGGGAATGTCTTTTGTCGCCGGGTCTTGTTTCAAAACCCCGGTTGCTTCCAGTCCATCCATGCCCGGCAGGCTTATGTCCATGAGAATAAGATCAGGTGATTCGGCTTTTACCAACTCTACCCCCTCTTCGGCCGCCCCTGCCTGGATGACGACATAACCCGACGCTTCCAACAGGGCCGTTGTCAGTTCCATGTTCATCGGATTGTCCTCGACTACCAGTATCTTTTCGCCTGCCATTTCACATTCTCCATATTTCCATATCTTAACTTCTTATCTTCCTTATTCTCTCAAGCTCCCGAAGTAAGTCTTCCTTGCCCGAACCAGACTTCGAAATAATTATTTCAACATGATATTCGAGTTTTTGTCGATCCTCTTCGGTGAGATCTTTGGCGGTGAAAACCATGATCGGAATCTTCATAGCCTCCGAATGCGCTCGTAACTGCTGTACAACGTCGAACCCGCTCACTTCAGGCATCATCAAGTCAAGAATGATGATATCGGGATGCTTCTCGATAGCAAGGTCTATGCCTTGCTGGCCCCCATATGCCTGCAGGACATTGAATCCCTCGGCCTGGAGCATGTCGGTCAATAGTTCAACGGTCTGGGGCTCGTCATCGATCACGAGCACGGTCATGTCCTTGGGCTCTCTTGCGGTCTTAGTCACAACGCTACGCACAGCCTCGATGAGCTGCTCCTTATTCACGGGTTTAACAAAGTATTCGATGGCTCCCAAATTGAGGCCCAACTGCCTATCTTCGGTTATCGACACGACTACCACCGGGATATCTTTGGTTTCGGGTAGGGATTTCAGTTCTGCCAGCACCTCCCAGCCGTCTTTCTCCGGTAGTAAAATGTCCAGGGTAATCGCATAAGGTCTCAGTTCCCGTGCCATTTGAATCGCCTGCTCCCCGTTAAACGCGTGAGCTACTGCATAGTCTGCCTCAGATAGATAGTGACTGATCAGATCACTTGCCTGACTGTCGTCTTCCACGACCAAGACCATGGGTCGGGAATCATCCTTGTCTGGCCAAGAAGGTAAAGGATCTTCTTGCCCGGTGGAAACCACGCTTTTTCGTTCCTCAGCCTCAATAGGAATCACAAAAGTGAAGGTGCTGCCTTTCCCCTCGCCTTCACTTTCCACCCAAATGCGCCCGCCTTGCAGCTCGACCAATCTTCGGGTCAATGCCAACCCCAGGCCCGTCCCTTGCTGCTGGCGAGCATACGTTGAGTCCAGTTGTTCAAACTCGCCAAAAACACGTTTCTGGTCCTCAGGTTTGATACCGATGCCGGTGTCTGCAACACTGATCATAATATCTTTCCCTTCTCGCCGAGTACTTGTCGTGATCGCTCCTCCGTCAGGGGTAAACTTGACCGCATTGGATAGAAGATTGAACATGATCTGCTTAAGCTTTCGCTCATCTGCCAATATCTCGAGATCCGTTAGCTCTTGAGAGATGTCCGAGTCGAGCCTGATCCCATGTTTCATAGCCTTCTCCTTAATCATAACCAGGCTGTTCTCAAGCAGGCCATTTATGTTTACCCTGGATAGTTCAAGTTCCAACTTGCCTGCTTCGACCTTGGAAAGGTCCAGGATATCGTTGATAAGTTGGAGTAGGTGGCGACCGCTGACAAGGACATTGTTGATGTACTTTGTCTGTTTCACATTCAGTTCGCCAAAGGTTTGGTCCTCGAGTATTTCCGAAAAGCCGATAATAGCATTGAGCGGGGTACGCAGCTCATGGCTCATATTGGCCAGAAACTGGCTCTTTGCCTTGGTTGCCTCCTGAATTTTGATATTCATCTCCTCTAATTCCAGGGCCTTTCCTTCCAACTCATCTTTGGACTTATCAATATCCTCTACCAAATTTAACATGGCCTCCTGGGATGCTTCCAGTTCACTGGTTCGAGCTTCAACCCTCTTCTCCAGATCCCGAGAAAGCGCCTCAAGCTCGGCCTCTGCCTTCTTGGCTTCGGTGATGTCCATCCCGATGCCGCCGATCAAAGCCGGCTTGCCCTCCCTTAAGATGGGGAACTTGGAAGTCAAGTGGATGACACGTTGGCCGGCGCTATCAGTGAGGGCATCGATGGTCTCCAGTGGCTGGCCTGTGGACAATATCTGACGGTCCCTTTCCCTGAATGAGACTGCCACTTCGGCTGGCCAGACCTCGTCGTCGGTCTTGCCGATTCTGTCAGCAGGGTCAATGCCAAGTATAGTCTTGTAGGCGCTATTGGCGAATACATACCGCCCATCTGCGTCTTTCATGAAGGCCAGGGCCGGCAGGTGTTCCATGAACTTGATGAAACGCTCCTCATTTTCTTTAAGCATGCCTATATTTAACTTTAGTTCCTCTGCCATTTTATTGATAGTCTCCGCCAATTGGCCAAGGGCATCTTTGCTTTTATAAATAATTTTTTGTTCAAAATTGCCCTCGCCTATTCTATTCGCCTGCTCAGCCAATGCCCTTACCAAGTTGCTTATAATCCGGGCTAAAAAAATGGAAAAAAATACACCCAGTATCATGGCGATAACAGCTATTATAATAATTTTATTCTTAAGCACAGCTATCTCTTGATAAACCCCTTCCAGAGAAAATCCGATCTTTACATCTCCATACTTTTGACCATCGATAATTATAGGAGCAAATATCCTGTGGATTTCCCCCCGTTTTCCGGTAGTTGTTAATTGCGGTTGCGATATATTAGTGGTCGGGATATCAGTGTACATAGAATCATCAAAAATTTTACCGTCGTTTTGATGATCGCTGTGGGCAAGGATTCTGCCATCACTGGAATCCACTATCATTGCATAAACAATATTTTTCTCTTTTCCCAGGCTGTCAACAAAGTTATCAAGCAGATATTTATTATATATAACGAAGGCGTTTGACATGGAAAGAGCAGATAATTCAGCTAATCCTTGGGTCCTTAATCTTGTTCTTTCGATCATCGATCTTTCCAGGGAGTTGCAAATATAAATAACTATGAATACAGTTACGATAATGATGGGCACAACAGATAAAAGCGCAAACTTATACCCAAGACTTCTATCTTTGAATATGAATCTGAATAAGTTCATGAATCACTTTCCATTCTTGATGTAAACATCATGCATGTTCATCATTCCGCTGGGAGAAGGCATAAAGTTTTTTACCCTTTTTCTCAGGCCATAGAATTCTTCAGCGGCATAGCCAAAAATCATAGGGGCGTCTTTGTAGATGATTTCCTGAATCTTTTTGTAGTAATTTTCGCGTAGTTGGGGATCCAGCGTACCTTCTGCCAGGGAAAACAGCTTATCCGCTTCTCCATTGCTGTATTTTGAGAAATTTCCCCGTGCATCGGTCTTAAATTTCGGCACAAGAATACCCACTGGATCTAACGTTGAATTTCCCCAGGACCCCACGAAGATGTCCCATTTAGCGTTTTTTCCGTAAGCTTCCGGTCTCCAATGATCGACGACATTTATTGCAGATTTCACTCCCACCCTTGTAAGAAAAGAGGCAATTACACTGGCAAATTTTCTATCATCTTCGAGACAATTAATAGCAATGGAACGACTTTCAGGGAAACCTGAATCGTTTAATAGTTTTTTTGCCAGTTTTGGATTATATGTATATGGTTTCAGAGAAGAATTATATGCAAAGGCATTTGGCAGCAAGACAGTTGGCAGGACTGTGCCAAATCCTTGCAATATATGATCGACCACTGCCTGCATATCAGCGGCATAATTCATGGCAAGTCGAATCCGTGGGTCGTTAAGTGGCGGTTTAGTACAGTTTATTTCGGCAAAATAGCTTCGCGTAGCCGGGCAGCCTGATATTTTGATGCCCGGTGTTGTTCTTAATATGAGGACTGTTCCTGACGGCACACGGGTTATTATGTCGCATTCACCTTTTTTTAACATGGCAATCTGCTCTACTTTAATCGGAACGATCTTAAATATAAGATATTTCAACGGTGCCATTTGCACCGGTGGAATTTCAGGAGAACCGCCATAATAATCTTCAAAACGTTCAAGAATTAAAAGTTTCCCCTCTTCCCTTCTAACAAATTTAAAAGGACCCGTACCAATGGGATATTTCAGAAACCCTTGAGTGCCAACTCTTTTCAAATATTTATTGGGAAGAATTTCCTGTAATGCAAGCATCAAAGGCAGGATGGGCCAGGGTTTTTCTGTTTTAATATGAACCGTATAGTCGTCGATGATTTTCACCCCGGACAGTGGTTCAAACAGACCTTTTCGAGGTGAGGTTTTACCATCCAGAGCGCCCTCCTTAACCACCCTCTCCAGTGTGAATTTTACATCTTCGGCGGTAAAATCATCACCATTATGAAATTTCACTCCCCGCCTTAGCCTGAATTCCCATGTAGTGTCATTTAAAGCCTGCCATGATTCAGCCAACTGGGGCACTACCTTCATGTTGGCATCCCGTGTTGTGAGGCTGTCGAACATATTTTTTAACACAATTTGAGTATCCCTGCTCCGGTGATTTGTTGGGTCCAGTGATACGATGGAGGGTGAAATACAGAAGACCAGTCTGTTCTTTTCCCCTTTAATTGATGCTGCTTTGCTTGAGCAGGGTTTCGCAATTATCCAGGAGGAAAGAATTAGTGTAACAATCATAAAACAACGTAATGGTCTTAAATCAAACAAAGATCTAACTTTCTTCATGACTAACCTCCTCTTTACCGCATCTTTCTTTTCAGCTCTTTTATTTCTTCCTTCAACTCCTTCATCCTCAATTCCCTATCCACGAACAATTTATTCATTCTTTCAAATTTTTCGGTTTTCTCTTTCAAATTTTTGGTTCTTTCCTCAACTTTGGCTTCCAGTTCATCGTGTGCTTTCTGTCGTGCTTCCCCTGCCTGCTTACGCTCGGTGATATCCTCTACCATCCCGTCGAAATATTCAACTTCACCGGATTCATTCCGGACAGCATCGGCTGTAACAGCCACCCAGATTGTAATTCCGTCGCGCCTATTCAGCCGCAGCTCCTCCCCCACAACATGTCCCCGGGCAAGCAACTTCTCGGAAAAGCCCTGGCGCCCCGCGGGATCGTCGTAAGAATCTACTACGGATGTCTGAAAAAACTCCCGGACCGTCTCGTAACCGAAGATTCGCGCAATTGCCGGGTTTGCCATGATCCACTTTCCCTCTGGTCCCGGTGTGTTGCGGAAAAGGCCGACAGGAATGTTCTGAAACAGGAGCCGGTACCGCTCTTCGCTCTCGCGCAGCGCCCTGTGCGACTCCTCCAGGTCTCCCGCCATCTGATTAAAACTATCTGCCAGTACTCCGATTTCATCATCCCTGCTAATCTTTACCCTTGCCGAAAGATTCTCAAAATTCATCTCTTTTACGGTTTTTGTAAAGGATTCGAGCGGTTCAATAATAGAGCGGCTCATGAATGCATAAATACCAGACCCTACGATAACAAAAAAACCCATCAGGCCAAAAATCAAGGCTACCGTCATTGTTCGGATTTGTTTGTGGATGTATTTTTTTGAAAAGCCGATCTCCACGCTTCCGATTATTCCCCTCATGCTTGTTGTTATCTCGCGTTTTTCCATGTCAAGATCTTCCGCGGAAACATTCCGCTCGACAGCCGATCTTATCAGGGTTCCATCGGCATCAAAGACGGTAACAGATGTAATGTTTGCATAGCCAAGAAATGATGTTGTCAGATGCTCCACCTGTTTATAATCATACACATCAAGCCTGGGAGCCAGGGAATGAGATATGATACCCGCTGCCGTCTCTTTATCGGCCCTGTACTTATCCGTCATTTGTTTCTCAACTACTTTAGACGCTATGAGGGAAGAGCCCACAATACAAAGGATGGTGATGATAAAAATAAACAGGATGGTCTTTTTCTTCAGACTGTCAATCTTCATTTTTTCTTTCATTCCCTTCCTTGAAAAAAGCCGTTAAATTCCCGGATATATTCGCTCCTTTTGCCGGCATACTCCACTGCATTTTCAGGAAGGAGGATATTTAGATTATTCAGGGAAGGCATTCCGTCAAGCGGCGCCATACCCTTCCGGATAGAATATTTGTAGTTTAGACTTTGCATGAGTTCCTGGCCTTTTTGGGAAAGGAGAAAATCAAAGAATATCTTTGCCTCTTCCGGATGGTCAGTATGATTTATAATGGCAACAGGGTTAAGGATGAACGGGATGCCTTCTTCCGGATATATCCCCTCGATAGATGTTTTCCTTTTTACCCTGTAGTCGTAAACTGTGTGTATGCTGAATTCGCCGGCAATATCGATTTCTCCTTCAAGAAGGGCATTGGCCAGCGCTTCGGTCCTGTAATAGATTTTAGGCTCCTGGACGGAAAGCAGCCCTTTCCAGAATTCCACCCCGAGTTTTTCCCGCAGCATGTAATACTGGCCGTACTGAGAGCCTGCGGTATTGATATCTTCCAGTCCGATCCGCCCCTTCCATCTCTCGTTTAAAAGGTCTGTCCAGTGTTGCGGTGGAGTATCTATCCGGCTTTCGTCATATGCCATGCATATTCCAAATCCCGCGAATACTGTCCAATAGCCAGTGTCCTTATATTTTTCCGGAAAATTTTTATAGTGCGGGGAAACGTATTCCATCAGACATCCCTGATTTTTCAATTCAATGAACGTCCCGATATCGGCAATGGTTACAACATCTGCTTCTGTTGGGCCTTTTTCAATCTCCGACATCAATCTCTCTCTGATAATGAAGGTGGAACTTCTGACAATCTTAACATCGATGCCTGTTTCTGTTCTGAAGGCGTTTGCGATCCTGTCCGCATGTCTTTGAGGTATGGAAGTGTACCAGGTTACAGCGCTGGTTGTTGGTGTAGTACTTACAATAATTTCCGGTTGGGGCTTATTATCATTGCCTGTGATATAAAAATATGACAGGGCAAAACAAAGGCCCGAAAAGATTATCACCGAGACCACCAAAAACAGCTTTTTCATTTTTCCTCACCTTTCATGTATGGCCAAACATTATTCCAGGGTTTTCACCCGCTCATCAATCATCTGGGCGGCCTGCTTTGCGCTTAGTTCTCCATCGAGAAATCGTTTGAGGATCTCGGGGATCGCCTTTGTTCTGTAAATCCTGGAGACGAGGGCCCCTTTTCCCTCGGCGAACCCCCAGCGATCGAACCCGTCCACCCCGTCTACAATAGTTTTCACCACGTCCATCCCGTAAAACTCGGAGATTCTGGCCCGGGTTGTCACCCCAAACTCAAGCTCCATCCACCCGTCAATGAAGCGGTTAGGCTCGTTTCGGGTCCCTTTGCGCACCGGCAATTTACCCTCCGGCGCCATACTTAACCACCGCAGGTACCCGTCGGTCAAAAGAAATTCGACCCATTGTCTGGCTGCAACCTTATCCGCGTCCCGGGTGATACCAAGGTAATTTATCTGGCCGTATTGAGCTGTCCCTTTTGGACCGTGAATGATACTCACTAAGCCGGTATTTCTGGCCAGGTATCCTGGTTCTCCTTTGGTAATATCGGGAATCACCGGCATATCTTTCCGAAGTCCTGAGAGTTCATCCAGGATAAAGGGCGACCATATAATCATGGCTGCTCGGCCGGAGATATAGTCCATCCGGGTGTGGAGCCAGTAGAGATTTCCGCGCGGGGTAAAACGGGTAAGGGCTTTATAGAACTCAAGGGTCTGGACCATCTCAGGGGTGTTTAGATTGATATTCCCGGATGGGCCTGTCAGCCTGACACCATTAGACAGCGCAAAGTGCTCAAAGACTTGCTGCGTATAGGCCTGACCTGGGTCGGTGGCCGCTTCGAAGCCCCAGATCAAAGGTGGATTGTGCAGGGCCCGGGCGGCCTGAAGGATGCGATCCCAGCTATCAGGCACGGGCAATCCCTTTTTTTTGAAGAGATCCTTGCGGTAAAGCAGTAACTGACCCCATCCATCGACCGGCACGGCGGCGTACCCACCAGAGATACGGGCAAGGTTCAGGGGTCCTGCGCCAAAGGTCTCTTTGCCCAGGCGTTTCACCACATCCGTTGCCGACCTGTCATCCAGAATCCCGGCTTTAGCCCATCCTATGGTAAGGTCTATCGGGTGGAAGATCACATCGGGGAGAGACCCCGATGCAGGGGCGGCAGCGATCCTTTCCGCCATAAGATTTTCCTGAACAGGAACCACGCGGACGTCAATACCGGTTCTTTTTGCAAATGCGTGGGCAATTTCTCTCTGGATCTCCAGTCGCTCCTTCTCTACCTCGGTTGTCCAGAAAGTGATCCGGTTTCGAGCGCCGGCCGTGGAAAGGGTCATTATGGCTATCCAGAAGATGGTTATTGTAAAAACATATGAACTTTTATATCTCACTGCATAACCCCCTTATTAGACAAGACAAATTTTCATAAAACGCTTACGCCTGGACTCCCGGAATTTACCCGTAAGGGTTGTATGTTTAAAATCTTTACAGATAAATTCCCGACCTGACCTCCGATCCCTGGCCCCTATTTTACCTCCCCTTTCAACCTCTTTATCTCTTCTTTCAGATCTTTCATCCGCAGCTCTCGCCCAACAAAGAGTTTATTCATGCGCTCAAGCTCGGCGTTTTTCTGCTCCAGTTCGACTGTGCGCTCGGCACCCGTTGTTCAAGCTCTTCATTGAGCTTGCGTATTTCATCCTCAACCTGCTTGCGCTCGGTGATATCATGAAACACCTCGACAACAGATATAATCACCCCGTCGAGATCCCTGACCGGAGAGCAGGTGGCTGTAAAGCTGATTCGATTTCCATCTTCCTGCATCCTGTCCTGTTCCTGCGTTCTGATTTCACCATCCTCGAATGTTTTCAGCACAATACACTCCGGGCACGGCTCTTTCAGCCAGTGGTATGCTTCGAAACACTTCCTGCCGATAGCAGCCCCTAACTGATTCATCGCAATCTTGTTTGTCCATGTAATATTCAGGTCATTATCCAGAACAACAACCGCATCGCCGATGCCGCTCAGGATTGCTTCCTGTTTTTCCTGCATTTCTTTGATTTCACTCGCGCGCTCTTCCACCTTCTGCTCAAGTGTCGCGCTGTAAGACTGCAGTTCATCCATCAGCGCCAATCTTTTTTGGTTCAGAATGGCAATCACCGTGCCGACAACCACAAACATGGATGCTCGCATTATGTCCGCCCTGAAGGGCGTTTCAAGCGGGCTTATCGCGTGTGAAATCAGCAGCGATAAGGCAAGGGATACCGCAACTACTATACCCCTGCGTGACCACCACAGGCCCGCAAGGATGATGGGTATGTAGAAAAGGTGAGTAAAGACAATTTCAGTTCTCAGAATGAAATGAGAATAATAGATTAACGCAACACAGACAATCAGGAGGAAAGCAAGAACGGCAATTCTGAATGATTCTGTTCCAGCTGATATTTTCATGTTGCGACCCTCCAAAAATTGAAGAGTTGAAGGAGACAGGCTGCTTTTTGTCGTAGCGTTGCCCCTTGGGCGACATATTCGTGGGGCGCAGAGGCCCCACGCTACGGTATTCTGTCGTAGCGTTGCCCCTCTGCGGGCAATTTTTTCTGCGGGGCACGGAGGCCCCGCGCTACTGGCCTCTGTTCTTCTCCCCCGACTCAATAACGACAATAAGGCAAGCCTGACCCCCTGCCCATCATATCCTCTTTTTGTATTTTCGCTCCTCAAATACGATCTTAAATGATGTTCCCTTGTTCCTGTCAAGCTCCATCGTGCCGCTGAGTTGTTCGGTGAGCATCTCCACCAGCTGCAGGCCGAAGGTCTCCGCGTTTTGATAGTCGATCCCTTCAGGGAAACCGATGCCGTCGTCTGTGACGGTCAGCGTGTATTTGCCTGTCTTCTTGTTTTGTGAGAGCTTTACGGCAATCTTTCCCTTTCTTCCTTCGGGGAAGGCGTGTTTCATCACGTTTGAGATAAGTTCGTTCGCGATAAGTCCCAAGGGTATTGCCGTTTCGATATTGAAGAGCACGTTTTTTATGTGTGATGAGAAACTTACAACCCTCGAATCCACTCTGTGGACCTGAAACAGCCGGACTGACAGATCTTCCATATAGTCGTGGAAGTCGATCTGGGACAGATCCTTAGAGAGATAGAGCTTCTCATGGACAAGCGCCATCGACCTGATTCGGTCT
>JAFDAS010000253.1 GCA_019313695.1 Deltaproteobacteria bacterium
AAATTGAATATTATAATGGTCAATAAAAAAGATGCTATTTTTTTTATTAAGGTGGCGCCCAACATTTTTTTGCACTCGGACTGGTGTTCCGCTGCGCTTGTGTGTCATGACGAGAGACGAAAGTCTTTCTTGCTGTATTGAAGATGAGGGATGGCCCCTCGGTTTCGGTCATCAGAGACTGGGATCAAACTGCCCTATGCGGCATTTATTAAGAGTATTTGTCGTGAGCGATAGGGAAAAGGCAGAAGAATCTGTCAGGTGCGTTCTGAAGAGATGAATGCAAATGAACCACTGATGAGGTGTCGATATGGATAAACGCTGTCAAAACCGGGGAACGAGCGTATTTTCGGGATAAGTTTCGACGTGATCTGGATACGGGCGAAGCGGCAGCCGGCATGGAGGTGGCATGAATTCAGAACAGGCTTTAATACGGAACATGAGAACCTGTCGTCCTGATGTTAAGGGAGAAGTGGCGTGGTAAACCCACAAAATGAGAGTACCAATGCAGGGCACAGGGGCGGACTGCCTCGTAGTAGTGGTGAAGTTTCTGTAATGGAAATGGAGTAAAGGGGGCGGCCTGTCCATTCGAAAACCGAGGGTCAACCAGAAGATGGGAGGAACCTTCGGATGGAGATAAAACCTTTCAACATCCCAAAACGAATTGTCTTTGAGGCATTCAAGCGGGTCAAGGCAAACAGAGGTGGGTATGGGGTCGATGCTCAGAGCTTAGCCGATTTTGAGCAGAACCTCAGCAACAACCTGTATAAGCTCTGGAACCGCATGTCCTCAGGAAGCTATCATCCGCCTCCGGTTTTGCGAGTAGAAATCGAAAAGCCAGACGGTGGCATCCGACCTTTGGGTATCCCAACGGTAACGGATCGGATAGCCCAGATGGTTGTCAAACTTCAGATCGAACCGGAACTGGAGAGACACTTTCACCCCAATTCCTACGGGTATCGTCCCGGGAAGTCGGCGCATCAGGCGCTTTTGAAGGCCAAAGAGCGATGCAACAGGCGTGGGTGGGTTCTGGATATGGACATCAAGGGGTTCTTTGAGGAGATCAATCATGACCTGCTGATGCGGGCGGTGAGGAAGCACGTCAAAGAGTCTTGGCAGTTGATGTACATACAGAGGTGGCTCACAGCCCCGGTGCAATATGAGGATGGGCGACTTGAAGAGAAACGGAAAGGAACGCCGCAAGGGGGAGTTGTCAGCCCACTTCTGGCAAACCTGTACCTGCACTATGCGTTTGATGTTTGGGTAGAAAAGAACTGGAAAGGTATTCAGTTCGAGCGGTACGCCGATGATATTGTCTGTCATTGTGTCAGTGAGCGGGAGGCTTTAGAGCTAAAGGCGATACTCAATGTCAGGTTTAACGAATGCGGCTTGCAACTCCATCCAGCCAAGACAAAAATTGTATTTTGCAAAGGGGGTCGCAACAAAGGCGACTATAAAACGGTATCCTTTGACTTTCTCGGCTACACGTTCGGACCACGCTGGATTAAGACAAAACAGGGCCAGCAAGGGCTTTATTTTCTTGCGGTCGTTAGCCAGAAATCGGCAAAACGGATACGCCAAGAGATCAACAGCTGGCCATGGAAGTATTGGCGTCAAAAGGAAATGGTGGAGATACAAGTGTATTGCCGAAGTCGGCTGCGAGGCTGGATGACTTATTATGGTCTATTTGGCAAGAGTATCATCCGAAATGTCCTTTTTCACTTCGACAAACGCCTGAGTCGTTGGGCAAAAGCGAAGTATAAACAGCTAAAGACGCTTATGCAGGCCGCTCGACGGATAAACCGGGCAAGGAGAATGAATCCGAGCTGGTTTCCCCATTGGTTGGCACCCAAGGGATTGATGAAAAGGTGGACAGGAGGAGCCGTATGAAGCGAGAGTTTCACGTACGGTTCTGTGAGAGGCCAAAGGGGAGGTTCCTTTGGCCTACTCGACCACACCAGCCGGTGAAAAATACGAACCCCGCAGTAAGATGCAAAGTTAGGCGCAATTAGATTGGCATTTTCTGATAAAACATGACGGTAAGAAATTATTTTTTAACAGTTTGAATTAAAATAAAAAATAATTCA
>JAFDAS010000254.1 GCA_019313695.1 Deltaproteobacteria bacterium
CGAAGCCTTGATCTCAATGAAGACCTTGCTGAAGCTATCGGCCTTGGTCATGACATTGGCCACGCGCCCTTCGGTCACGAAGGAGAGGAGATTCTAACCGAGATTATTGCCAAAGATGAGGCTTTGCACGCCATAATGCCAAAGTTTTCTCATGAGGTTAATAGTCTGAGGGTGGTTGACAAGATAGCGAAACTTGACAGAGAACCGCCCGGCCTGAAACTGACTTGGGAGGTCAGAGACGGGATCGTTTCGCACTGTGGCGAGGATAGGAGCACCCGTGTTCTAAAGCCACACGAGGGCGACAAGGATCTTGACAACATCAAACGAAGAGAGGATGCCGGAAACCCGACAACACTCGAGGGATGCATAGTCCGTTTGATTGACAAGATTGTGTATGTTGGACGAGATATAGAGGATGCTATAACCACTGGAGTGATATGTTCAGAAGAAATCCCCAGCGAGATTTTTGCAGCTCTGGGGAGCAACAATGGCGAGATAGTTGGAACGTTTTTAGAGGATATGGTCGAGAATAGCGGCCAGGAGCATATTTCTATCAGCGAGGGCAAAGCCGGACTTTTGCGTGAATTGATAGCATTCAATGGCAAACACATATACCACAGCGAGGCGGCTGAAAGATACAAGAAGCAAGCCAAGCACGCTCTCAACTTCTTATTTGATGAGTTGATGCAAGTGGTGGCGTCAACCAAGCGTTTCACGGAAAATGGCAATAAGACAAGACTCCTGAGCCACACAACTGTATGCAAAGTGTTAAAGCAATTCGTAACAGAAGATATGAAGGGCCAGTATAGGGAACAGGACCCTGACAGCTTGATAGTGTTAGATTTCATTGCGGGAATGACGGACAATTTTGCTGTGAACGCCTACGTTGAGTTGTCTATGCCCCAGGCAACGGTGTGAATTTGCAAACTTGAGGTGTTCTGATGACCAGAATGTACTTGATGGCACGGCTGGCCCTTACGATGTTGGGAGTCTTCATCTTCATCGAGTCCGTAGGCTATTTCTGGCTCGTGGGTTCTCCAAAAGACAGATGGTGGCCGATCTTATATGTCTTTGGAATATTCCTACTTCTATCCTTCCTGGCCTGTCGCATGTTGTTTTGGTCGGATGCGTGGATGGAAAGAATGATTGGGGCCGAAGATGAAGATACGCATGTGGTAAGCAGCATGGCGGCGGTGGGCGGATTTCGTGTGGTTCTGGTCTTGTGCGGTCTGCTCATTCTTGGGTGCAGGATTGAGATTCTTGTCAGAGCGGTCGCATTTATCGTGGTCGCACCGAAAATAATTGTCAGCATGATAGTCTATAAGTACGTTGACGCCGTATTCTATATGCCGGGACGACACTGGTTGAGATTGATAGTCAATCTGGCTGAAGTAACATTCGGAATATATCTCGTCTTAGGTGCGCCGCGGTTCGTGCGGCGGCAGATGGACAAATACTACCTGGCGTCTTCGGAAGACTAAAGATAAACGGGAAAGAGATTTGAGAAAACATTGAGGATGTTTCAAATGAGCGATTTGCGTAAATTGGCAAGGATCATACTTGTTGGCCTCGGCATCTATGTGCTGGTAAATCATGGTATTGGAGTCGTTGCGATACTGCCAGGCATCTTCTACGGCGAGTTATCATTGGGCGTGTACGGCATTGCACGGTTTATTTCGGTTGCGATAATGACAGTCTGTATAGGTTTGGTGATCTACGTGCTGATCTGTAAGGCCGATTCCATGTCGGCGAAAATGACGGATGTTTACGAATCCGATCAGGCAAAGGTCTGGTGGCTGCCCTTTGCTTTCAGACTGGCTATGGTCTGTGCGGGTATTATAGTGCTGTCCTGGAGCATCTCCGCGATAGCTTCAACGATTGCCAGCTATGCCAAAATGATGAGTCACGGCCCCTCAAGAGAATCCATGCCGTGGCAGAGATTTATACAATGGCAGAGGATTGTCGGGTGGGTCATACAGTTGATTCTGGCGATATACCTTATTTGCGGGGCGCCGCATTTTGTTCGGTGGCAGGTCAGCAAGACACTTGAGCATTGCGA
>JAFDAS010000255.1 GCA_019313695.1 Deltaproteobacteria bacterium
AGCTTGCAAGCCTCAAGACCACGGATCTGTCGATGCCACGCGGGATTTTATAATTAATGTCCTCAATACAGGCGTTAATTTTAAGCTTTGCATTCCGAAGTAGGCGTTTCATTCGTCGATCTTCTTTCCATATCCAGTGGCGATCCACCAGTAACCCAAACCGCTCCTCAAAAGACAGTTCGTGTATGTCGGGCTGTTCAAGCTGTTCTTTGAAGGCATCAGCCATTCCATTTAGCTTCATTGCAATAAGTTTTTCCATCGTTTGTTCGTTAAGCATGGTTATATAATCTCCTTATTTTATTTATAATATTGGTTCCCACGGATATTGGGGTGCTTTACTGGAGACACTTTTATTCGATCCTCTCCAAAAGGGTGGGGCTGCTGGTCGAGACCATTTTTAAGGATCGATTCAACGCTTTTATAGGAAAATGATTGGATAAAAAAAGCACGTGTGCATGCCGCTTCCAGACGTTCTGCTGTGTAACCTTTTTCAAGACGCATGATGCCAAGACAGGATCGGAAGGCCTGCTCCGTGTGAGTTTTCTTGTTCATTATTTTTTTGAACAAACGGTTGGTATTTGTTCCATTTTTTTCTGCCCAACTCAAAAGCCTTGAAGGGGTCCACTCAAGATATTTCTGATGAGATTTTGGCATGTGCGCTATCAAAGTGGTTTGCTCGCCCTGCTCATAGCTCCGAACGTGGCTGGCAACTCGCTGATTCTTGTGTAAGACTTCAACAATGGTATCAGTTATCCGAACATCCAAAAGCTCTCTTACTAACGGATAAGGAACGCTGTAATGGTGGCGATCCACCTCTATATGGTAGTCCATATTAACCCGAACTTTTGCCCAGTCCGCATATTCATAGCGATTTGTGGGAAGAGGTTTCAGGGCGGGCTTGTCAACTGTTAGAAAAAGTTCACGCCGGGTCGTATCCAGCTTTTGGAATTTCCTGTTGTTGAAATCTTCGAGCTTTTGAGAGATAGCTTGATTCAGCTCGCCCAGGCTAAAAAAAGTATGGTTTCTGAGTGCAGCAAGTATCCAGTTTTCTGCAATTTTTACCGCATTTTCTACTTTCGCTTTGTCCTTGGGTTTCCGGACCCTTGCCGGTATTACCGTGGTGCCATAATGCTTGGCCAGTTCATGGTACGTTGGATTTAGATCCGGCTCATAGCGGCACGCCTTATTAACCCCTGACTTAAGATTATCAGGGATAAGAAGTGCGCTGACACCTTGAAAGTACTCAAAGGCGTGGATGTGTGATTTGATCCAAAAGGGCAGTGCCTGGGAGGGAGAGGCTTCTACGTAGGTATAACAACTGGCCCCAAATGTTGCCAGGAATATCTGTGCTTCTGTTGACTTGCCTGTGGTCGGATTGATGATGGAGATAGTTTGCCCCGCATAATCTATGAAAAGCTTTTCACCGGCACGATGTTGCTGCCGGAGGGAAACATCCAGCTTCCGGCCCCATCGGCGATACAACTCGCAGTATTGACTGTACTGATAGCCTTCCGGATTGTCATATTTATATTCATGCCAGAGTAATTGAAGGGTAACCCCCTTTTTTTTAAGTTCAACATGAATCTTTTCCATAACCGGCATTCTTCGTCCGGATTTTGTTTTCTTTGCCTTATTTGGGAACAGTTTTGTCTCAATCTCGGCATCATTCATTTTTGCAATATGCAACCAATCCAATCCTGCTTTTTTTGCACGACACAAATAATCTGCAACAACACTGTGGGATGTTCCGCAGCTTTTTGCAATCTTCCGATTGCTCATTTGCTGGTCAAATTTGAGCCGTAAAATTTCCTTTGTTTTACGCATGGATAATCGTCCTTTTGGCACTGTTTGAATCCTCCTCAGATAAAATGAGGAAGACTACGATTTACTAACAATTTTATCCAGCGTCGTGTGGTGTTCCTAAACTTAAACCGAACCGGACGGAATGCTCCGGAATGGGTGGACGGAATTAATCGGAATCAGTGGACGGAATGTCCCGGATTGGGTGGACGGAATGGACCGGATTGGGTGGACGGAATGGACCGGAATATGCAT
>JAFDAS010000256.1 GCA_019313695.1 Deltaproteobacteria bacterium
GTTTATCTCTGAATCCTCCGGCAATACCTGATACGGCATCGCGGAAATTATCCGCCTTAAATAAATCGTTTAAATATAGCATAGTTCACCTGTTTGTCGGATAACCTGTAATCCTGGGGCCACAAAGGCCCTGGGAAAGATTCTGAAAATTGATTTCTTAAGGGCATTTTTCCCAGCGCCCATCAGCAGGTTTATCCCCTTTTTTACATAAAAGACACCATTGTCTTGACAACTCTGTTTTTCGCCTTAGCGAGATTTGTCTCGATCATTTCTTCGTAATTGTCTATGGAAAATTTGTGGGTTGCCATATCTTTGATATCGGCCTTTTTCGCGCTCACGAGATCTATCACCGCCTGAAAAATATGTTTTTCCCCTCCGTAAGCGTCGGTATAACCACCCGCGAAGACTCCTCTCATGGTTTGGAGTTTGAGCCACATGGGGGTGAGATCAAGTTTGACATCACGGCCGATTCCCACCACGCTCAGGATGCCTTCCACTGCCAGACATCTTAGAGACTGATTAAGTGTTTTCGAGGTTCCAACTACATCGAATATCCTGTTGAAGCCCCCCATGAGGACGTCCTGTCCGATCAGCGGTTTATATCGGGACGCGCCGGTTATATCCACCGTATGTGAAAACAGATCGCCATCGGTTATAATCCTGTCCGCTCCTGCTTCCCTGATGAATTCCGCATGGAAGGGCGATGGCTCGGAGACGGTTATGTGACAGTCTATATCCAGCGCGCGCATTGCCTTCACTATCATGGTTCCTATTACACCACCGCCGATTACAAGCACCTGATCACCCGGTTGCGGTCTGTTGTCGGTAACGGCCTGGAGCGCCACGGAAAAGGGCTCGATAAGCGCACCCTCTTCTTTGGACATTCCTTCCGGAAGCTTGAATACCTGGCTTTTGTGCGCCACGAAGTATTCTCCGAAGCCACCCCCCGTGTCCCGGCAGATACCGGTGAACATGCCGGGTGAGAGGCTCCCTTCCGCGAAGTTTTCGCAGTTTCCCACTCTGCCGGCTTTGCAGGCAGGGCAGACGGGGTCGATTCCCCTTGTTACGCAGCTAAGCTGGGGGGCGATGGTCACGATATCTCCCTTCTTGAATTCTTTTACCTCCGAGCCTGTATCCACAATCTCCCCGCAGATTTCATGTCCTATGGTGCAGGGAAATGAAGTGAAGGAGCTGGCGGTGGGCGAATCATGCAGGAAAATGAGATTCAGGTCACTGGCACAGAAACCGCATAACAGGGTCCTGATTTTGACCCACGCGGGAGAGGGCAGGGCAGGTTCGGAAACATCGGCGAGTTTAACGGTGGCGAGAGGGCCCCGATAAAAGAGTTTTTTGTTTACAAGCCCCAGGGCCTTCAACGCCGCCCACTGTGGAACCGATACGGAAAATTGAAGAGCTTTCATTTTTCTTACTCCATCTTCAGGCCGTCAACCAGAAGTAGTGTTGCGGGGCTGGTTACAGTCGGATCTGTCAGCACATTGATGCAGGCCGGCTTTCCCGATTCCAGCGCCCTTTTTATTGCCGGTATGATTTCTTCATCTTTTATAACCAGCTCTCCGTAGCCGCCCAGGGCCTCAGCCATCTTCTCATAATTCGTAGGCCCCAGTTCCGAGCCGACAAGGCGGTCGGGACCATAGGTCAATTCCTGTCCGTGCTTGATCATGCCCCAGGCTTGGTCGTTGCAGATCACGCAGACGAAGGGAATATTGTGGCGCACCGCCGTGTCAAACTCCATGGCGTTGAATCCGAAGGAACCATCGCCGGTTATAACGACGACGGTTTTATCGGGTCGCGCCACTTTAGCCCCTATCCCAAATGGTATGCCCGTTCCCAGACAACCGAAAAGGCCTCCCGAACCGGGCAGTACAAACCCCTTTTCCTGCGCCCTGAGTCCGACGAGGCCGAAGTACGAGGCGTCACCGCCGTCAATCGCGTATATCGCGTCATCGCCAACGGCTGTCCGTACCTGTTCAACAAGTCTTGCAGGATGTATCGGATCGGACGGTTTTTCCCTTGACGCGATCTCGTCTGCCAC
>JAFDAS010000257.1 GCA_019313695.1 Deltaproteobacteria bacterium
AGTGGAGGTAAAGCGAGCGGGGATTAGACCACCAAAGTACACGACTCCTGAAGGCATGGTCATAAAGAAATCGCGCCATTAATTTTGTAGTGAGCCCCTGTAGCTCAGAGGATAGAGCAGCGGTTTCCTAAACCGCGTGTCGGGCGTTCGAGTCGCCCCAGGGGTACTAGAAATAATTAGTAATGGGCTGCGTGGCTTGCGCAAGATGTAGGACACGCAGTTTTTTATACCCTAACTAAACTGCGCGTCGTCCCCACATCAATGAGGGGTCAAGTCAATATCAATTTCGGGTCAATGATTTTTAACAGGAGAAGGAGGCTTGACTAAGATGGAAACAAAAGCATTGGCGTGGGATCAAGGGGACAGGGCACAGATACCCCTGGACAGGTTGATCGAAGAGTATTGTAAATCGTCATCGAGCCTGGCAAATAGTAAGAGATAGTGCCCATCGATCCGGGATCTCAGCCCTGTTAAATCCAGAAACAGGAAAGATGAGAGGAGTGAGTCCTCACCACTTGAGGGATGCTTTCAGCGTACATGCAATGAAGATGGATGATTCTGGTGATGCGTTTCGATTACTCCAGGAACCCCTTGGCCATGCTAGCTTCAACACGACCGCCAAGTACCGTAAAGTTGCTGGCGTAGAGCACCGCGAGTGGTATGATAATCTATGGGTAAAATAGGCTTGCTAACTGCTGGCAAGAATCAGGTCATACTTTTCAGGCTATTGTTCAACAGCAACAATATAGACATTTGTAACATAATTGAACATTATGGGTTGAAATTACTGAAAAGAATTGCTATATAGTTAATTGAAGCAGCTTCGCAGGTTCAGGCTTTTTGTTTGTGGCCGCAGCCATAAACGGCTAATTTCTACACGCGCGATACTTGATTTATTAAGGCGCAAATACACGCTCACCAGGTTTTGGGCCATCGCTCGGCGGGCCGGCAAAACACTGGGTCTTAAGCATCCAATCGCGGGCGGTATCGCCGATGACTTCAAGCTCTGTATCATCGATGTGCCGGCGTTGAACAACCACCAGGCAGAACCCCTCCGCCGGACCGCTGATTCGGTTGGTTGCATCCGCAGGACCCCATGTCCAAACAGCGCCAGATGGCGCCGTCAGTTCCACGCGCACTGCAATCGTTGGCTTTTCCAGGCCGCGGTTCGTGTATGTCCAGCCAAAAGTGTTCACCCCCAGAAAGGCAATATGGTGCAGGCGGTCGGTGTGGGTTCGCTTCAATCGAAGGGCGTCAAACACATCCTGCCCGTGTGCCCAGGTTTCCATCAGTCGCGCCGTGGCAGAGGAAAGCGCGCTCATGGGGAGGCCATACCAGGGCAATCGGGTTTTCGGATCGAGGGCGGCATAGGCATCCAGCATCTTTTTCCGTTCTTGCTGCCACCAGGCAATCAACGTCTCTGTCGACAGGTCCGAGCCCATCTCATCCAAGACCTTGGCCCATCCTTCAAAATCGCGAAAAACCTCTTCCAGGTGGTGGTTGAACTTACTTGTGCTGGTGGCTGAAAGGGCCGCCCGTTCATCGAAATACGCTAAGTGGCAGACCTGGTCCTTAATGTTCCATCCGGGTGATGGTGTCATGGTCTGCCATTGGGATTCATCCAAATTTTCCAGTACAGCTTCCAGGGCTTCGTGTTCGGCGTTCAAATCACGGCATATTACTTCCATGCTAAATCACTACTCCTTTCGCTCGTCAAGGTCTTTATGTGTCTCCTTCAATACATATTTCAACAACTTGCTACCTTATTTTTGGGAAGTCCATTGAAAATATTGAGACGCTTTATGATTATAAGCCCGATCATTTTATCCTTGCACAAAGAGATAGGCGCCTGAGTTGGGCATCTTAAGGAAAAAATAATGTCCATTTATGCTATTCGGGTGGTTCAAAGATTACCTTTTCCGTAAAAATAACATTTATCTCGTTTCTTTGATTTTTAAGGACATGTTTTAAATCGACCAGCGTCTGCCCTTTTTTTGTTTTTCGATCAACACTAGCTTCAAGATCCACGTTCAAGGTGTCAC
>JAFDAS010000258.1 GCA_019313695.1 Deltaproteobacteria bacterium
AAAAAAAGAACTCAGACAAAGACGCTCAGAGATAGTCACAGAAAGGGGAAGAGTCCTCAAGCCGTTAGAGCAAAGTATAACAAAAGCGGAAAATGATATAGAAAGATTTGAAGATGAACTTTCAGAGCTTAACCTGGCTATGCAGGAAGCATCTCAGAATCAGGACGGTAAAAAAATTGTCGAGTTTTCACGGTCCATTCACAAACGCCAGTCTGAAATAGACCGTATCTTTGACGAGCTGGAAAAGCTCACAGACTTTCTGGAAGAAAAACGGACTAAGTTCGAAAAGAAACTGGAAGAGCTTGAAAAGTGAAAATTAGGTCAATATCTCTCTCGCTTTTGCGGTTCAAGATAATAATAAAATGCCTAATAGAACTTTCTTAGAAACTATACTTTAAGGCGGTTATAAGCCGATCATTCCGCGCCCATCTACCATAGTAGCTGTCATCCTTGCCGTTAAAAAATTCAGTAGCGATCGTCCATTCAAGCCCCGGCCGGATTTTATATTTGGACTGGATTTTATTGTATCGACCTGATGGATCAAATTCAAAATCTGAAATATACTGAAAGCTTAAATCTTCATCATATTTAAAATTAATACGTGTGAAGATATTATTCTGCCCCAACCTGCTTTTCTGTGAACTTCTAGTATAATTATCAGCATATTGTTCTTTTGTTACTATTTCTCCCGCATATTCAATGGTTACGTCAATTTTTTCCAGAAAGATCTTTTTAGCCAATTCATCAATAGTGTATGTGAAGCCGCCGACGTAGTTAATATAATGATCGTCCTTTCCGTCATAACTGAAGTTGAACAAACATTCACCATGGAATTCCCATTTTTTGTAATCCGTTGAAAAACCAGCGGCGTAGTTGCCTACCTTTACATTCTCCTTGATGGTCACTTTTTTAGATCCACGAGTTTCTTCCCTCAGGACATAATAGGGGTTGAGACCGTGATAAGCAGAAGCGAATAAATCCCAGCCGCGGAAGGTCGTCTTGGCCCTGGCAAAATAACTGACGTTATGAATTGAAATAGAAGGGTAATCTTCTTCGACTTCGTTAGCAGATGTATCTACATCTTCTTCATAAATGTCATAATCTCCCGTATCGCCTGACCAGCGCGAATCTTCACTGGGCGGCTTACCCGTATTGAATACGGGAAATATGGCTGCCGTGATCGTGAACTTTTCAATGTAATAATCCAGCCTCGTTTGCCACGTGCCAAAATCTTTAGGATCCATCGGGTCATTCGAATCCGTGGAGCGGTATCTGTCGGCAGGAGAGAAAAGTGTCGAAATTCCGTTCTGGAAAATCTTTTTGCCTAGCGTTACGTCATAGCTGTCCTGAAAAAAAGTAAGATAAATTTCATTTAATTCCAGATAGTACCGCCGACGGTCCCTGTCCTGGAACCACTGAAAAATACCTTCATAGGTATCCTTTTGACTTCCCGCTTCCAACCAGCCGGAAAGATCCAGACGCAGCGTATCATTGCCGGTCCATGTGTTAAATCTCAGGAGAGCCTCTCCAACGGGATTCCTATTATCGAGACCTTCCCTGTCTTCCGCTTCCCGGTAGAAAACATGGCCGCGTAGTTGAAGACTTCCCTCTAAGTTCTTGGCGATTTGGGTGAAGCACTTAAATTGATCATCTTTTTTCTCAGCCGGTGATTCCTCTAATTCGTCGAAAAGATCAAAATCATCGCCGGATTTCTCTTCTGTAATTGAGACTTCTTGGTCCAGATCGTTTAACAAATCAAGATCATCAGCGCTCACGGACTGCTGAAAACTGAAAACCAGAAAAAAAACTACGAAAAATGCAACGAAATATTTTATCCGGTTCATAAGCATATATCCTTATCAAATTTATTTTGTTTCAAGAAGAAGTTTATCTGTTTGTACAAGGCGCTCACCAAGAATCCGCGAGAGGTTGAGGAACAAACGACCGGCGATGCGTGGGTAAATTCTTTGAATTCTCTTAAGGCCATTCCAGTCAATTTCAAGATAATTGATCGGTTCTAAAGCACGCACATCGG
>JAFDAS010000259.1 GCA_019313695.1 Deltaproteobacteria bacterium
CCCTATGTGTCAGGGTAGATGTCGCCTCAATTGAGTTACAAAAATTACAATTTGAGAGGGCGATAGAGAGGTCACATGATCACGGTATATTCACAAGAATTTAAAGAATCAATGCTGCAAAAAATCTTTTTCAATCCAGATCAATCTGTAGTAAGTTTTGCCAGAGAGGCAAACATTCCGGGTTCAACGGTAGCAACCTGGGTTAGAAACTACAAGAAGAAAAACGGAAAACTTATGGGTCAAGAAAAACGGAAAAACTTATGGCCAGCGGAAAAGATGTTTGAAACAGTAGTGATAGCAGCGCCAATGAGTGAAGCCGAAAAGAGTGAGTATTGCAGGAAACAGGGCATATACCCCGTACAACTTAAGAAATGGAAAGAAGACTGTATAGCTGGTTGCAGAAATGCTCCAGATAAAAAATATATCAAAGAAGCAAAGGAAAAAGAGAAAATATATAAGAAAAAAACAATGGCTCTTGAAAAAGAGCTAAGGCGAAAAGAAAAAGCATTGGCAGAAACTGCGGCACTTCTCGTTCTCAAAAAAAAAGTCCGGGAGAACTGGGGGGAGCCAGAGGACGAATGATACCCATCCAAAAAAGAGAAAAAGCGGTATCTTTAATTGAAAAAGCTTGTAATACAGGCGCCAGGCAAAAAAAAGCGTGTATATTATTGGGGATCACCGAACGAACTTTACAGCGATGGAAGCGGACTCCTGATAAAAGCATTAAGAAAGATCAGCGCCAATACAGCAAAAGCACACCTGCAAACAAGCTATTATCCGAAGAGAAGCAGGAAATAATCAGAATTTGCAATAGTGAGGAGTATATGAACCTTCCGCCGTCCCAAATAGTTCCTGCGCTTGCTGACCAAGGCATTTTTATAGCTTCGGAATCAAGTTTTTACAGGGTGTTGCATGAAAAAGGCCAGCAACAGCATAGAGGGAAAAGTAAAGCCTGTAGGCGGAACAAGCCAAAAGGATTTACTGCAACAGGCCCTAATCAAGTGTGGACATGGGACATAACATATTTGCCATCATCAATAAAAGGAGTATTTTTTTATCTTTATATGATTACAGATATATACAGTCGTAAGATTGTTGGCTGGGAAGTCCATGATAAACAGAATGATGATCTGTCCTCAAGTCTTGTAAAAAGAACCTGTTTATTGGAAGGGGTAACCGGAGAAGATATTGTCCTTCATTCAGATAATGGTTCTCCCATGAAGGGAGCAACTATGCTTGTAACCCTTCAGAATCTTGGTGTAATTCCATCATTTAGTCGGCCATCGGTAAGTAATGACAATCCATATTCTGAAAGCTTATTTAAAACCTTGAAATATAGTTCGATCTATCCTTCAAGGCCTTTTGATAGCATGGATATATCCAGGGAATGGGTTCTTACATTTGTACGCTGGTACAACCACCACCATCATCATAGTGGTATAAAATTTGTTACACCCAATGCCCGGCATAGCGGTAGAGATAAGGAGATACTGAAGAATCGTGAAAAAGTATACAGAGAAGCCAAAAGACGTAACCCAGAGCGTTGGACAGGAAATATCAGGAATTGGGATTTGATTGAAAAGGTTGATTTAAACCCCGATAAAGAAAAAATGATCAATAAAAGAAAGGCAGCATAAATTAATATTAGAGGGCTTTGATTTTAAGCAATATAAGTGTACATTATTGATATCTGGAGAAACGGAGTCAGGATATCCTGGGGAGGAAACCTGATAAGGGATATCCGGATGCAGGTAGTATAGCAAAATACTACATGGGGAGCTGCCTCACAGGTAGCTTCTCTACTCAAATTTTGCTAACTATCCTGCCCATGCCTTAAAAAACCCAAAAAGAATGAGCAAAGCGAATTAAATAAAAAATGTTAATTTAGGCGACAACTTGCTTGACAAACACCGCTTAACCGTACAGCCCGTATTTTTGGCTGTCTCCTGACATTGAAAACAAAACATATCGTTACCTCCTTTTTTTAAGTTAAATATTTAGTTTGTAACGCTGTCGGGCATTGTAAA
>JAFDAS010000260.1 GCA_019313695.1 Deltaproteobacteria bacterium
CTTTTGTATACCGGAACTGCCAAATTATCATTTAGCGCGTTCCATACCCGCTCCCTTTCTGCAATAACTCGACAAACGTTTCTCCTCATGTAGTCGGGATTCTTCAGTGCTTGTGTAGATTTTCAAATTATTTAAACCGGCATTTTCTGATTAAATTGAACAATAAGGATTGTTTTCAGATTAAATTAAACCGGGTCGCTGTATGAACACAGACCGACCCGGTTTTGCTTTAGAAAGTAATATCGTTCGCTTGTTTTTCGTTTGCAGCTTTAATGAACACTTGATCATAATCTTTATTGAGTCTTTTTATGGATGTTAGAATAATATCCATTATCAGGTTTTCAAATTGAACCATGATTTGATCTATTGTACGTTCATATTTTTGTTCTTCATACAGATCCATTTTTTCACTCCTTTTCTTTTAAATATTAAAATATTTCCGTGGAAGCCAGGCGTACATGTTCGGCATTAACGGATGTTGATCTGTCGGTAGAGGCGGCAATCAGGGCTCCCCTGGCAAGGTGATTGGCCTTTCTGAACAACCCGCCGGAACCTTGATGAATGGCCGTAACAGCGGTATCGTCAAAAAGCATCTGATCAACACCGGCAATTGAAAGGTGATGTTTCAGATAGTCTTTCATTCCTTTAATGTCTACACCCTGAAGGTGGCTTTTGGCTACTATTCTTGAAGCTAAGGGCTCCGAAGACCGCCAGGTCAGTTTGTCGACAAGACTGTTTTGTCCTGCCAGTATGACAGGCAGCCATGGTTTGGAGTCTTTTTCGAACTGACAGATGGTATGCAGTTCCGCAAAGACTTCCAAGCGCATTAATGATGCTTCATCTACAATCAGGATGATCTTCATTCTCTTTTCCAGGATCAGATCGGTTATCTCTTTTTTAATCATTCGAACCATAACGGCTTTGGAGTTGCTTGAAAGATGAATATCCAATGCATCCACAAACTGTCTGTAAAATTCCATTATCGAGCCTGAAGAGGCTGTGATATAGAAAGTGCGATACTCTGATGGGTGCAGCTTTTCCAGCGCGTATCTTAAAGCAGTCGACTTGCCGCTACCCACCTCCCCGGTGACAAGTCCGATGGCTCCCAGACGGATAACATAATCAAAACGGTCTTTGACATCGGTAAGTTCCGATGTCTCTAAAATATCCGACAACCTGATATCAGTACCAAACGGCTCTTTGGTCAGTCCAAAAAACGAACGGTAATTATTATTCATTTTGATTACTCCTTTGTGAAGACCAGAGCTTTCCGCCCCGGTAATTTTTGGTATGGTCGTTAACATGGATTTGCGGGTTGTTGTTTTTATCCCTTTTAACCCGGCAGTTTACCGCAAGATTAACCGGCCGGATCATACCAAAGCTTTTGTTTTGATATCTGACCTCAACATTTTCGGGCTCCGACTCATGGTAGAAAAGTTCTACCCTTTTTCCGATCAAAGGGACAGGGCCTTCGAATAAACGGCCGTTTAAAGTGATGGTTCTGTCTTTGTTAATCTTACGCAAAGCAACCTTTCTAAAATAGTCAGTAAGATTATAAGGAGCACTGCGCAGGCAGTGCATTTGAGATGTGAACCGGGATAAGGGTGTCTGCCCTGTACTGCCGTGTTTCCTTTGTTGGTAGGTGTTAAGCCACAAACTAAAGGCTTCATTGATTTCGCATAGCGTTGCTCCTTTAAACCCGACAATAAATTGACCTCGAACTGTTCTGAAAAATCGTTCAATCTTTCCTTTTCCCTGAGGTTTATAAGGTTTGGCATGAATCAGGTGTATACCTAAAGACGCGGTAATGTACTCAAGATGCTCGCTGCGAAAGGCGGCTCCGTTATCTACATAGAGCTTTTTTGGTAAACCTCGTTTGGCCAGGGCTTTTTCAAAAGCATTTAGATAGTGCCTGAACGAAAAGTCATGGTTTTACGAGCCAGCCGGTTGGTTGATGTTCGTTCATTAAATTACTATCGTTCAAAATGATGGCGGATAGAAGTAAATCAAATCTTGGCA
>JAFDAS010000261.1 GCA_019313695.1 Deltaproteobacteria bacterium
TTGAAATCGATTTGGTCTTGAAATACTTCTATGAAATATTCAGTAAGACCTGTGGTAATAATTAAAGGAGATGTGTGATACCTAAGAAGTTTGACAGAAGGACATTTCTGGCAAAGACTGTGGCGTTGTCCTGTTCGGCAGTGCTAAGCGGATGTAGTTTCAACTGGAAGGGGGATTCAGCGAATAACAGGCAGTTAAAAGGGTCAAAGATGCAGGCTAAGCCAAACATCATTTTCTTTTTGGTAGACGATCTGGGGTGGCGAGATGTTGGTTGTTACGGTAGCAGTTTTTATGAGACGCCTCATATTGATCGATTGGCGGCTGAAGGCGTACGGTTTACCCAGGCCTACGCCGCCTGTCACGTTTGTTCGCCGACGCGGGCGAGTATTTTAACCGGCAAGTACCCGGCCCGTCTTAACCTGACCGACTGGCTGCCTGGCAGAAGGGACTTCGACTTTCAAGCTCTAAAGCCACCCGTGATCAACCAGCATTTATCCTTTGCGGAAACCACACTGGCAGAAGCATTGAAAGCTAACGGCTACAGCACCGCAATCTTCGGCAAATGGCACCTTGGCGAAGAACCATCGGGCCCCTTGGCGCATGGCTTCGATGTGCAGGTTCCCAGGTGGAACAAGGGCTGGCCCAAAGCGGGATACTATGCACCTTTCCAGATGGAAGGGCTTAAGGGTTTGAAAGGCGACTACCTGACCGACCGTTTGACGGACGAGGCGTTGAATTACATTGAGGAAAACAAGGCTCGGCCTTTCTTTTTGTATCTTTCACACTTCGCAGTGCATGATCCGATCCAGGGACGTCCTGATCTGGTCAAGAAGTATCGCAAGAAGCTGGCGAAAATGCAGCGATCCAAAGGCCCGGCATTTATTCTGGAAGGAAACCCGGATGACACCAAACCCTTGTCACGGGAGCAATTGACAGACCTCATTGCCCAGCCATCGTACCAGGGTTACCGAGTGCTTCCCCAGCGCACTGTTAAGATTAAGCAACAGCAGGACAACATTGAGTTTGCAGCTATGGTCGAAGCGACGGACGAAAGCCTGGGACGTGTTCTGGATAAGTTAAAGGTGACGGGGCTGGCGAACAACACAATCGTGATTTTCTTCTCGGATAATGGGGGAATGTCGGCGGCGAACTTCGGCAATCCAAATCGCCAAGTGCCAGAGAGCAGACTGGATGGTGCCTATTCGACTTCTAATTTACCATTACGAGGGGCCAAGGGCTGGTTATACGAAGGGGGTATTCGCGTGCCTTTGATCATCAAATGGCCCGGTCATGGAAAAAAGGGCGTGGTTTGTGAGGAACCGGTTATCAGCACAGATTTCTATCCGGCTATTCTGGAAATGGCGGGTCTGCCTTTCCTGCCTGATCAACATGTGGACGGGGTAAGCTTCGTGCCGGCCTTGAAGGAAGAGCCTTTCACCAGAAATGCGATATATTGGCACTTCCCCCATTACAGCAATCACGGAATGCAAAGCCCCGGCGGTGCAATCCGTTTGGGAGATTATAAGCTGTTGGAGTATTTCGAAAATAACACCGTGCAGCTTTTCAACCTGAAAGTGGACCCAGGTGAACAGAACGATCTTTCCCGGTCGCAGCCGAAGAAGGCAGACGAACTACTGAAAATGCTGCGGGCCTGGCGTCAGGAAGTGTCGGCACAGATGATGTCGATCAAGCAAGCCATGATGACAACCAAGAGTAAGTTGTAATTGTTACATGCGTTTGTCATTGTTGAAAAGGGCAGCTATGTTTTCATTCGACGTCGGTTCGCTGATTTTATGTGCACCTATACGCTAAAATCTCTACCTTTGCCTACTATGGAATGAATAAATCCAGTATTAAATCCAGGGGGATTGGAATTTCTTGATAGTTCAAAATGATTTTTGTAAAATTATTGATGTCGTACGGAGAAAGTTATGCTGTTTAAACGTTTTAGCTCCTTAGAGGTCCGAAGGAAAGGTCTCTAACAGGGTGAAGTTGAAATGGTTTATAGATATATGTTG
>JAFDAS010000262.1 GCA_019313695.1 Deltaproteobacteria bacterium
CAGTCCTGATGATGCCCCTGAAGTCGAGATGCCGATATATGACGAAAGAGGTATGGAATCTATAAAGCAAAACCGTCTAAGAATGTATATGGACGATCCACTAACAACAGCAAATCTTGGGAAAATTTTTGTGACCTGAATTGATCAATTTGGGTGTAAATTAATAACAAATATAGGGAGATTAATATGTGCGGCATAGCAGGATGTTTTGGTGCTAAAGACGAAAAAACTATAAACCGGATGCTTGATGCTCTGGAACACAGAGGCCCAAATGACAGAGGCATTCATATAAACGACAAATCTGTTTTGGGGCAGACACGTCTTTCAATTGTAGATGTGGCTCATGGGCATCAGCCTATTCTGACTGATTCAGGAAGAAAAGGAATCGTATGCAACGGTGAAATATACAACTTCCGTAAAATTCGAAGCAGGCTTGCATCAAAATATCACTTTAAAACAAGATCCGATTCTGAGGTAGTTTTGCATTTATATCAGGATAAAGGCCCTGATTGTGTCAAGGAGCTGGATGGAATGTTTGTTTTCGCAATTTTTGACGGCAATGACTTCATGCTGGCACGGGACCCAATAGGCATAAAACCTTTATATTACGGTTATTATAAAGATAAATTATACTTCACTTCTGAGCTGGGAGCAATGACTCTCGCAGGAGTAGATGAAGTTCACGAATTTCCGGCAGGACACTACTACACTCCAAAAGAAGGATTTGTAAAATATTACAGAATTCCTGAAATAAGGGATGATATCCTTACAGATATTGATGAAACCAGTGAACTGATACGAAAAACATTTATTAATGCTGTGAAGAAAAGACTGCTGGCTGATCCGGAAGTTCCGGTGGGGTCTTTTTGCAGTGGCGGGCTCGATAGCAGCCTCGTAGCAGCAATAGCAGCAGAAGAGATTCCCAATCTCCATACCTTTGTGGTAGGTATGGAGGATGAGAAAGGCGATGTTAGTGATGACATTAAAGCAGCGCGTATTGCTTCAAAACACATAGGCTCTACACACCATGAACTGCTTTTCACTGAAGAAGAATATTACAATGCTTTACCTATAGTTATCAAGAAACTGGAAAGTTATGACCCGTCTTTAGTTCGCTGCGCTGTTCCATGCTATTTCACGTGCAAACTTGCTGCGGAATATGTAACAGTAGTGCTTACCGGCGAAGGAGCTGACGAGCTTTTCACCGGCTATCACTATATGAAACACTTTCCGTTTGACAAGCTTAATATGGAAGCCAGAAGATGCATCGGCAATCTTCACAATATCAACTTGCAGAGGGCTGACCGTATGGGCATGTTTTTTAACCTTGAGCTTAGAGTTCCATTTTTAGATGTCGCTATGATTGATCTTTCTATGAAAATCCCCCCTGAATTAAAGATAAGAGAACATAATGGAGCAAAGATCGAAAAATGGATCTTACGCAAAGCCTTTGAAGACACGAGTTATCTTCCCAATGATATCCTGTGGCGTTATAAAGTTCAATATACACAAGGTGCGGGTTGCGAAAGCCTGGGCGAAAAAATAGCGCATGAAGAAATGAGCGAAGATGAATTTGAAAAAATCAAGGCAGAAAACCCAAACGCCATTATAAACAGCAGGGAAGCAGCTTATTATTATAAAATCTTCAGAAAATTTCATCCTCAGGATTCGATACTCGGCTCAATAGGAATCTGGACTGGTTTCGATTTTGCCGAAGAAAGAGAAAAAGTTAAAGGAACGGTTGATGGAGATCTAAAGCACGAACATGAAGAAAAAAATGAAGAGGAAGCTGCGGCTGCCTAATATAATCTCCAGTTATGCCCAAATAAGCAAAAACATTTTTAGGAGACTAAAATATGCCAAGTATAGCAGGTATTATATCACAGCATGGAAGAATTAGTTTCAACTCAACAAAGCAAGTAGGTAAAATGCTGAAGTATATGCGCCATCGTGGTTCAGATAACAGCATAGTACGCACTCTTACAGACGACAGAGGCGCTTTGGGAGCCAAT
>JAFDAS010000263.1 GCA_019313695.1 Deltaproteobacteria bacterium
GCCTCTTCCTGGCACTGGATGCAAATGCCTGCGCCTGTGGCGTCTGCCTTGGTCATGCCGAAGCATTCTTTTTCTGTCTGCGCTTTAAAGGCTTTGAGACTTGCGCCTCTGTAGACTGTGGTTACTCCACCTGGAACTGAGCTTTTTACGCCTAACGGTATAATTTTAGCCATGTAACTTTTCTCCCATTGTGGTCATATCATATCACATCTGACCGTGAATGTCAATTGATGCAGTGAAGTTTCTTTGTAGCTATTGGCCGAAGGGACAGGTGAGTGCCGTTGGCCTACCCGCAAGGTAGGCAGACTTTTCAGGTTTTCCGGTAAGAGGGTCTATCCCTAAGTCATAATCTACACCCTTTTCGAGCCAGTCGACATAGAAAACAAAGGCTCTTTTGTGCCTTTCCCTGGCTTCCTGGCTATGGCAAAAATTGGGTGACTCTGGGCCGATCAGGCAGTGTAGATAAAGGTCATGGTCCTCAAAGTCTACGATAGTAATTCCGATGTCAAGGTCACAGCCGATGACCAGGCCGTAGCCACATCCCGAGGCAACATTGAGGACTTTGATTTTCTTGCCTTCCAGGTGTGAATAGTCTTTTTGCATAATGTCTTCTTGCACGGTAGGGCCTCCTTTATAGCTTAAGCGTTAGCGCTGCGGAAGTAATTTACTTTGCTGATTTCCAGCCAAGAGGAATGCCAAACTTTTTCAGTATTCTTGGGTAGTAATCAGGTTTAGCACAGGGCTCCCAAACAGGTTCCTTACATCTGGCTGTTTCGACAACATCAAAATAGGTGTGAGTGGTTTCTAAGAAGCTAAGAACAAGATCAACTGTAACGTGCCCTGCATAGAATGTATGCCCCCCTTGCCAGGCAGCCAACTTATCTGTGATTGAAATATCCATACAAGGACCAAAGCCCAAGAGATTTACAACCCCAGCTCGAGGGGACCAAGGGCCAAGCCACTCAAGAACTGATCCATCTTTCATATTGTACTTAAATTTTCGTCCAGCGTAGCCACTATGATCAGAGTTGAGTACGTTAAACAAGACGTAACCGGCGTGCTCTGCGTAGACAACACTACCTTTACGTTCGAAAAGCATCTCCTCAGTCGGAGGAAAAGCATCTACGAGAAGTTTTAGTGTGGGCTCATTGTCGAAGCAAAGGTTCCAGTCAGGTTCTAATCTTAGAATTTTCATAACAGGGGCCTCCTTTAGAATTGTGGGAAGTAACTCACTCCATTTATCTCAAGTTCCTGTGGCATCTCCACAGGTGATAAGGACTCGGGCATCTGGACTTCACCAATTTCGATGCTTGAGTCATTGCCGTAGGTGGCATAGACTGTATACTCATCCATTTCTGCCTCTGCCCAGTAATCGCTGACCACATCTTTGTCCATACATTGTGCAGGGCTTTGCCCGCGCCACTGGAGCAGGTCGTTCAACGACCCGATACAGACGGTTGTCGCAGCGAGCTTGGCCTTGGCAAGTGCCAGGCTGGGAAAGGCTGCTGCAAGGAGCATGATGTCTGTGTGAGCAGACAGTGGGATGTGACAGATCACCTTCTTGCCTGTGGCTGCGTCAGCGAAGCCGACCCAGCTGTTCTTTTCGCTTGCGTAGGCTGAAGCAAAGAAACTCCAGCGTGAAGAGCGGTTAACTATGATGCTTTGCATAAGGACTCCTTTCTTTAGTCACAAATATAGATTGCTTCGCTTGTCTCTATAGTCTTTGGCTTGCTGATTACCTTGCATCGCGAGCCTTCAACGTTGAAGAAAACGTCGAGGTCGCAGGTTGAGGCGATGAACCAGTGCACAAGGGCACTGGAGCGTTCATATTCCAGAGGTGTGTCTGCGAGGAGTTCGTCAAGCATTTCGAGGAAGTAAGCGGCGTCTGTTGAGAGGTTGTCCTGCTTGCCCAGGTGAACATTGAGTTGCAAATCTCCATTCTCCTGCAGGCCAAAGTCTACCGTGCGATCGACCGGCGACTGGGCAGCCCAACCTCGGCATGAGGTTTCTA
>JAFDAS010000264.1 GCA_019313695.1 Deltaproteobacteria bacterium
CGTGTGGATTTCCGGCAGCTCGTAAAGATGCTGGTCAAAGAGTTTGGGGTAAGAATTGAGATGCGGCAGGTAGGGATACGCAACCAGGCCAAGATGTGCGGCGGTGTGGGAAGATGCGGGCGTGAAATTTGCTGTTCGGCATTCATAGGAAAATTCGATCCTGTGTCTATACGCATGGCAAAGGAGCAGAATTTGTCCTTGAACCCAACCAAGATATCCGGAATGTGTGGTCGCCTTATGTGCTGTCTGACTTTTGAACATGAAACTTATCAAAAACTGAAAAAAAAATTTCCTAAAGTGGGTAAATTGGTGAATACAGCTGAAGGCAAGGGCAAAGTTATTCGTCATAACTTAATACGCAACAGAATGACCGTTCGTTTAGATAACAGTTCAGAAATAGAGGTCCGGTTGGATGAAATTATAAAAGGAGAGAAATAGGGAATGCCTGAACCCTTTTATATAACAACGCCCATCTATTATGTTAATGCAAGGCCTCATCTTGGGCATGCTTATTCTACTATTGTTGCGGATGTTGTATGCCGATATAATTTAATGCGTGATAAAGAGACTTTCTTTCTTACCGGTACTGATGAGCATGGAGACAAGATTGTTCGTGCCGCAAAGAATGAGAATCTTAGCCCAAGGGCATATGTAGATAAAATAAGCCGTCTTTTTCAAGACCTCTGTCCGGAACTCAGAATTCGATACGATCATTTTATACGCACCACAGACCCGGCTCATATCACGGTGGTAAAGCATATACTGCAAAAAATATACGATTCGGGTGAAATATATTTTAGTGAATATGAAGGGCTCTACTGTTTCGGCTGTGAAAGGTTTTACACTGAGCGTGAGCTTGTTGACGGCAGATGCCCTGATCATAAAACAGAGCCCGAAGTTATCAAGGAATCCAATTATTTTTTTAAGATGAGCAAATATCAGGACTGGCTTATAGACCATATTAATAATAATCCTGATTTCATACGCCCGGAACGATACAGAAATGAAGTTTTATCTTTTCTAAGCGAACCTCTTGAAGACCTGTGCATATCCCGTCCAAAAACACGCCTCGAGTGGGGTGTCAGTCTTCCTTTTGATGATAACTATGTTACATATGTCTGGTTCGATGCTTTAATAAATTATATTTCTGCTATTGGGTATCCAGATGGAGAATTGTTTAAAAAATTTTGGCCGTACGTTAATCATATTGTTGCCAAAGATATCCTTAAGCCCCATGGTATTTACTGGCCTATTATGCTAAAGGCGGCAGGTATTCCGGTTTATAAGCGTCTGAATGTTCATGGATACTGGAATGTTGACCAGAGCAAGATGTCCAAAAGTCTAGGCAATGTGATAGAGCCTCTTCAAATAAAAAATAAATACGGGCTGGATGCGTTCAGGTTTTTTATCATGCGGGATATGGTATTTGGCCTTGATTCCAGTTTTTCTGAAGAGTCTATGATACAGCGCATTAATTCTGATCTGGCTAATGACCTGGGGAATCTGTTTAGCAGAGTTCTTGCAATGGCTCACAAATATTTCTCAGGGGAAATTCCGGTAGTTGATCCTGTTTTAGAGGAGGAGCTACAGCTTGGCCTTGAATCAGATGCAATTAAGGCTATTGGTAAATTCGAGAGCGCCATGGAAAATTTTGAATTTCATAAGGCCCTCATAGCTATCTGGGAATTTATAAGCCGGATGAACAAATATGTTGATATCACAGCGCCATGGGAACTCGCGAAGAAAAAATCCAGCAGAAAACAGCTTGAAGCTGTAATCTATAATCTTCTTGAAGGACTTAGAGTCATAGCCGGTCTTATCTATCCGGTAATGCCGGATACCTCTGCAACCATGCAGAAACATCTCGGAACAAATCCTGATGAGAATTATTATAAATTAGAAATTCTCAAAAAATGGGGAACTATAAAGTCCGGTAGTAAACTTCCCAAATTGGTTACACTTTTCCCAAGAGTTGTCATTTGAATGTATTATACCTGAAGC
>JAFDAS010000064.1 GCA_019313695.1 Deltaproteobacteria bacterium
TCCATGAAGCACCTCCTTCTCCTCTTGAGATGCTTCTTTCTCTACCTTATTCAAACAATAGGTGACATAATCATATTGCAGCTTAGGGGTGACATAATCATATTGCAATAACATAAGTTGTTTTTTTACTTGACATTTGGCTAACAGTGTGGGCGCGCCCTGATATTGTATAGTAATATCAGACGGAATGACTGGCACTTATATGCAAAAACCTAACCGGAAATTACTGATTTAAATAAGGGTATAACGCAGAAAAACCAACATAACGTAGCGCGGGGGCTCTGTCCCTCACTGATATATTGCCCATGGGGCAACGCTACGTGGGTAAAAAATAGTCGCTGTCACTATTTAAAAAAGAGGAGGGGTCTTCAGATGAAAAAGCGGATTCTGGTTGTAGAAGATGAGACAATGATAGCGAAAGACATAGAGAGCAAACTGAGAAATCTCGGGTACGAGTCCCTCCCCATTGTTCGCTCCGGGGAAGAAGCTGTCGAGAAGGCCGAAAAGCTCAGACCGGATCTGATACTGATGGATATTATCCTGGAGGGAAAAATGGATGGTATAACGGCGGCCGATCAGATCAGAATCCAGTTTAATATACCGGTTGTTTATCTTACCGCCTATGCCGATGACGGCATCCTTGATCGAGCGAAGATAACAGAACCTTTCGGATATATGATAAAGCCCTTCGGGGAGAGGGATTTGCACAGCACCATCGAGATGGCCATTTACAAACACAAAAGCACCGAAAAACTCCTGAAGAGTATGGAATCGTCGATAAATGCCCTTGCCATGGCATTGGAAATGCGCGACCCGTATACAGCCGGCCATCAGAGACATGTGGCAGAGCTTGCCGAGGCCATTGCCCGGGAGATGAACCGCTCGGATGATGAAATTAAGGGAATCTATTTTACCGCGCTTATTCATGATGTCGGCAAGATACATGTCCCAGCGGAAATCCTGAGCAAGCCGGGCGAATTATCAAAAACCGAATTCGAGATAATAAAGTTACACTCCCAGGCCGGGTACGATATCCTGAAGAAGATAGACTTTCCGTGGCCTATTGCCGAGATAGCCTATCAGCACCACGAAAGGCTTGATGGTTCGGGATATCCGCGCGGTCTGAAGGGAGAAAAGATCCTCCCGCAGGCGAGGATAATAGCTGTGGCAGATGCTGTGGAGGCCATGCTTTCTCACAGGCCATACCGAGCGGCGCTGGGAGTGGAGAAAGCGCTGGAGGAAATAGAAAACGACAGGACGACCTTGTACGATCCGGAGGTAGTAGACGCCTGCCTGAAACTCTTCCGGGAAAAGGGCTTCAAATTCAGCGATTAAAATAGTGACAGCGACTATTTTTGGCAAATAAGGCAAATAAGGGGACAGGGCAAATAAGGGGACAGTATACTTAATTCTGTGAAAAGAAACTGTTCTGATCGCAAGATGAAAACGAATTAAGTATACTGTCCCCTTATTTTCCCTTTATTTGCCCGAAGGCGTCTTTGCCCGCGGTCAGCATCAATGTCAGCGGCATCACTTTCTTGCCGAGCTTTACCATTCTCTCGGCCGTTTCTCTGATATCCCACTGGGCATGCATATCTTCGCGAAGGCGGGAGATATGATACATTTCTCTGGCGTTCACCTTCAGCGCCACTCTCTTCCTGTGGGAATTAGTAAGGATATATGGCGCCGCCTGGGGCGACACCTCTCTGATCCGGCCATATATTTCATCCGTCCCGGATATAACCTCCATGAAACGTCCCTCCATTCCAATCTCGCGTACCGAAGTCGGTATCGTAACACCGAGCGAAGGGTTATACTCCTGGCATGTCATTGTGGCCATCCGGTGCCTTTTCAACTGGGCGAAACAGGATGCGCTGACAGTGACCTCGAATGAGAAACCGGCATTTTCAAATTCTCTCAGCGGCGGATCGTACGATTCCATATGGCGGCAGGCGGTTCTGATTATCTCTTCCTTTTCTTCACTATCCATCTTATAAACAGCAGTTAGACACCCGTCCATGGGAAGATCGGAAGATGAGTGCATTATGGACGCGATAATTTTTTCGTCACCGTCCGGCGTGGCGTGCACAAGGACCACATTTCCATCTTTCGCGACAATCGCACCCTCTCCGGATGCACCCATTTTTTCCATCAGGCGACCTGCTGCTTTCCTCAGTTCTGCCCTTGCAGTCAGGTCAAAAGGCGTCGCCTCGGTGTACCTGATCAGCGAAGGCGCGATATTCCCGGTCGCGTCGTAGAGTTTCGTCCCGTATTCGTTTACCTCTTTCAGGACATGAGCCGCCGAACGCCTGAGCATCAGCTCAAGGTTCCTCGCGTTCAGGGTCATTCCCAGCTGGGCGTGCGTCGCCATGGAGACTATATATCTGGCATCTTCCTTCGCCCATCCATCCACCGTGGAACGGCCCCGCGGGTCGGACAGCATGTCCCGGTGCTTCTCAAACATGTATTCTTTCAAACCGGCGTAGAGCTCGTGATACAGGCTGTTCTGCCTTCTTACCGTCTCGACAAACACATCTTCCAGACCGGCATCCCTCACCTCCAGGGGGATAACAAAATCATCTTCCAGCCGTATGTATCGCTGGGATTTTTCCGTGTAGGAGCAAAGGCGGAATTTTTCTATCTCCTCCACAATGAGACGCGACACACCGATGATATCGACATTGAAGACGGCATGCTCGGCAATGGAACTGTGCCCCATACCGAAGACGATATTGCGGTTGGATCTTCTCGCCTTCTCGACTTCGGCCCTCGCGATCTTCCTCAATTCATATACCGGCAGAGGATTCCTGCTTATACGGGCGTAAGCGGCGGAGATGGTCTCCGGAGTCAGGCACTCCTCCCTGTCAAGGGATTCGCGGCACTCTTTTATCGCCTCATAATCAACGTTGTGACCTGCCAGTATAATCTTCATGAAGATTTTTTTGACCCCTCTCCGGAGTTGAGATGACGCTACATGTTTATAAGATTTTCCCTGATCTTTTTCTGTATCATTTCCGCCGCGATGTTGTTTCCCGCAAGTCCCACACGCACCGATACCTTCGTCAGGTTCTTCTCAAGATACTCAACAAATATCCGGATATTCTCGCCTTCCAGCACGGCCTTAAGCGTCCCCTCCGATATCTTCTTCTCTATCTCGATAGCGGAGGTCTTCATATCAGCCAGCGTTTTTTCACAGGCCTTCCATGCCCTCTCGAAAGAAACATCGTAGTTTGTAACCAGGTTTCCTTCCGTATAAAAAAACTTTCCTGAATGAATGCCGGCTACCCTGTCTCCAACCTGCAGGGAGCAACTTGAGACAAAAAAGATTCCGGCCAGTACAACTAGCATCCAGCAATTTCTCCTTAACATGCGATCCTCCTTTCAACTCTGTGGGGCACAGAGGCCCCGCGCTTGACCCCTTGAATCCTCGACTCCTTGAACCCTTCTGATAAATATAGGTTAATATCCGGCGTGTGTCAATCCTGCAGTCTGTTATGACAGATCCCTGTATCAGGTAAGGGAGTAATAGATGGATTGCAGGACAGCCCACAACAGAACTCCCGCAGTCAGCAGTATACAGCTTGTCGCAAGCACGCGGTGAAGCTGATTCTCCCTGTGTTTTTCATTGTATCCCATAAGAAAACCCAGAAGAATGCCGGCGACTATACCACCCCCGTGCCCCCAGTTATTGATTCCGGGAATCATGAAACCGAACATCGCCAGCCCCACTACCCATCCCATAACCTGCTTGTAGATTGCCTGCCCATAGATATCTCCCCTGCTTTTTCCATAATAGAGCGTTGCCCCTATAAGACCGCAGATACTGGCGGATGCGCCTATGGTCAGGGAAACACCGGCAAGATATGACAGGTAAAATCCTGCTATACCGGTCACAGTGTATATTATCAGGAAGCGATAGAGGCCGTATTCACGCAGCACAAAAGGCCCCAGTTGCCTCAGGGCCAGCATGTTAAACGCGATGTGAAGCAACCCGCCATGGAGGTAAGAGGCCGACAGGAGCGTCCACCACCTGCCCAGCCTGTCTATGGGTATGGTTCCCGTCGCGCCCAGAAGCAAAAGGCTGTTGTTGGAGGGGGACAGAAAGGCAAGAGGATTGGCGGACAGACCAAGCGCTGTGGGGTTCAGCAAAAGGGCAAATACATAAAACGCCGCGTTAACATATATTATGATCTTTATCATATCATAGGGACTGCGCAGCAGGTTTGAGGGAAGGGTCTTCTTCCATCCCGATCCGGGTCTTGAAAGTCCGCAATAGGGACAGACCGGCTCGTCACGATTGATGAGTTTCCTGCAATTAGGACAGAGTATAGATTTTTTTTCAGAGCGGTGCATCTAATTCAAAAACCTCATCATCAGCGGGATGGCGACAAATGTTCCGATGGAACTGCCTATATTTACAAAGACTATAAGGAGAAGTATGCGGGTAATCTTGTTATGCCAGAACCCCTTTATTGAGGATATGTCCTCTTTGAGGTCTATAAAATCCTTCACCTGAGGCCTTCTTAATGATGCCTCCGTAAGACCCGCGACCCACCCGGCCGCTATCATGGGATTTATCGAGGTAAGCGGCGCGGCAATAATTGAAACGATGATTGTAAGTGGATGGGCCAGCACTACCACAGCGCCCAGACCCGCGAGTATGCCGTTCACAAGAAACCACCATTTAATCATGTTCAGGCTCGCCTCGCTGCCTGAATGAAAGAATCCCGCGACTATGATACCTATAACGGCAATAGAAATTCCCCATCCCACAAACCGCCCCGCCCTGCCCTTCGGCGGAATCTCGTTTATCGCGGCAATGTCTATGTCTCTGTCAAGATTTTTCAATATACCGGGCACGTGACCGGCTCCCACAACCGCGACTATCCTGTCGCCGGACGCGCCGGCAATCGAATGGGCAAGATACTGGTCCCTCTCGTCAATCAGTGTGGCTTTGATTTCCGGCAGTTCCTTGCCGAAGGTCTGGAGGGCCAGTTCCAGAACGTCACGTTCTTTCAGCTTTTCTATATCTTCCTCAGTGATATCCTCGCTTAAAAATATGGAGGAAATCAGTTCAAAAATAAATCTCAGCTTGCTGAAAAACCGCATATTCCGCCATGTCCTCTTCATGGTGGTGCGGATGTCGCGATCGGCCAGTACAATTTCCGCTCCAGTCTCCTGGGCCCTGTTTACCGCGCGTATCATCTCCTCGCCGGGATTTATGTTGAACTTCTCCGCAAGCTTCTTCTGAAATGACGCCATTATAAGCTGCGACAGCAGAAGAGATGTTTGCTTCCTGCGGATTATCTTCAGTATATCCATTTTCTCCCAGCTGGTCTTCTGCGTTATCGCGTCATAACGGGACTGGCACAGTTCCACGCATACCGTATCAGGCTGCTCTTCTTCTATAACCTTATCCACCAGATCGGCGCTATCCCTGGAAACGTGCGCCGTGCCCACGAGGATGATCTCTCTGTCACCTGTCTTGACGCGGTATATGTTGTTGTTTTCTTCTACCGGCATATTACCCTTCGAGCAAAAAAATAACCGTTCACGGTTGTCGGTTCACAGTTCACAGCTCACAGTTTTTCAACCGTGGACAGCTACAAAAATGAAGAACGGAGATACCAATATTCATACTGATTGTAAAGAAAAATAAAGGTTTGTTCTTCCTGACAATGCAATGTATAAACGGCTGTCATGGATGAAAGATTACACGCGGGAGACATAATTGAAATATCTATCGAGGCTGTCGCCTTCGGGGGCAGCGGTGTCGGACGGGTTGGCGGCATGGTTGTTTTTGTCCCATTTACCGCGGCAGGAGACACAGTCGAGGCAAAGATCGTAGAGGTGAAAAGAAGTTACTGTATCGGTGAGATAAGGAAAATTATCACCCCGTCGCCTGACAGAGTCAGTCCCGTATGCCCCCATTTTTCCATCTGCGGGGGGTGTCAGTACCAGCACATATCATATGAAGTACAACTGAAAATCAAAGAAAAGCAGGTTGCGGAATCATTTGAAAGAATAGGAAAAATCGCGTCTCCGCCGGTGAGGGCTGTTATCCCCTCGCCCCAGGTCTTCAACTACAGGGGAAAGGCGGATTTCCATTGTGTCCCGGGAGTTGACGGACAATTGACTCTGGGCTTCATGGACACAGGGGGAGGAAGGCTTGTCGACATACAACGATGCGATATCGTGGATGAATCCATAAACATGGAATACCGCAGGCTCCGGGAAATGCTCTCCTCTGGGAAGATCACCTCGCGCCGCAAGAGATATATCCTGTGGTCTGAAACCGCGTATCCCCCGGAAAAATACATCACAAGAAGGGCCGGAGGGAAAGAACTGAGAATTACAAACAGCGGTTTCTTTCAGGGAAACCTGTCCCTGGTGGACACACTGACGCAGCGTGTTATCGATATGTGCGATCTGAAAGAATCCGATACCGTCTTGGACTGTTACTGCGGTTGCGGCCTTTTTTCACTCTCTATCGCTCCCCATGTCAGGAAGGTGACAGGCATGGAGATCGATGGTTCGGCTGTCGAATGCGCGACATACAATGCCGGAAAATACGGCATCACAAACACCGATTTTTATAAGGGAAATGTAAAAAGCATACTGGGCAGACTTATAAGGAAGGGCGCCAGAGCGGATATCATACTTGTAGATCCGCCGAGGACAGGATGCTCCAGGAAAACCCTCTCCGGTCTTGCCGGGCTGAAACCCGAAAGGATTATCTACATATCCTGCAACCCGGCCACCCAGGCACGCGATATCAGTTCCCTGATTGATATGGGGTTCCGCCTCGAAGAGCTGCAACCGATAGACATGTTTCCCCAGACAAAGCATATAGAGGTTATCGCGTCACTCGTCAGATGACATTATAAACAGGAGTCAGGAGTCGAGGGGTAGCCGTTGCCCCTGTGGGCAACATGTTAACGCATGGCGCACCCATGTGGGGCATAGAAGCCCCACGCTACTGCACAGTCTCGAAAGCGGGAATCCAGAGGGAAATGAGCAAGAGACTGAACTCCCGATCAGGTCGGGAATGACAAAGAGTTGTTACTTGGAAGTCCGAATGGGTTGCCATTTCGTAACAAATTGCTTTACATCACCGGGTGGTTTGGATTAAAACATGTTCCATGTCGGTAAAACCAAAAGACGCGGCGACCATCATTCTCATGCGAAACAACCGGGACCCGGACAGCAGAGGGTTTGAGGTGCTGATGGTACTGAGAAGTTCCAGAAGCAAGTTCGTGCCGGGCCTGTACGTGTTCCCCGGCGGCGGCCTTGACGAAGAAGATTGCCTGCCGGAAATGGAGAATCTCTGCGCCGGCATGGACAGAAAGCAGGCGCTGCATATGCTGGATGATATCTCATCGCCCGAGAAGGCGCTGGGGGTATGGACCGCCGGGATTCGCGAGACATTTGAAGAGGTCGGCCTTCTGATGGCATACACAAAGGAAGGTGATGTCATACCCCTTGACTCGGAACCCCTCAAGGAAAGGTTTCTCTCGCACCGCCGGTCTCTTCTCGATGGAAAATCGGATTTCTACGATATTATCCGGGATGAGGGGCTTACTCTCGCGACCGACAAACTCCACTATTTTTCTCACTGGATAACCCCCCTGCTTTCTCCCATACGTTACGACGTAAGATTCTTTGTGGCCAAAGCGCCCTCAAACCAGAAAGCCCTGCACGACGGCATCGAACTGACCAGACATGTCTGGATAACGCCGGAGAAAGCCCTCGAGAGATTTCATGAGCAGACATTCGACATGGTGCTGCCGACTGTCATAACCATGGAGGAACTGGCCGGTTACGAAACGATCGAAGATGTTATACGATCCACAGAGGGAAAAAAGGTCCAGTCAACCCTGACGAAGGTAGTTATTGACGAAAACGAAGTACTGTTGGAATATGCACCGGACGGACGGGCATTCAAGGTAAGACCGCCTTCGGCATAACCATGGTGCGATCGTAAAAAGTAAAAATAACAGGAGGATAATATGAAGATAGAGGATCTGTTCAAGTTAGACGGCAAGATAGCGCTGATCACCGGCGGGGGAAGAGGTATAGGAAAGTTTATAGCTACCGGTCTCGCTGAAGCGGGTGCAAATATCATTATCACCTCAAGGAAGATGGGCAACCTCGAAGCAACAGCGAAAGAGATAGCGGATGAGTTCGGCGTCAAGGCCCTCCCTGTCCAGTGCGACGTGAGCAAAGAAGAAGATATTGACAATCTCCTGAAAGTGGTGACCGAAAACTTCCCCCGTATCGACATCCTTGTAAATAACGCTGGGGCAACCTGGGGTGCGCCAACGCTGAAATTTCCCCTGGAGAAGTGGGACCAGATATTCAACGTCAACGTGAGGGGCGTGTGGATGCTCACGCAAAAGGTGGCAAAAATAATGAAGGAGCAGGGCGGGGGAAACATAATAAACATTTCATCGGTCATGGGATTCAGGGGATCCGATGAGCTCACACATCCGGCTGTAGCCTATAACTCAAGCAAGGCGGCCATAAACCTGTTGACCATGAACCTCGCTGTGAAACTGGCGCCCTATAACATCCGGGTCAACGCCATAGCGCCCGGTTTCTTCCGGACGGACATGATGGCATTTATTGAAAAACCAGAATTCAAGGCGGCCCTGGACATGACCATGGACACGATTCCCCTGCGAAAGATAGGGGATATTGATGATATGAAGGGTGTCGCCGTTTTTCTCGCTTCCGATGCCTCATCCTACATGACCGGCCATATACTTATCAATGATGGAGGGCTGCTGGCAAAATAGATTCTGCAATTCCGTAGCGTGGGGCCTCTGTGCCCCACGCCACGATGTCTCCTGACTCCTGTCCCTGTCCCCTGCACCTACTCGTATATCTTTTCATCCAGGGCATCGGCCTCTTCGGCGTCGGCCTCAAAATCGCGCGCGCGGGTTGCCTGTTTGCTCATCAGAAATTCTCTGTACCACTCATGCGCTATTACCATGGACATCACCTCGCTGGTGCCTGTCCATATGGAAGAGAGACGCACATCCCGGAATATTCGCTCTATCGGAAATATGTTGGTATAGCCTATCCCTCCGACAACCTGCATGGCGTTGTGGACTGCCTTCTGGCATGATTCCGTTATGAATTTCTTCGATTCGGACACCATACGACGGACACGGTGCATATCAACACCTGCATCCACGGCGCGCGCTGTCACGTAACCCATCGCCCGGGCGGCGTCCAGAAGCATGACCGCCTCCGCCACCTGAAAACTAACACCCTCAAATTGCGCGATAATCTGTCCGAAGGCCTTCCTGCGCGATGTATAACTGGTGGCTATATCAACGGCGGGCTGGGCCGCTCCTATGGTCATTACCGCCGTGCCAAGTCTCTCCGGAATCATCATGGTATTGAACACATCATAGGCCCCGTGAATCTTTCCGATTACGTTTTCCTTCGGCACCTTCACATCCTTGAATATGAGACGCGCGGTTCCGCCTCCCCGGCATCCCATCAGGCCATACTGGTACTTCGTCTCCACTCCCGGCCCACGATCCACTATCAGAGCCGACAGGGCCTGCTGCGGTCTGGCAGCATTCGGATCAGTTCTCGCGTAAAGCAGAAAGTAATCCGCGCCCTCTCCGCCGACGATAAACCTCTTCTGACCGTTCAGGAGAAAATGATCCCCCTTGTCCTCGGCTATGGTGGTTGCCCCGAAAAAATCGGACCCGCCTCTCGGTTCGGTAAGGCACTCCGCGGCAAATATCTCACCCTTCAGGAGAGGTTTTACATATTTTTCTTTCTGCTCATCCGTGCCGTGCTGAACAATGGCGTCGCACACAAGTTCCGCCCCCACGCCGAAAACGCAGGCAAATTCGTAACCGAGCGTTCCGATCTCTTCCATGACCATACAGGTCGTCACCCAGTCCATGTCCCGGCCGCCCCATTTTTTGGGATAGCGACACCCCAGGAGGTTCCTGCGTCCGGCCTCCCGGAGGAACTCTTTCGGAAACTTGATTTCATCCTTGTCCATGTCCAGAATCATCTGTTTGGGAACCCATTTGACAAGGTCACGGGCTTCATCCCTTATCTTGATCTGTTCCTCTGTAAGTAAATAATCAAACATATTCCTCTCCTTCTTGTCTCTGTGCTTATAAGTAGCTCATATTAGATCAAGCCACTCTCTTAAGGGTTATTTATACTCTTCACGCAATTTGTACTTCATCACCTTGCCACTTGGAGTATGGGGCAATTCATCGACAAACTTAATGGTTCGTGGTATCTTGTATCCGGCCAATTTATCACCCAAAAATGACTTGAGTATATCCTCATTTAAATTCTTGTCCTTTGCAGGAACAATCATGGCAACAACTGTCTCTCCCCATTCAGGATGGGGCACCCCAATA
>JAFDAS010000065.1 GCA_019313695.1 Deltaproteobacteria bacterium
TCGTGACGAGCCTGGCATTTCCCTCATTCGTTACGAGACCGATGGCCCCGTTTTCGGCAATACCAAAATTGGCCCCTGTTATTCCCATATCCGCGCTGAGAAACTTTTCTCTCAGTGCAACCCTGGCGGTCTGAACCATGAAGGGGATGTCAGGTTCTATCGATTTGTCCAGTTCCCGGGAGAAATATTCAGAAACCTGATAGCGATTCAGGTGTATGGCGGGCAGGACCATGTGGGAGGGTTTATGACCGGCCAGAGAAATAATCCATTCGCCAAGATCCGTTTCCTTGACCTCGATGCCGGCTCCTTCAAGGGCCGGATTAAGATCCACCTCTTCCGAGGCCATCGATTTTGACTTAACGATACCTTTGACACCTCTTTCCCCGCAGAGATCCAGAATATATTTTTTAAGATCATCCCCCGTCTTTGCCCTGAATACCTTGACGCCACGCCTTGTTGCCTCCTCTTCGAACCTGTCGGCTAATTCTTCGATCCTTTCGACAGAGTCACGTTTCATTGATTTGAGGCCCTCACGGAGAGCCTCCACATCCTCTATATTCTCAAGGGCCTTTTCGCGGGCCGCGGGGTATACTTCCGAAAAGCGCCCCAATGCGTCCCTCAATACATCATCATTCAGTTTTTCTTTTATTTCTCTTTTAAGATTGCGCCGTTTCGACATTATGCCGCACCTCCATCTGTCCCTTCATCAACGGCAATGATGACAAATCTGCCGGGGCCATGGACACCGATAGTCAACACCCTCTCTATGTCGGCCGTGCGGCTGGGGCCCGTAATCCAGCTTACATATCCCTCTGTAAAGAATCCGGATATGATATTTATCGCGTCTTCTATACCCGGAACAATGTTACGGCTTTCCATGAAGGCTATGTGCAGGGGAGGGAGAGAAGAGACAAGGCGGGTTTCGATAGCCAGCGCGTCCTGGCAGACGCTCCCGCACTCCGCAATTCCGAATTCGACGCCGGATATTCCCATATCGGCGGTACCGATATTTTCAGCTATATCGCCCTGTTCCGTATAGACTGTGATTCCATTCTCCTTAAGTTCGTCTACAATTCCAGATGCTTCAATAAGGGAACACGATACCAGTGCGACCGACTTTGCGCCCGTTTCCTTGCCGATATCGAGAATAATTTTCCCGGCTTCACCCGCTCTTTTTACGCGGAACACTTCGGTTGAAACGTTCTTAGCTCGAAGCTCAAATTCCTTATACAGATAACTGCCAAATTTACCGGCAGGAAGTTTCTCCTGCCAGTTATCGCAGGTTCGTTTCACGATTCCCTATCCTCCATAATATATATTTAAATCCAGTCCACTATTTATGCCCTGAGTAATTACGCCTACTTATTAAATAGGGAAGTGTCCCTATTTAAAAGCTCCTCACCCACGAAATTGAATGAGGAGCTTGCTGATTTTCAGATTGTTACAGATCAAAATACAGGAGAGATAGTTCTCCTGCTGATCAAATCAATAGGCCCCGAACACGATCGTAGGCAACCACGTTACAATTTTCGGGAATACCGTAATAAGAAACAGTCCGATTATCTGAAGAATGACAAAAGGAATTATTCCTCTATAGATATCCATCATCGTATATCCCTCGGGAGCAGCACCCTTGAAGTAGAATAGTGCGTATCCGAAGGGAGGTGTAAGAAATGATGTCTGAAGGTTGACACACATCAGCAGGGAGAACCATAGGGGATCAAACCCGAGTTCTAACGCGATTGGCAGAAAGATCGGTACGGTAACAAGAAGAATGGCTGCCCAGTCAACAAATGCCCCCATGATAAATACAATGACCATCATGATAAGGAGGGCAACCCATTTGTCGATGCCGCTTCCCACCAGGAGATTAGAGACAACGTCACCCCCCCCGGCTCCCAGAAAGACAGAGGCAAAGAACTTTCCACCTATAAAGAGCATCATAACCATGGAGGTGACTTTTAGTGTCTGGTAGCCCGAGGTTTTAACAACCTCCCAGGTTATCTTGCGTTTAACCAGTGCGAGGAGCACGGAGCCCAGCGCGCCCATCCCTGCCGCTTCGGTAGGTGTCGCAATACCGCCAAGGATGGAACCCATGACTATCAGGATAAGTGAAAGAGGAGGTATAAGAGATTTGAGGGTCATGCCCCATTTCTGGGAGGCGGTATAAGCTGAAGCTTCTTCCTTGGAAACGGGCGGTCCCAGCTCAGGATCCAGATTGCACCTTATGATGATATAGGCAAAGTAAAGCCCCGCAAGGAGCAGACCGGGCATTATGCCGCCGGCAAAGAGCATGCCAACCGATGTTTCCTTCATGCCCGTCAGTCCCCCGTACACGACCATCATAATGCTCGGAGGGATAAGTATGCCAAGGGTACCCGCAGCGCAGATAACACCCGCTGTAAGCTCCTTCTGATAACCCTTGTTGAGCATCGCAGGGCTTGCAAGCAGGGTCATGGCAACGACTGATGCTCCGATAATGCCGGTAGAGGCGGCAAAGACGGTACACACAACAACAACCGCCAGGCCCAACCCTCCTTTGATTCCACCGAGAACAATATACATGGAATCGAAAAGTTCCTCTGCGACTCCGGATCGATCAAGAACCTGGGCCATGTAAATAAATAATGGAATAGCAACAAGGGTATAGTTGTTTATCAGTCCCCAGCAGATGTTCGCGAAAATATCAAACTGCGCGGGTATGTTAAATCCATTCGAGATTAGACCGAACAGGGCGGATATGAACATGAGCGTATATGCGAGAGGATGTCCAAAAATAATACAGACAATAAGCGTACAGAACATAGTAACTGCAAATACTTCAGGAGACATTATTCATCCTCCTTTTTTATCGATTTCAGCTGTTTTATCGTCTTTAGAAGGTTGGAGATATCCTGGAGAAATAGAAACAGAAAACCCAACGCCATTAAATTCTTAAACGGCCATATGTAGGGGGCCCAGCTTGTCCAGTTCTTTTCCATATATCCCGTACTGGTTATACCAAAAAATGTCGTCCATATAAGAATACCAAGAACAACAGGGAGAGAGATGACGAGATGGGTTAATATTTTGATTATCAGTTTCGTTTTCAACGGCAGAAGTGCGGTAAAAATATCGACTTTCACATGCCCGTCATAGTGATCCATGTAAGACAGACCAAACATATAATGCATGCCATAGATGAACATCGTGACTTCAAAACACCATATCGTTGGTTTGTTGAAGCCATATCTCATAAACACCTCGTAGACGACAACAAAAAGTAGTGGCATAATAAGTAACGAAGCGATATTGCCTTGTTTTTCAACAATCCAGTCAATCCCGCCTGATATTTTGTCTATCATAATCTTACCTCTCTGATGCAGATAAACTATATGTTGATCCCGCTGCATCGCAAACACATTCCCCCTCCCCGGATTACGGGGAAAGGGAATGCAGGTGCCTGATTCAAACATCCGGTAGTTATTCATCCGGCATGGATACGCCGTGCATAAAAACAGCGTAAAATATGCGGAGCTACTATTGCATATGTTTCCCGGCAATGTAATCATCGATGGGCCACGGGGCAACACCGGACTTCATCTCTCTCCACTCGGCATAATCCTCCTTGAACTTCTCCTGAGAATCGAGAATCTTCTTTACATCAGGATACTTTGCCTTCAGCTCTTCGAGATATGCCTTTGTAACCCTTGCGAAGTCGCTCATTGCCTCATCGCTCATCTTTACGAATTCCATCTTCTTTCCAAGAAGCTTGATGGCCTTTGCGTTAAGGTTTTGAATCCACCACTGACTCCAGCCCTGGGTTTCCACTGCGCAAATCTTGACAATCTGCTTCAGGTCTTCAGGCAGGGCGGCCCATTTCTTTTTGTTGATGAAGAGGGCGCACTGAATACCGGGCTGATGAACGCCAGGCGCGATACAGTACTTACAGATATCGTCAAAGCCCATAGGATAAGTCATTGCGGGTGATGAAAATTCGCCCGCGTCAATCACACCGCGCTCCAGTGCAAGATAGATCTCACCACCGGGAAGCGGAGAGACGGAGGCGCCCATTCTGTTCAGGACATCCATGTACCAGCCGACAGTCCTGATCCTCATACCCTTGAAATCTTCCATCTTGGAGGCGCGCTTGTTGGACGATAAACCCATCTCCTGGTCAAGCTGACCGCATGGAAACGCAACCATATTAAATTGTCCATAGAGTTCGTCCATCATCTCTGCTCCACCTCTTTCATAGAGCCATATACCGTAACCTTCGCCATCAAGACCGAAAGGCACGGACGCAATGGCCACGAAGGCCTCGTTTTTACCCTTCCAATAACCGGGCCAGTCATGTCCGCAATCGGCAGAACCCTTGCTCACCGCATCGAAGGACGCCATCGCGGGCACCAGCTCACCCGCAGAAAAGGGCTTGATATCCAGACGGCCGGCCGATGCCAGCCTGACGCTGTCGCAAAAATGCACAGCAACATCATAAAACAAGAGGCCTTTGGACCAGGGCATAACCATTTTCCACTTGATATTCTGGTCTGAGGTCTTAAAATCCACTTTCTTTGCAAGTGCATGTCGCTTGTCAACACCAAATTTCGTACGTTTTGCAGCTGTAGAAATAGTAGCTGTAAAGCAGATAATGAGCACAATACTCAATGCTATGGTTAACACTTTTTTCATATCTCTTTCCTCCTGTATTTTATAGTACGGCAAAACTTACCAATGAGCTCAAACCATCCAGAAACTCCATCACCCCCCTTCTCCAAGATTAATGTACGGTATTATATACCTCCATGCCAAAAAGGGGAGAAGTTGAAGAAACACCGAAAGAAACCAATCACCAGCTCAAAGTATTCAGGCCGGACCTTTAGCCCCCTCTATGGTAATACCACCCCTAATATAAAAAATAGTCGATGTCAAGAAAAAATTTAAACAGATGTAAATCATGTCGATTATACGTAACTATCCAATATTATTTGAATAAGAAATTACAGCCCGCAGTTGCTTTCCATGTGTATTCATGATACTAATGATTCGACCAACCATTAAATGGTCTGACCAATTGGCCGGATGGTGCCTGCGACCGCACTTTCTTAACGCATTTACGGGTAATGTGTTGCTCTGTAGAGCATCAAACAGGGAGGAATTATGGTTATGAAACTCTCTCCAATAAAACCAAAGCGAATTTCCGATCAGGTTTTTGATCAGCTCCGGGAGTTCATCCTGCGCGGCAAACTGAATCCGGGTGAGCGAATAATGTCGGAACGGGAACTTGCCGTGGCCTTCGACGTCAGCCGCACTTCGGTAAGGGATGCGATCAACAGACTCACAACTATGGGGTTCCTCGAACAGAGGCAGGGACGTGGCACTTTTGTCTGTCTCCCGGCATTTGAGGAAAAGAATGCGCTCGCTGCGGTGATGAAAGGAAAAAATGTATCCATCGAAGATCTTCTTGAGGTACGAATAGGGCTTGAATGTAACGCAACCTATCTCGCCGCTGAGAGGGCGAGCGAAAAAGACATTTATCTCATGGAACAGAGTATAAAAACACTGGAGAAATCAACTGAAGATGGGATTATGAATGCGGAAGCAGATGTGTCATTCCATATGGCAATCGCATATGCCACGAGGAACGCGCTACATATCCAGATCATGAGGGATTTATACGATTATCTTTGGATTGGCATAAAGGAAAATCAGTATCATCTGCTCGAAGGTTCCAACGAAATGAAAGAGATCATCAAGCAGCACGTTCAGATTGCTGATCTGATAAAAAAACGCGATCCGGAGCATGCGTTTCGAGCCATGTTCAGTCATCTCAGCTTTGTCCTGGACTTTGTCAAGGGCAAGAAGGGCACTGCATAGCATTCATCCTACCGACCAGTACCTTTACGGAGCCATGCCGTGTCGGCTCACGGCTTCTTCGTAGAGATCCCCGCCCTTTGTGTCATTAATAACAATCAGCGGAAAACCTTCTATCTCCAGACGCATGATCGATTCGGGTCCGAGATCCTCGTAGGCGATAACATCGGCCATCTTTACACACCCGGCCATCAGGGCGGCAATTCCTCCCATGGCCCCGAAATATACGGCCTTATATTTCATGATGGCAGCTCTGACTTCGGCAGATCGCTTTCCCTTTCCTATCATTCCCCTGAGTCCCGACTGCATCAGATCGGGGGCGTATTCATCCATCCTGTAGCTTGTAGTGGGACCTATGGACCCTATAACCCGGCCGGGTCTTGGAGGTGTGGGAGCCGCATAGAAGATTGTTTCTCCGTTAAGTTTCACGGGGAGATCTCTTCCTTCGGCTATCAGTTTGGAGAGTCTTTTGTGCGCTGTATCCCTGCCGGTTATAATGCTTCCGCTAAGCAACACCATATCACCGGCGCTCAGTTCTTCACAGATATCTCTGGTGATGGGCGTATGAATTTTTTTTGGATTCTTCATTGATTTCAGATTACCGCTTCCTTGTGGCGCGCAACGTGGCACTGTATGTTGACAGTAACCGGAAGGCTTGCGATATGGCAGGGCATCATCTCCACATGCACGGCAAGGGCGGTAGTCTTGCCGCCATATCCCTGGGGACCTGTGCCAAGCCTGTTTATCTCATCCAGCGTTTCTTTCTCAACTCTTGATAGCCGGGGATCCGACCTGCTGGGCTCGCCCAGGGGGCGCAACAGGGCCCTCTTCGCGAGCAGCGCTGATTTTTCAATCGATCCGCCTATGCCTGCCCCGACGATTACCGGCGGGCATGGATTGGGCCCGGCCTTTTCCACCATATCCACAATATGTTTTTTTATGCCTTCGAGACCTGCCGACGGGAGCAGCATAACGGAGCTGCTCATATTCTCGCTCCCGCCCCCCTTCGGCATGGCAATAATACGTATCCTGTCCCCTTTAACTATGTCTGTGTGGATGACCGCGGGCGTATTGTCGCCGGTATTTTCTCTCGAGAGGGGATCACATACGGATTTTCTCAGAAAACCATTCCTGTATGCCCTTCGGACACCTTCCTGAACAGCTTCGTTGAAATCCCCCCCGGTTATATGAACATCCTGCCCCAGTTCCACGAATACAACCGCAAGGCCTGTGTCCTGACAGAGGGGAAGGGCCGAATCCTTCGCGATCCTGGCGTTTTCAATAATCTTATCCAGGGCATATCTGCCGAGTTCCGTGACTTCCGATTCTGCGGCGCTTTTTATGGCGGAGAGGACATCTTCCCCGAGATCTGTACTTGCCTCGACGAAGAGGTTCTTTACCGTATCGGTGATAATGTCACAGGGGATCTCTCTGATGGGATTCATGAGGCAGTTTCACACCCCCCGGCGGAACTCGATGGCCTTTGTCATGGTCATTCTGTCCACATATTTCAGATCGCCCCCGATCGGAATACCGAAGGCTATCCTGGTGATCCTGACATCTTTCCCCTCCAGGAGTTTTGCAATGAGGAGCGCTGTTGATTCCCCCTGAACGCTGGGGTTGGTAGCCAGAATGACTTCTCTAATGCTGCTGCCGGATATCCTGTCTAAAAATTCCTGGAGCCTCAGGGATTCGGGGCCGATGCCGTCACCGGGCGAAAGCACGCCATGTAGTACGTGGTATGTGCCCCTGAACCCCCCGCTTTCTTCTATGGCGACAAGGGCATCGGGATCTTCAACCACGCATATGACATCCCTGTCTCTCGCGGGATCGCCACATATTTCACAAATGTCGCTTTCAGTGAGATTGAAGCAGATGGAGCAGAACCGGATCTTTTTCTTGACCTCAATGATGCTTTCGGCAAGCCTGGCGGCATCTCTTTCAGAAGAATGCAGTATAAATGTAGCCAGTCGCGTGGCCGTCTTTTCACCTATTCCGGGAAACCGGGACAATTCTTTTATGAGACGTCGTATAGGAGGCGCGTAACCTGTCATGTTCAGACCTCGTTAAGTGATTGAGCAGTTAAGTGGAATAATCTAAAGCAAGTTTCATGATTTTATAGCCCAGAAACCCGAAACTCGTAACCCGGACTACGCCAGACCGGGAATATTAAGACCGCCGGTTATCTTCGACATCTCCTCCTGGGCCATTTCCTGCGCCTTGCGGACCCCTTCATTCACCGCCGCCACGACAAGATCCTGCAGCATCTCGATATCTTCCGGATCGACCACGTCCTTCTCGATCTTCAGCGACATAAGCTCATGCTTTCCATTAACTATGGCGGTTACCATGCCTCCACCTGAGGTCGCCTCCACCGTTTTAGCCTCCAGCTCTTCCTGCACGCGCATCATCTTTGCCTGCATCTGCTGGGCCTGTTTCATTATTTTTCCCATGTTATTTGCCAATTTCATTACCTCCTTGAGCCATTTATTCTGACATCCAGTATTTCAGCGCCTTTAAATACATCCATAACCTTCTGCACAAGTGGATGCTGCAGCGCCTCGTTTTTGGTATTGTTTATAGCACCCGTGGCGCCCGATGCTGTGCCTCCGGAATTATGGGTGCCTTTTTCCAGCAGCTTGATATCTATCGTTGTCTTTTTCCCAAGAAACTCCCCCGCCATCTGTGCCAGAATGTCCATCTGGGACGTACTCCGGATATCATCCAGAAAGATGTAATCTTTCGGAAATCCTATCTTGAGGCAATCACCCTCATAACTAAGAAATTTTCCACTGTTTATCTTTGAGCTCAAGGGGGGATTTTTCTCTTTTATAAAACCCTTAAGATCCTGCCACAGGCTGTCGTCGGCTGCTCTCTCATATGTTCCTGTCCCGGTATTTACCGTCTGATCGGTCCGAGCCTCCTGCCGCGCTGTGCCGGTATCCACCGCCTGATCAGCTCCGCCCTGTCGCGTTACGGCGAAATCCTGTCTGTCACTTCCGGCAAGCCTTGTTTCAAGTCCTTCCATCCTTGAAATGATTTCATCAACGGGTATAAGCGGTTCAAGATACGCCATCTTGACCACGGCGTATTCAAGGTTTATGCGTGGCTCCATACTTCTGCGTATGTCATTCTCTTCCTCCATCAGTATATCCAGGAGGCGCTGTATGGTATCTCTTGACGCTCCCTGTGCCATTTTTTTCAGATCCGCCATCTCATGGTCGGGAAGATCGCTAAGCACAAGGCGTCCTTCTCGGGCGCTGTCTCCATCCGTTATCTTCACAGTAAGCAGATTCATTAAATGTCCCAGAAACATCTGGTAGAAGTGTTTTATGTCCACGCCTGAATAGTAGGCCTCGTCAATGATTTTCAGACACGCTCCGCCGTCCCTCTCAAGAACAGCGCCGGAAAGCTCGAATATAAGGCGCCTGTCCTTCAGATCGAGGAGCTCTTCCACATCCCCGTCTTTGATGTCCGTTCCGGCGTACGCGATGACCTGATCGAAGATGCTCTGTGCATCCCGCAGGCTTCCTTCACCTTCCCGGGCGATCCAGGACAGGCCGGCGTCGCTTATGCTTATCCCTTCTTCCTTCGATATGTGTCCCAGGTTATCCGCTATCTGTCTGACGGATATTCGCTTAAAGTCAAAGTGCTGGCACCTGGAAAGGATAGTGGCAGGGACCTTATATATCTCTGTTGTGGCAAATACAAAAACAACGTGCGGGGGGGGCTCTTCCAGGGTCTTGAGGAGGGCGTTGAAGGCAGGCGTGGTCAGCATGTGTACCTCGTCGATGATATATATCTTGTAGCGCGAGGACACAGGGGAAAACTTGATGTTTTCCCGAAGTTCCCGTATCTCATCTATCCCCCTGTTGGATGCTCCGTCTATCTCGCGCACATCCAGAGATACGCCTTCTGTAATCTCTCTGCAGTTCGCACACTGATTGCATGGCACCTCTGTCGGCCCCTTTTCACAGTTGAGTGACTTGGCCAGTATACGCGCCACCGATGTCTTGCCTGTTCCCCTGGGGCCACTGAAGATATAGGCGTGAGCTACGCGATCAAGTTTGACGGCATTTCTAAGTGTCTTGACGACGTGGTCCTGTCCCACAACGTCTTCAAATATCTGGGGTCTCCATTTTCTTGCAAGGACAAGATATTCCATGGGTGCGCCTGTGTGATGTTATTAAAAACTGACAGCCGGGGAGCCCGTAGCAAACGCCGAAATTGCTGCCGCTGCTTCCTCCCGGATCTGACGGAGTCCACAATCCGTCGTTCCACGGGGCCCGGCTGTCATACTGTATGGCGGAGAGAGGGGGATTCGAACCCCCGGTACACCTTTGAGGGCATACACACGATTTCCAGTCGTGCTCCTTCGACATCTCTCCGTTCTTTAGAACCCATTATGTTTATGGCGGAGAGGGTGGGATTCGAACCCACGTGAGAGCTTTTGGCCCCCAAATCGATTTCGAGTCGATCCCGTTACGACCACTTCGGTACCTCTCCGCGTAACAATAGACTACACGCACATCCTTACTGAATTCGCCTTCATATCCTCTTTTCCCGGAAAAATCTACTCAAAATTTCACCACATTTTTCCTCAAGTACCCCGCCGGTTACTTCAACAAAATGATTGAGTTTTCTGTCATGAAGCATACCATAAAGTGAAAGGGCCCCTCCCTTGGGATCTGTGGCGCCGAATACAAGTCTCGCTATTCTCGCGTGAATGATTGCCCCCGCGCACATTACGCAGGGCTCAATGGTTACATAAAGAGTTGTCCCGTGAAGCCTGTAATTCCCTGTTCTGTCCGCGGCCTCCCGGATAGCAAGTATTTCCGCGTGGGCGGTAGGATCTTTCATCAGGATGGGGCTGTTATGGGTCTTTGCAAGCACCCTGCCTCCCATGGTGATTACCGCGCCCACTGGAACCTCTCCCGATTCGAGAGCGGACTCGGCCTCTCCAAGGGCCATTCTCATAAAATACTCATCGCCTTGCATTCGAAAATAATATCATAGTAAACAGGAAAAGGCCATTTCTGGATGGAAACTTGATTGAAAGTACCGTATACAACACCCTGAACGGTAACGGATATGATTCCAAAAAAGATTTTTGTAACAGCCATTGTACTCTCACTTGCGGTTCATATTGTCTTTCTGGCCTTGTCAGGTTTCCTCGGAGGCTTTGACAACACAGACGAGGAAGATGTTTTTACCGTCAGCCTCGAAAAGCGTCTTAACAGAACCGGCGAGATGCGCAACAATGAGGAAAAGACCGCGCGTGATTCACTGAAGAATGCCGGCAAATCCATCAGAAAGGGCGTTGTGGATACCATAGCTCTTGACAGTACGGATACAAAGTACTATCCGTATCTGCTTCAGGTGAGAGAAAACATAGACAGAACATGGTCGTATCCCGAGGATGCCTTCATCCGGGGGGAGGGAGGAACCACGGTGATTGAATTTTCAATAATAGAAAAAGGCGCCCTTACAGGTTCCCGTGTCATCGATTCATCAGGCTATGAATTGCTTGACGCGGAATCACTGCACGCCATAAGGTCGGCCGCCCCGTTTGCGCCCTTTCCTGCGGAGTTCGGTCTGGCAAAGCTCAATATCGTGGCGAAGTTCAGATACACACTTGGAGATTGATAACGAATAACCAGAGACAACTCCTCAGACATGAACTGTTACAGGACGTAAAGGACAAGAAGTTTTATTTATGGACAATGAAAAAAAGATAATGATTTTTACCTGTGTTGCCCATTTTTTCACGCATTTTTATGAGATGATATTCCCGGCGCTGGCCATACCTCTCATGATTTCGTTGAAGATGGACCTGGGAGATGTGCTGAAGATAAGCTTTCTCATGTATCTCCTGTACGGGCTTGCCGCTCTTCCCTGGGGGATGATTTCGGATCGATTCAGCAATCGCGGCACCCTGATAATATTTTTTGTCGGAACGAGCTTAGGCGCCATGCTGACCGCTTTTTCGGATACCCGGACATCCATGATGTTTTCCCTCGCCGTCATCGGTTTCTTTGCCAGCAGTTATCATCCTGCCGGAATGGGACTGATATCACTCGGTATGAAGAACAGGGGGATGGCCCTCGGCATTAACGGCGTCGCGGGAAATGTTGGGATGATCAGCGCGCCATTCGCGGCAGGTCTCCTGAACTGGCTGGTCGGGTGGGAAGCCACCTATCTGATAATCGGCGCCCTGGGCATTATCTGGGGAATCATGTTGTTCATGGTGAATATCGACGAAACACCGGTGCACACGGAGGCGGAGGGAAATGCCTCGAACCCTGAAAATGGTAACAACAACATGAAATATTTTCTGATCCTGTGCGTTATCATGACCATTGCCGGTCTTGTCTACAGAGGCAACAGCGTCGTCCTCCCGGCTTATCTTGAGCTCAAGGCCTCTTTTCTCTGGGATTTTCTCAGCGGTATAGATCTGCATAATCTTACCGGGGCAAAGACGGCGGCTGCCACGCTGTTGGCTTCGCTCATCTATATGATCGGTATTCCGGGCCAGATTATAGGGGGCCGAATGGCGGACAAATACGATCTCAGGTGGATATACCTTGCATTCCACGGCCTCAGCCTCCCCTTTATCATCCTGATGGGTGTGTTAAGCCAGGAGTTGCTTGTTATATCGGCCGCCATTTACATATTTTTCTCTCTGGGCATGCAGCCCGTTGAGAACAGTCTTGTGGCAAAATATACACCGGGCAAGTGGAGAAGCACCGGGTACGGCATAAAATTCATCCTGGTCTTCGGGGTTGGATCGCTTGCCGTCTACGGCGTGGGGTGGATCCAGGAAACATGGAGCCTCGGCGCGGTATATCTCTTCGCCGGGGGCCTGGTTGCCCTCCTGGTCTTTTTTATCGCCATCCTTATCCGGGTGTCGAGGGGGACCACCTGCAGGAACATGGAATGAATATAAAAGCACTTGCAGCTGCCCTGTCGCTCGCAATCCTCTGCCTCCCGGCCGTAGCGGATGCCCGGACGTACGTTGATAAAATGGGGAGGGAGATATCCGTACCCCCCTCACCACGAAGGATAGTGTCACTTGCCCCCAATATAACGGAAACCCTGTTCGCGCTCGGTCTGGACAGGGAGATCGTGGGCGTGACAAGATTTTGCGATTACCCGCAGGAAACCGCCTCAAAGCGGAAAGTAGGAGGCCTGGTCAGTCCATCCCTGGAAAAGATCGTATCGCTCGAGCCGGACCTTGTTATAGGCACCGCGGACGGAAACAGGAAGGAAACGGTTGACCGGCTGGAGAGAATAGGTCTGCCGGTTTACGTTGTAAATCCCGGAGGTCTCGGCGAGATCCTTTCGATGATACTGGATATAGGCGAGATCACGGGAAAGAGAAAAGAGGCCGACCGGCTGGTTGATAATCTCCGCAAGAGAATTGATCGTGTTGTCTTGCTGACGAAGAATTCTGCAAGACCCGGGGTCTTTTTTCAGGTGGGAGAGGGCGCCATGATAACCGCCGGTAAAAATACATTCATCGACAGGCTGATAAGATCAGCCGGAGGGGAAAATATCGCGGGAGATTCGCCAACACGATATCCTCGTTTCAGTATGGAAGAAATAATCCTGAAAAATCCGGACATTATAATCGTATCGTCAGCGAAAAACGGGGCTTCCTCTTCTATCAAACAGGCATGGGAACAATGGAAGGATATCGCCGCCGTGGAAAAGGGGAACATCCATGTAATAGATCCTGATCTGGTAAGCCGTCCCGCCCCCCGTATCGTGGATGGACTTGAAACAATGGCGGGGATTATACATCCTGAGATTGTATGGTAGCTTACCAATTCTCGGTCAGGATTTTGCAATCGAAGTAGTATTACCATCGCTCTCAGGGTTTTTCATGCAACTGTTCCCCGATGAAGGCATCATTATAAAGAATCACACGAACCGGAAGATACTCCTACCGATTCCACACTAAAAGGAAGGAACATTCCGGATTTTAGAAGATTATTAGAAATTCCGAAATCTGTTTTCCATCAACTCTGTCAGGCCCTTTGTGTCTGTTCTGTCGATCAGACTTTTTAGTTCAGACAGGTTCTTGCTGTACAGGTCAAGGATTTTATGGATGTGCGGATTAAAGGCTATTATTTCCGCATACAGTCCTGGATTGCCGGCAAATACTTTTTTGATGATATTGATTTTTTCATCAAAAATGGGGGTGGAAAAATCCTTCAATTCCGAAAGCCCCTTTCCCGCATTTCCAAGAACCAGTCCCATTGTAATGGTATTCAAATGTGTCAGGCCCTGAACAATGGCCATCGCTTCATCATGTCCCTCCGGTGTTGTTTCGATGAGATTTGCACCCCTTCTTTTGAGAATCTCCGTTAACCAGGGAAACCATTTTTCTGTCCTGACGGGACAAACGGCTACATTTTTTCCCGACATGGAACGGATATTTGGCCCGAAAAGGGGGTGAAGACCGATAACCTCTGATATGGAAGATTTCAGCATGGCCGTGACAGGTTCTGTCTTCAGGGACGTGAGATCCATAAAGAGAGACTCTTTTTTCATTCCGGGACCCAGTTGTTTAATAACTTGAACAGTGGCGCCGATCGGCACGCTGACGATGACGACCCGGCATCTTTCGGCCATTTCATCCATGTCCATACCGGTTCTTCTTCCCGATACGTGAACAGTATACCCCTCCTTTTTGAAGAAATTGGCAAACCACCTGCCAATCCCGCCTGTACCTCCAATAATTCCTATTTGAATATTCTTCATTTTGCCCTCTGCTTTAACAGGTGATCTGCCAGGACTATGCCGACCATGGCCTCACATACGGGGATAATGCGGGGTATTACGCATACATCGTGTCTGCCTTTGATCGATATAGTGGCCGGTTTCCCGTGAATATCGATGGTCTGCTGTTCTTTTTCTATGGACGAGATGGGTTTGCAGGCCACCCTGATAATGATTTCATCGCCGTTTGTGATTCCGGAGAGGATTCCTCCGGCGTTGTTGGTCGCAAATCCTTCAGGTGTTATGGGGTCATTGCATTTAGATCCGGACATTTTTGCCGCCTCAAAGCCGGCTCCTATCTCCACACCTTTCACAGCTCCTATGCTCATAAGGGCCTTGGCCAGATCGGCATCGATCTTATCAAATACGGGCTCTCCCAGACCCGGGGGGCATCCCCTGACCAGGATCTCCACAATCCCGCCGAGGGAATCGCCACTTTTCCTTGCCTCTTCTAAGGCGTTCCCCATTTTCTCGACTGCTTCCATATCGGGGCACAGGATGCTGTTTCGGTCGATATCCTCCAGCGTAATTTGTTCTGCCGCGATGCCGCCTAACCCCCTGGTGTAGGCGATGATCTCTATCCCTTCACGGGCGATTACCTTTCCGGCTATAGCTCCCGCGGCCACGCGTGCCGCCGTCTCCCGGCCGGAGGCACGACCGCCCCCACGGTAATCCCGAATTCCGTATTTCTTAGAATATGTAATGTCTCCGTGGCCCGGCCTGAAGATGTCCTTGATTTGGTCATAATCGGCGCTTTTGACATCCCTGTTTTTGATTATCATGGAAATGGGAGTTCCCGTGGTTTTCCCCTCAAACGTGCCGGAGAGGATCTCTACCTTATCTTCTTCTTTTCTTGGTGAACTTAACGTATCAAGCCCCGGTCTTCTCCTGTTCAGTTTTTCCTGTATGTCCGGTTCATTGAGCGGAATACCAGGGGGGCAACCGTCAACTACGACACCGATGGCCTTTCCGTGTGATTCTCCCCAAGTGGTTACCTTAAATATTGTTCCTGTTGTGTTTCCTGACATGGTTACTCCTTTTCGGGTGGAGACAACACCCGTCCCGACGTATATATTCACAGATTTCATCTGCTATCGAGTCGATATTTCTCTCCGAAGTATCAACGGTAAAATCGGCCAATTCCCGATACGTGGGCTCCCTTCTTTTAAGAATCATGGTGGTTTCCGTTTCAAGATCATTATGAGCAAGGGAAGGGCGTCGGCTTCCACTGTTTTGATCGGAGAGCATCCTTTCCGTGATCGTCTTCACGTCGGCAGTGAGCCAGACAAAAAGTCCGTTTCTTTTCAAGGCCTCTCCGTTTTCCTGATTTTCAAATACTCCGCCCCCTGTAGCGATGATATTTTTGTTCATCAATGAGAGTCCTTTGATCGTCTCTTTTTCTTTCTTGCGAAACAAATTCCAGCCACCGTTTTCTACGATTTTACTGATTGACATGCCCGCCCGCTCGACGATCAGATCATCGGTGTCAACAAAGGGCAGACCAAGTCTTTCGGAAAGTTTTTCCCCGACAGATGTTTTCCCCGTGCAGCGGTATCCGATTAAAATAATATTTTTCATCACTGCTGTCCCAACGTTGGTTTTTGATAATGCTTTAACATAACGATATTTCAATCTTTATAGCGTAAAATGTCATTTTTCGATTTGAAAATTATTTCTTGGATGTGCGAGA
>JAFDAS010000066.1 GCA_019313695.1 Deltaproteobacteria bacterium
CGCGGTTCGTTCCATGGATATGGGGGAAGAAATGCCTTTGATTCTGTTGAGTGGAGTCGATCTTCAGGGGCCGTACCAGTCCTTTGAACCCTCTGACGAATTCCCGAAGGTAAACATGATATTGCACAAGCCTGTCAAGGCCGATGATCTCATAAGATATGTGGGAGAGCTGATAGGGTAGACGTCCATGTCAGAAAAAGTTTCCAGAGAGCTTATACTTGTAATTGATGATGAAGAAACCATAAGGGATGGCTGCAGACAGGTGCTGGAGAAGTCCGGTCATGCCGTAATTACAACGGGGAATGGACTGGACGGTATTAGAATCGCCAGGGAAAAACACCCGGATCTGGTTTTCGTGGATCTAAAGATGCCGGGTATGTCGGGCCTGGAGATAATCGATGTTTTATTAGAAGATATTCCTTATGTTGTACTGGTTGTAATTACCGGCTATGCGTCTATCGTCTCCGCGGTGGAATCCATGAAAAGGGGGGCATACGACTACCTGCCGAAACCCTTTACCCCTGATCAATTGAGAGCTGTCACGAAAAGAGGGCTTGAACATCGCAATCTCAGGATAGAGGCGAAAATGCTGAGAGATGCGAAGGAGCAGGTGGAAAAGGACTTCATTACCTTTGTAAGTCACGAGATGCGTTCTCCCCTTGTTACCATTCAACAGTACATGGAAGCCCTTAAAATTGTGGCAGGTGGTTGTCTGAGCGGCGAGGCTGTGGATATTATAGAGCGGTGTGATAAACGTATCCGAAATCTGGAGGATCTTGTGGAGCACTGGCTGGATATAAGCCGCATAGACAATGGCACATTGATACGGGAAAAAGGGCTTCTTGATCTTCCCGGGATCATTACGCGGGGCATGGAAGATATGAAGCCGCTTTGCGAAAAGAGAGAGATTACACTGGAGAAAGATGTTCCGGAAGATCTGCCCATGATAATCGGAGACGGGGAAAGCCTTGTGAGGGTATTTGTAAATATTATAGGTAATGCGACCAAGTACACATCTGCTGGAGGCAGGATATTCGTACGTGCCGAATATGATAATCATTACGTCAGTGTGAGTGTGTGCGACACCGGCAGGGGCATACCCGGAGATAATCTCCCCTTTATCTTTGAACCGTTTTACAGGGTAAAGGGAGAGGTTGAAGATCAGAGAGGTTCCGGACTGGGACTTGCCTTCTGCAAGAGGATAATGGAGGCTCACGGCGGCAGGATAGATGTCTCATCGGAAGAGGGAAAAGGGACCACCTTTGTGCTGAGATTTCCCAGGTGATATTGAAAAGGGCCGGCTCCTGTTATGGGTGAATTTTTTTGCTGAGTCAGGTGGGCGGATATTCGTGGGATGAATAGGGCAATACGATAAAAGGGGATTAAAAATGTATCACCATCTTTAATCCCCCTCTTCTAATCGTGCAGAAATGTTTTTTCTCAGGCAAATGCCGAGGAGGTCGCAACCAGCAATCCCGCTGCAAATACGACCATTCCCAGCCCCGCACCTCCGGCTGTGGCAAGGATGGGTGCTATTCCTAACAAAAGAAACCCAAATACAAATCTTCCTTCTCTTGCGTCCATGATATTCTCCTTAGTCTTCAATCCTTTTAACGCTTACGGCTGATATAATGAGCCTGCTTCTTGTCAGCAGATGTTTCATCACAATTCCAATCGCCTCAACCCTGTCCCCCACAAATATCTTATTTGAGGGCGCAGTGAACATGATTACGCGTATCCCTGCCGTTTCGTCTTTAATGTGAAAGTGAGGCCTGTTCAACCATCTGAAACTTATCTTCTGAACATCGCCCGATATCCTGACAACATCTCCGACCATTTTCTGGTCTATCTTTCCAATCTTGCAGGCGCGTGCCTTTGTGCCGAACTGCTCGCTTGCCTGCGTGAAACTCCTGCGACTCATCCACGCCAGAGTCAAAGGAATGACCAGCAGCATGATCAGGCCGGGAACGGCATACAACAAGAATCTCGAATCTCCCGTCGAGTTGTGGTGCAAGGCTACAGCCGCCGCGCATATAGTGAATGCCACCCAGGCCAATGCTGACATCTTATCGTGTTCCCTTTAATCTGCCGGCAGGTCTTTTCTGAACATCAGGAAGTACGCGACCCCGATGAAGAGAAAACCGCCGAATATATTCCCTATCGTAACAGGGATAAGATTCCAGAGCCATATGTCGGACCAGCTAAGCCCCCCGTTGGCAAGCAGCATGCCGCCCTTCTTCGCTATTACGGCCGGATACCAGTCCATGAGGAACTTTCCAGTAGGCAGAAAGTACATATTGGCCACGCAATGCTCAAACCCGGAGGATACGAACGCCATGATCGGGAACCAGATCCCGAAAAACTTGCCGATCACGTTGTCTGCCGTGATGGCAAGAAGGAGGGCAATGTTAACCAGAAAATTACAGCCAATGGCCTTCATGAAACAGGACCACAGACCCGCGGCCCCAACGGCCTTGTATCCCAGGATCTTTCCGGCTGCGATACCGACCGCCGTCATACCGAAGGCGTTAACTGCCATATTGCCGTCAGCCTGTCCGCTCACAAACGGACCGACTGCCATGAGATAGGCGTAAAAAAGTGAGCCTACGAGGTTTCCTATGTAGACCCATACCCAGTTTCTCATGACTGCGCCCCAGGTGATCTTCTTCATCATCGCGGCCATGGGGACGATCATGCAGTCACCGGTAAAGAGTTCCATGCCGGTAAGGACGATCGCAATCAGGCCTACGGGGAAAACGGCGCCGCCAACGAGTTTGGCGATTCCAGGTGTTGCCACGCCCGTTACGCATACCGTGCAGAGCGCTCCTCCAATGGCGATATAGGCGCCTGCCATAAAGCCTCGGAGAAGCAGGTTAAAGATTGAGAGTTTCGCTTTGCCGACACCAGCATTGCCAACAAGAGCGACCATTTTTGCCGGGGGGTTAAAAGCCATAAAATTAGTCCTCCTCCATTCATTTAAATAAATTTTAATGTGGCCCCCTGTGGGCCGCTTATACCATCCAATCAGGCCGCCTCCACCTTTACCGCGCAGACCTTATATTCAGGGATTTTCCCGATGGGATCAAGCGCGGGGTTGGTGAGAAGATTTACAGCGGCCTCACTGAAGTGGAAATTCATGAATATAGTACCTTCAGGCGGGGTCTCGATCACGCTGGCCTTTACCTTAACGCTGCCACGCCTTGAAGTTACGGTTACAAGGTCGCCTTCCCGGATTCCCAGCTTCTTCGCGTCTGCGGGATTTATCTCTGCCAGGCTTTCAGGGTATCGTTCATTGAGCCCCACGCTTCTCCTTGTCATGGTTGCCGTATGAAAGTGGTAGAGGACGCGCCCGGTTGTAAGAAAGAACGGATACTCATCATCCGGCAGTTCCTCCGAGGGTCTGTAGTCTATCGCGGAAAAGAGTCCTAATCCTCTGGAGAAATTATCTTTGTGCAGGTATTTTGTTCCCGGATGTTCAGTATTGGGGCAGGGCCACTGAATCCCTTCTTCTCCTATCCGCTCATAGGTAATGCCCGCGTAGCTGGGAGCCAGGCTGTTTATCTCGTCCATGATTTTTTCGGCGGAGGCGTAGCTCGTCGCGCAGCCCATCTTTGTCGCCAGTTCGGAAATTATCTGCCAGTCGGCCTTCGCCTCACCGGGTGCTTCGACGGCTTTTCTTATGAGTTGAACCCTTCTTTCGGTATTGGAGAAGGTGCCGTCTTTCTCCGCGAAGCATGCCGAAGGCAATACAATATCGGCAAGTTGCGCCGTTTCAGTGAGAAAAATATCCTGTACAACAAGGATGTCGAGGTTTTTAAGAGCCGCTTCAACGTGGGTGAGATCAGGGTCACTGATCATCGGATTCTCGCCCATGATGTAGAGGCCCTTAAGGTCTCCATCATGAGCCGCGTTCATGATTTCCATAATGGTCAGCCCTGGTTTTGCAGGCAGTGAAACACCCCATGCCTTTTCAAATTTGGTCCTTGCTTCATCACTGGCAACCTGTTGATATGCCGGGAACACGTTGGGAAGTGCACCCATATCACAGGCGCCCTGGACGTTGTTCTGGCCCCTGAGGGGATTGACACCGCCCCCTTCCACGCCGACATTGCCGCACAGCATTGCCAGGTTGGCGCAGGACTTGACGGCGTCTGTTCCGTGCGTATGCTGTGTTACGCCCATGGTGTAAAGGATGGACGCCTTTTCCGCTTCTCCGTATATGCGCGCCGCTGTCCTTATATCATCTGCGGGTACGCCTGATATCTCCTCCACATATTCAGGGGTATATTTTTCTATGGTTTCCTTGAAGGTATCAAACCCCTCGGTGCGTGTTTCTATATATTCCTTCGCGAGGAGCCCTTCGTGCAGAATGACGTTCATCAGACCGCTGAGAACCGCCACATTTGTTCCCGGTTTCGGACGGAGCCAGATGTTTGCGTATCTCACAAGCGGGATCTTGCGCGGGTCTACAACGATAAGCTTAGCGCCATGCCGGCGGACAGCCCTCTTCACGCACGATCCGATCACCGGATGATTTTCTGTCGTATTCGTTCCTATCGCGAGAATTGCATCTGTAAATTCTATCTCTTCGATGGAATTAGTCATTGCTCCTGATCCGAATGTGGCAGCCAGACCGGCTACCGTGACGGAGTGTCAGAGACGGGCGCAGTGATCAACATTGTTTGTCCCGATCACCGCTCTCATAAATTTCTGGAAGAGATAATTTTCCTCGTTGGTACAGCGTGCCGAGGAGAGCCCCGCAATGCTGTCAGGGCCGTCTTTCTCTTTTATGGAGGCAAATTTTTCCGCGATATAGCTGTAGGCCTCTTCCCAGCTTGCTTCTTTCAACTCTCCGTCCCTGCGAATAAGGGGTGTTTTCAGACGGTCGGGATTGCCTATGAAGTTCATACCGAATCTGCCCTTGGAGCAGAGCATTCCGAAGTTTGGCTGACCATATTCACTGTCTGTGGTTACCTTGACGACCTTTCCATCGCTGATGTTAAGGTCCATCTGGCATCCAACTCCGCAATAGGGGCAAGTCGTGCGCACCTTTTCCAATTCCCACGGGCGCCCCTTGAATCTTGCCTGTTTGAATGTCAAGGCGCCGACGGGGCACGCGTCGACACATGCTCCGCAGAATACGCATTCGGAATCGATGTAGTCCGCGTCGAATGCGGGACCGACCTTGGCGTTGGAGCCGCGCATCGAGAAGTCGAGAACTTCATGAACCTGTATCTCATTACAGACCCGGATGCATTTTCCACAGAGGATACATTTGTTGAGATCTCTCTGTATCATGGAATTGGTGTCTTCTATTTCATATCCCGGGGAGTCGATATCAAAACGAGGTTTTTCAATGCCAAGTTCATATACGAGATCCTGAAGTTCGCAGTCTCCGTTCTTTTCACACTGGAGACAGTTATGATCTCCGGATGACCACAAAAGTTCCACCACCAGCTTTCTGGCGTTTATCACCTTTTCCGTGTCGGTCATTACCACCATTCCCTGACTTACGGGCATGCAGCACGACGCCACAAGGGACCGGGCATTCTCCACTTCCACAACACATACCCGGCAGGCGCCCACATTGGTGGTCCCCTTATAATAGCAGAGGGTGGGGATGTGTATGCCGTTTCCCCTTGCTACTTCGAGGATCGTTTGTCCCGGAGATGCCTCCAAAATTTTGCCGTCAATAGTTAAAGAAATCTTCTGATCCATTTCGTACTCCTTTGCTATACATCTCTATGCTTATAACAGTGACACTCGCTTTCGCAGAGGATCTATTCCTTAGCTGTTTCCCAAACCGCAACCGCTTGAAATTGCAGGCCCGGCGGTACCCGTCGGGATTTGCTGACATCTGATCTCTCGTGATGACCATCAGTCAGAAACCGGAAGCACCATACATTATTTTTTTACTCTTTTCAAGAAATATGATGTTCTCTGTGCGCTTCTGGTTGAGATGTCAAACAACCCGATTTTAAAGTAAAAGTCCAGAAAACTTGCCGGTCTCATGGCGTGTCATGATAAATTAACCCGGTAACAGATCATGTCTCATGATTCATGGTTTATGGGACCAGCGATCCGGGACCCGAAACTTTCTCCTGTCAGGTTACCTGGAAACCAGTTGTGCCGAAATCTAATACCATGAGGTATAATGAGAAAAATAACTTGATTTATGTGAAAGTATATTATAGTAAAAACGCAATTTTTCCCAAACGGTGTCCATTCAAAGGTGGATTTTCCAGCGGAGTGGAAACTGAATACAAAAGAGGACTCCTTGCCCGGATCTGGTGTTCGGGCTATAGAGCCGTGAGGAGGATGCATGTTGAGAAGGTACGAAACGATATTCATTGTAAGGTCCGACTTACAGTCGGATGAGATCAGCACTCTGATTGACCGTTATGCCGGAATTATTGCGAGCATGGATGGTAAGACGGTCAAGGTTGAAAACTGGGGCAAGCGGAGACTGGCCTACCCTATCGAGAAGATGAGAGAGGGTATTTATGTAAGGATTGACTTTGTTGCCCAGTTCAAAGTTGTCTCCGAAGTGGAGAGAAACTTCAAGATTGATGACAACGTGATAAGGTTCCAGACGGTAAAACTGAGCGACAAGGTTGATCTGGAAGAGATTGAGCGAGAGATAGAAGACGCCCTAAAGAAGGAAGAAGACCAGAGAAAAGAAGAGCTGAAGAAGCAAGAAGAACTGAAGAAGCAAGAAGAGCTGAAGAAGGAAGAACTGAAGAAGGAAGAACTGAAGAAGGAAGAAGAATTGAAGAAGGAAGAAGAATTGAAGAAGAAGGAAACTGTTTCCGAAACCGCTGCTGAAGAAGCCGAGACACCTGAAGAATCGGATGGTAAAGAGTCTGAAGCGGGTGATGAGGATGTCGCGCAGGAGGCTTCGCCTGTTGAGGCAGATGAGGAAAGGGCGGAGGAGGAATAAGAAATGGCATATACAGCAAATAATCGTTCAGCAACTAACCGTCCGAGGCAGCCCAGGCCTAAGTTTTTTCATAAAAGGAAGGTCTGCAGGTTTTGTGTGGATTCGAATATAGAGATTGATTATAAAAATCCAGCTGTCTTGAGGGGCTTCTTGACGGAAAGAGGCAAAATCATGCCGAGAAGAATTACCGGGACCTGCGCCAGACACCAGAGGGCATTGGCAATGGCGATCAAAAGAGCCAGAACACTGGCCCTTTTACCCTATGTAACTGCTGACAATTAAATCCATATTACGGTCATCTTTAAATAAATCCTGAGATGTCTGCCGGCCGGGCAGGCATCTCCTACGCTTTTGGGCTAACAGGTGGAGTATGTTCTGTCTGCCGGGGGGAAGTGTTCCCTGTAAAGACTTTTTCCTTGCTGTCGCAGTTACCTCTGCTATCTTCATCACAGTGGCCGTCATCTCTGTGCTTGGTGTATTCGGTGCGGTGATTGTGCCGGTGCCGATGCTGTACTATTATTCCAAGCTGGGCAGGTTGCGCGGCATCCTTGTTTTTGCCTTGTCCCTGACGATTGCAATGACCATATTGCGAGCTCTGGGGTTTCAAACTGCATTTGTATATTTTTTCCTTTTAGGCTCTCTGGGACCCATTCTTTCGGAGGTATTGAGAAAAAATTACTCCATAGAGAAGACGGTCATCTATTCTGTGGGTATTTTTCTGACATTGAGCCTCGCTATCCTTTTTTATCTAAGCCTGATTTCCGGAAAAGTGCCGTGGAGCATAATAGGCACCCATATATCCATGACGGTGAAGGAGAACATAGATCTGTACTCCCGCACAGGCATTTCCATGGAATATGTCGAACTTTTAAGGGAAAACGCCGCCCAGATAGCGAGCGTTCTTTTCGGTTTATTACCCGCCCTTGTCTTTGTGGGTAGCGCTTTCTTCGTGTGGCTGAATATTCTGGAGGGGAAATGGCTGTTCAGAAAGAAGGGGATGTGGTATCCTGACTTTGGTGATCTTTCACTATGGAAGACCCTTGATAAAATGGTCTGGCTTGTTGTAATCTCGGGTGTCTTTATCATGATTCCCCTGGATGGATTTCGTATCCTGGGAATGAATATAATGATCGCCCTGTTTTTTATATACATGTTACAAGGTCTGGCGATAATAAATTTTTTCTTTAATAGAAAAAATGTGCCCCTATTTTTAAGGGTCTTTGGATATTTTTTAATTTTTGCTCAGCAGTTTCTGCTTTTTATAGTGGCCGGGTTGGGTTTGATTGATGCCTGGGCCGATTTCAGGAAACTCGATAAGAAATCGGACTGACTTAAATATTGGTTTTAAAAGTGTGGTGGGTGTGTGAGAAATCCACAAAACTCAAGACACAAAGCTTCGGATTGAAGGAGTTTTTATGAAGATCATTTTAAAAAAAGATGTTGAATCTGTGGGGAAAGCAGGAAATCTTTTAAATGTTTCCGATGGTTATGCCAGGAATTTTCTGATTCCCAGAGGGCTGGGCATAGAGGCCAGCAGCAAAAACATGAAAGATCTTAAGGATGAAATGGAAACCGCGGCGAAAAGGGTCACGAAGGAGAAAAAAGCCGCGCAGTCCATGGTTGAACGGCTTGAGGGTGTAACCTGTAATATATCCAGAAAGGTGGGGCAACAGGATAAATTGTTCGGCTCTGTTAACACAAAGGATATAGGAGATGCCCTGCGCGAGCAGGGGATAAAGATTGATAAGAGAGATATCCTCCTTGAAGAGCCGATAAAAAGCCTTGGGGAATTTTCCGTAAAGATAAAATTGCATTCCGGAATATCTGCCGATATCAAAGTTGTCGTTGCCGGTGAGGTATAGAATGAAGGACGTAGATTATTCGCTCCACAAGGTGCCTCCGCAAAATCTGGATGCGGAGCAGTCAATCCTTGGCGGTATACTGCTTGAGAATAATGCCCTGAACAATGTTCTGGAAATATTGGGTATGAGTGATTTCTACAGCGAGGCACATAGAAAGATATTCTCGGCAATCCTTGAGCTCTACGAGAAGAATGAACCAACCGACCTTATTACCCTGAGCAATATACTGCGTGACAGGAGACACCTTGAAGGCGTGGGCGGAGAGGTATATCTGACATCTCTTGTCGACGGTGTGCCCTCTGCGGCTAATATAGCCTACTACTCAAAAATAGTTAAGGAAAAAGCCATCCTGCGCGGATTGATAGGCGCAGCGACCGATATATTGGATAAGAGTTATAATGCCGGCTCCGACATAGACTCTGTTCTTGACGAAGCGGAACACGCGGTGTTCGAGATATCGGAAAACAAGATAAAACCCGCATTTTCTCCCATAAAAGAGATAGTAAGAGACACTTTCAAAAACATAGAAAAGCTCTACGAGAAAAAGACTCTTGTCACCGGCATTTCTACCGGATTTCAAAGAGTCGACGAGATTACCTCCGGGCTCCAGAATTCTGACCTGATAATAGTGGCGGGACGGCCCAGTATGGGCAAAACAGCCTTTGCCATAAATATTGCTCAGAACGCTGCGATTGAGAATGGTGTGTCGGTGGCCGTATTTTCCCTGGAGATGTCGAAAGAACAACTTGCGCTCCGCATGCTTTCTTCGGATGGAAAAGTGGATTCACAGCGCATAAGGAGGGGGTTTATCGGTGATATGGACTGGCCGAAATTGACCGCCGCAGCAGGCAGACTTTCAGAGGCCCCCATTTTTATAGATGATACGCCCGCTATTTCCGTTCTTGAAATAAAGGCAAAGGCGAGGAGATTAAAGGCGGAATCGGGGCTTGATCTGGTTATTGTTGATTACCTTCAGTTGATGAAAGGCAGAGATTCTTCCGCGCCGAGGGAACAGGAGATATCCGAGATAAGCCGTTCGCTCAAGGCTCTGGCCAAGGAATTGAACGTTCCGGTTGTGGCCCTGTCGCAGTTAAACCGGCAGGTTGAATCGAGGACGGATAAGCGTCCGCAACTTGCCGATTTGAGAGAATCGGGGGCAATCGAGCAGGATGCCGATGTGATAATGTTCATATACAGGGATGAGGTATACAATAAGTCGGAAGACAACCCGGAAAAGGGCAAGGCG
>JAFDAS010000265.1 GCA_019313695.1 Deltaproteobacteria bacterium
TTAACTTTGCTTTCCGGCTCTTCCGTGGCATATTGATCCCCTCCTGTAGTTTTGGAGATCAATATACCTCAAATGGTCTTATATGTAAAGATTTTTATGAAACGCTATACTAGGACCATACACCCTGCATTCTCGGGTTATTTTATATGCACAGGTGAAGGAACCTCAAATGCCTGAAAAAGCTTCGCCTGCTTTTGAGTAACCTCACCCCAATGCCCTCGTTTCCCGGCAGCATGTTCGAAGTATTCAATCACACCCAGCTCATCTGGTTTGTGTTTTAGTTTTCGGCTTTGTTCCTGTAAGGTGCATATGTCATTATATGCACCTTACGAGAGAAAGTCACCAACAAAAGACATTTATTTGTTTATATATTAATAAGTTATATGAATCTTACAGGCATGTGCATATATTTATTGCCGAGAATGCAGGATACACAGGGGGAAACTTTTTACAAATTCCTTTGTTTTGGAAATACAGGGACACTTCCCATATTTATATTGACAGTTTGTCAAGAGAAGAAATTGAATTAATATGGGAAGTGTCCCTTCTGTCCCTTATCTGTCCTTTTTCAGCCAGGCTGCCAGGTTTACATCGATGTGGAAGATCTGATAAAAAATAATTCCCAGAATAGTAGTTGCCGCCAGCGGGTTGCTGAAAAGCGGCTGCAGGAACGAAGGCAGCTGGGCAAAGAGTTCGGGCACGAAACCCGTGCTGAGCCCAAAAGAGATAGAGATACCGGCAATAGCTATATTGCGCTGATCCAGGGGTTCTGAAAGCATCTCCTTAATACCGGTCAAAATCATGAAGCAAATAGCAAAGATTACAGCCGCCCCCATAATCGGAGAAGGAACCAGCGCAATAGCGGTCGCGACAACAGGGAAACAACCGGCAAGAATATACATGACGCCCATACAGACGCCAATCCAGCGACTCACTGCCCGTGTTGCCGCGGCAAGCCCTACATTACTGGAAGAAGTGTCAACCGCAACGGCTCCTATCAAACCGGCCATGGCCGTACTGAGCCCGTCGGCCATCAATCCGCCCGCAATCGGTTTCATGTCCGGTTTTTCCAGATCCGGGCGCGTGATTTTCTGCGCCGCCAACAGGTTGCCGAACGACTTGAGCGATCCGCAGATGGAAATTACCAGAAAAGGCAGAGCAAGCGACCAGTCGAAGGCCAGGCGAAACTGCGAAAGCCCCTTAAATGGAATGGCGAACACGGGAACTTCGCCGATCATCCGGTATTGAACCGGATCAAAAGGAGTAATGCAAAGCGCCACCCCCCATCCGACAAAGATACCGATCAGCAGGCAATAAAGTTTCACCTGTCCCTTTCCCCAGAGATTGCACCCAACTATCACCATCAGCGTCACGCTTCCCACCACGATGTCCTGCCAGATAACTTCGTCACCGGCAACGGGCGAACCGCAAAAGTTGGAAAAAGCCATCGGTATAATACTGACTCCTACCATCATAACCGTCATTCCCACCACAAGGGGTGGAAACCCAAATCCACCGCCTAAGAAAAGATATGGATATTTTGGTTGTTAGAAGGAGCATTTTTCTCAAAGATTTCAGAAAATGCTCCCGATATTACGGCAACTTCATGGAATCATTGCTGATTAACCATTTTTAGACGCACCTCTCCCTTGATAAACAATTTCGCTTTCTTTTTTCCTGCTTTTCAGCCTATCCAGTAGGAACAGGCTGAAGCATTGCAATCTTCTCGCGGGCATTGATCAACAACTCCATCGCCGGATTGTTTCTGGTTAACCGGATTATCAAACTGCGAGAACGTGTTACCACACGTCCCGGAAGATTAATAAAGGAAAACCTGACTGCTTTCATTCTCTTTGATACCCAGGAAGCTCCCATAATCGTCTGATGGAAGCTTGCCTCCGGCCAGATCATCTTTCATTACTGCATGGGCTTCTTCGCTCTTACCGCATCTTTCATGCAGCCAGTGTATCAGTCTTTCACCTTCCCAATCCATGTTTGTAACCATGCCAAACACTTTGTATCTGCGGTCATCGATGTCCATCGTCGGGAAGGGAAGCTCTATCTGAGTGTCCATGCCCGGCAGTGTCTGTTGCTCATCCAGGACTTCACGCTTCGCCAGATATCTGTATACGGGGTCTTTCTTGCTGTGACCAATCGCATTGGGAACATAGCAAATTTCCGCCCATTCTGTTCCGGTTGCGTACTTCTCGCCGTATGCGGTCTTATATATCGGGCTCCATTCCGACTCTTCAACATGGGCTACAGCTTCCTTGAATTCCTTTGTTACATCACACCCTATGGCAAATTCTATCACTCCAAAACGACTGTTTTTCCCTTTTGCACAATATCTCATTAAATTGTGCTGATAACCGGCTGTGTCTGAACGTAATCTGACTGTCTTTACCTGCTCGGGCAAACAGTTCAGGGCCTCCTTAAATACACGGAGCTGTTGAAAACCTGCCGGCACATTGCCA
>JAFDAS010000266.1 GCA_019313695.1 Deltaproteobacteria bacterium
AAGCATTTCGCTTCCTCTAACATAAGTCTTAATAGGAAGCATTATCTCCTCTACACGTTTTTTCACTCCTTCAAGACATTCTGTTTCAAACTGTCCTTCCCAAAAAATCGGACCACTTCTTTGAACCCCTTTTAAAAAGTGGGATAACAATCCGAAAACAAGTTCTGAAGGAGTCACAAAGCCCTTTATTATTTCCCCTTCAGATGGACCTGCTCCCAATACAACCAGGCATTGGGGGTTACTCTCTTTCCTTATTTCATCCATAAGGACAAGAGCTTTATGTATACTGTCATCCTCATCAATGTAACAATATTTATCAAGAGGATGCATATAGTTTTTAACTATTTTTTTTGAATACATACAATATCTTAGAGCAAGGTTTATACCAACTGGCAAAGAATCATCTTTTCTTGACATAATTACATGATATTCTTATTATTTATTTTCTATAAGCGGTTTGCATACAGCTTCTTGATATATAAGTTTTGGCAAGTTTATGCCAAAAAAGAAAAAAGTTTGCCGTTTCCATTCTGAATCTGTTTGACACCAGTATATATTCAGGTTAAAAGATATGAAAAGCCGCAAAAGCTTATGAAACTGCAATCTTCCTATATAAAGCACCTCCAAAAATCAATCATGCAGGAGTTCATCCTGGGCGCAGATGCGATGCACAACATTATGCAAGTCGTAAATCAAGTGGCCAAATATGATATTAATGTACTTATTACAGGTGAAAGCGGTACCGGCAAGGAACTGGTTTCCAAAATCATTCATCTGCAAAGTCCCAGAGCTGAAAATCCCTTTGTACCGGTGAACTCCGGTATTCTTTCAGGCCTTATGTTCGAAGACAAGTTGTTTGGACATGAAAAAGGAGCCTTTACCGGTGCCATTAGTCAGGAAAAAGGCTGCTTTGAGATGGCTGATAAAGGGACCCTTTTCCTTGACGAGGTTTCTGATCTTCCTCTTGAAAATCAGATTGATTTTTTGCGTGTTTTAGAAGATTTCTGCTTTCACCGAATTGGAGGAAATGAAATACTTGAAGTAGACGTCCGTATTATATCGGCAACAAATAAAGACCTGAAAAACGAGGTCAAAAAAGGATTATTCCGAGAAGACTTATTTTACAGGCTTCATGTAGTTCCCATATATATACCGCCCTTAAGAGACAGGAAAAACGTTATCCCCAAAATGGTTGACCACTTTCTGGATCAATCAGTAACTAATTTTAAAAAACAAAAACCAGAGGTTAAGCCGGAAGTCATTGACCTTTTCTGTCGTTATGACTGGCCAGGCAATGTAAGGGAATTGAAAAATCTTTTAGAAAGAGTATTTATTCTCAACGATAACGATACGATAAGTGTAAAACATCTTCCCTCTGATTTTTTATGGCATTTTAAAGACCCCCACCGTATAAAAGATCTTGAGGAAATCAGAAGTGAGGCTGAAAAAAAAGCCATTTTGGAAACATTACACCGCGTTGCCGGCGACAAGGAAAAAACAGCAAAAATACTACGCATAAGTCCAAGAACTTTAAGATACAAACTTCAAAAATATAACATAAAATATGAACGAAGTTCAAAACCCCCTATATGAGTTGTATACATTCCAAAATTATTTAAGAGTGCCTAAAGTGAGCTAAAGTGCCTAAAATGCCTAAAGTTAAGGAATCCTGCCATTTTATACCTGCATGCCTGCCTCCGGCTCGTAGAGCTTGGGTTTCTCTATGCCCCCAACGTACTGGCAAGAGAGAGACCTTTGAAAAATGTTCAATTTTGTTCAAGTTCAAGGAAGGCGAAAATTTTAAATGCAGGAATACATTGAGTATTTCGAGGCTTAAAATTTGAGTCTGACGCCGGCACGAATCAGCGCTAACCTTTAGCGCTATTTGGGCAAAAGGGGGCGTTTTGCAAAGGTCTCAGAGAGTGATTGAAAATCCTTCTGGCTTTGGTTATCAATCAGCACGCCGAAGGCGTACAACAACTTTAGGCACTTTAGCTCACTTTAGGCATTTTAGGCACTTAGCATTATGTCAGGGTACCTTTGAGGACTAATGTAAGCAAGCCACCTCCTCTGGGGTGTTAATTTGACTTTTTATGGTTCAATTCTGATTGATGGATAGATTCCTTTATTAGCACCTGTTCTATATGGTTGAATTGTATTAAATGAAATAACTTGATCGTCCTGTGCATGACCACGGTTCTTATCGTCTTTAAAAAATGCACCATTAGCATGTAGAATATGATTAATTCTTTTTTTAAAAGTACCAATAAAAACAGAACCTTTTCCAATAAAAGTCATTTTACCAATAGTTATCGTATCTCGGGAATCTGAAAGATCATCAAGGCTAATACTGTGACTATCAAGATCATTTTGAGATCCGATATAACCCCATATAAGATGATCATCCGGTATTTCAACCGGTTCAGTTGAATCAATTATTGTATGAGGCATGACAATACAATTATCACCGATTATCAGTCTTGCAGTTGTTTTACCATTTAAAAAACAATTAAAGCCAACAAATGTTTCAAGACCTATTTCCGCATTGATAATTTTGCCACCATGTGCTGTAATATTAAAACCGGCTAAACGTGAATTAATTATATATGTATTTTCTTGAGCATTAGATCCTTTGCCCATATCGGCATTTTCTAAAAATGCATGTTGAGATACTAGAACATTTTCACCAATACTGGTTTTTCCTTTAACAACAGCATACCTGCTAACAGCAGAACTAGAAGGAGCTTCTACAGGTATTATATTTACAACATCAAAAAGTGATTCATAATCGCTTTCTTTTTCTTTTACAAAATCGTATATAATTCCACGCGGTTGATATGATTCGTTTACACCAATATATTGCTCCAGAATCTTTTTTTCAAATTTATACTTGAAACTAAAGCTAGGATTTTTGATCAATATTGTTCCCGGATCAACAATCGTCTGGAAAAGTTCACCCACCTGAACATATGAAAATTCACCAATAATGCATGAATGAAGATTCATCAGATCAACTGTTGCAAAAGGTCCTAAGAAACATCCTTCAAGTGTAGAACCATGAATATTAGCGTAAT
>JAFDAS010000006.1 GCA_019313695.1 Deltaproteobacteria bacterium
CAGGCATGGTAAATGCGATGGGTGCGCCGAAAAAGGCGGTGCACTTTTCTTCCTGAATGGTCTGGAGAAAATATAAAGGATGATATTCTCTGATCATGACCATGGTCCCACCGATGTATTGAATGCCTATAAACCAGTTGTTAAGTGGGGAAGAGTGCCAGAGGGGCATTGCCATCATAATGCGATCACTCTCATCAAATTTGCAACCCATTGCCAGCGTGATACCTGCCATTATCACGCCACGGTGAGTGTGCATACAGCCCTTTGGCTTACCTGTGGTGCCGGATGTATAAAGTATTTCAGCCAGGTCATCATCAGAAATCTCTACTGGGGAGAAAGAAGGAGCAGTGTCAAGCAGAGGCTCAAACTGCTCAAACCCTTCTGCAGGGCTGTCCATAGCTATCATCCGTATCTTATTAGACAACTTGGCAGCTCCTTCTGCAAGAGACCCATCGAAAAGAAAGATCTTGGATTCGCTGTGTTCAAGGATATAATCCACCTCTGGCGGCATCAGTTTGTGGTTAATAGGAACCACCGTTGCTCCTGCTTTCGCGATACCGAAAAACGCGATAACAAAGCCTGGGGTATTCTGGCTCATGATTGCTACCTTGTCACCCTTCTTAATACCCCAACCCTGGAACAGCCCGGCCGCTTTCTCGGCCAATTCCTTGACAGTTTGGTAGGAGTAGCCTTTCCCCTGGGCCCTGAGACAATCTTTGTCAGGGCTCTTCCTCGCGTTGCTATCAATCAATCCTGCAAGATTCATTCGTTACTTCCCCCTTTTTCTATTTGCGTTGCCTTAAAATATTACATTACGGCAACGTAACTAAACCTATTCCCATTGTCAAGACAGAACAACTGGGATGTCATCCCTGTATCATTTTTCTCCGCCTCATACTTGAATGGAAGAACTCCTTGTGCCATAATAACTTCACCTCGTTGATGATAGTCTTTGTTGTTCAAAACTACTCTATCACCCTGTTATTACAGGATCAACGAGGTTTTTTAATTTTTTTGACGGTGGATCAGGGGTAGGACTGGCGGGGGGAAAGTAGAACGGGAAGGTCACCAGCTCCTGTTCCGCGCGCTCATATCCCTCTGCGCATCTCGCATGTCGTCCCTTCTTTTGATATCCTCCCTCTTGTCGTACAGTTTCTTGCCCTTTCCGACACCGATCTCCAGCTTCACCTTTCCGTTTTTGAAATACATCTTCAGGGGAATGAGGGTCAGACCTTTCTCGTTTGACTTTCCGTAGAGCTTCTTTATCTCTCGTTTGTGCAGGAGCAGCTTGCGGACCCTCAGCGCAATGTGATTGGAGCGGTTGCCGTGGGAATAGGGGCTTATGTGCATATCATAGACGAACACCTCCCCGTTCTTCACCTGCGCGTAGCTGTCCTTCATATTCCCCCTGCCTTCGCGGAGCGCCTTCACTTCAGTCCCGGCAAGGACAATCCCCGCCTCATAGGTATCATCGATGAAGTAGTTGCGCCGCGCCAGCTTGTTCTGACATATAATCTTTTCAGCGGTTTTATTCTTTTTTGCCATTATGCCACTCTTTTATCACTTCGCGGATATTTCACATAAAGCGCAATCGTTCACCTCATGTCCCGGAAGATAATCCATCTTCACATGACTCATCGCCTTGAAGATATTCTCGCGCACATCCTTATTATCCTTTTCCATATCATCCAGAAGTCTCTTGATATACATCCTCCGGGAGGTGTTACTTGTGGGGCACCGGTTTTCTATCACGGGCAGATCTTTCTCTCTCGCGTACTTCTTGATCAGGGGCTCCCTGATGTACGCAAGAGGACGGATAAGGTGAAACTTCCCCCCGAATACCGACTGGTCCGGCATCATCGTGCTGATCTCCCGGCCGTAGAAGATGTTGATCAGCAATGTCTCTATGATGTCGTCCTTGTGGTGCGCGAAGGCTATCTTATTGCACCCGTTTTCATTCGCTATCTCGAATATCCTCTTCCTCCTCATCCTCGAGCAGAGAAAGCAGGGGTTCTTTTTGTTGTAATCGCTGTGCGCCAGGGGGCCTATATCGGTCTTTTCCATGATATATTCATACCCATTTCCCCTCAGACACTGTTCCAGCCGGTTGTACCCCCGGTATTCTTCATCAAACCCCATGTCTATATTAACCGCCAGGATCGAAAATCGCGGGAGAAACACCATGGGGGTGTTGAGGAGGTCGAGAAGCACAAGGCTGTCCAAGCCACCCGAGACACCGACCAGCACGCGATCACCCTCTTTTATCATGTTATAATCCACAACGGCCTTTTCCAGCCACTTTTTGAGATGCAGATAAAGCTTTGTACCTTTTTCCCTTGACAAAAGTTCTTCTCCCCGGGACATTCCTTAAAAAAATGGACACCAACGGACCGTGTAATTTGTATTGTGTCACCCTATCACGAAAATCAAATCTCACGCAAACAGGAAATATCTTTAGCGATTATACTGTAATAACAGGCTGGCGATAAAAATAAAAAAAATCTTGACATCCGTGATATTTTCCTTTTAAACTATCTAACAAGAGTTTTTGCCAAAATTTGGCAAGTATTATTTAACTAAAAATATCAGTAAAGGGAGGAACTAGCCGCCAATCAATAAACCCACCCCGAAAGAATCTGGGAGTCTGTTAAATAACTGAACGTACCTTCAATGTAAAGGTGTGCCTTTAACTTCGTCAGCGATTGCTTTTGAACGGGAGGGGCTTACTGGATGATACCGCTAATTATAAATACGCCTGAGGCAATGCTTAAAATCAGGGTAGTAACTGCGAAGGATTCTTCCACAGAAACCTTGGAGCGTTTGCAGGAGATGGGCGTCCTCCACATAGAAGAACCCCGGGAATTAGACCTCACCGACAGAACAGCAATAGACGAAAAAAGAAATCTCATAAGGAAAATCTCTGCCAATATCAATGACATCCTGTCGCATGTAAAGGGAGAACACAGAATATTCATACCGGAAGACGCGGAAGCCCAACCCCTGGACAAGATATTACACCAGACCGGCGGGGTGCGTGACAAATGCACCCGCCTTCGTGAAGATGCGACAAGGCTGGAAGCCGATATCTCCAATATGGAAGGTCTGGGCAGATATCTGGATATTCTGTCACATGAGATAAACCTCTCACTGAAAGACTTGAACTATTCCGGGAGTTACCTGTCAGCCAGGGTATTCGTATTCCCGGTGGAAACCTGCAAGATATTTCTAAAAAAAGCCAGCCAACACCTTCTTCAACATATAAACGCCTCTTCAGAAGATGAAACGGTAATCTATACTATTGCCAGAACCACCAGTCAAAATATAGTGGAGACACTGGCGAGAGATCTCGGGGCGCTGCCTCTTGAGATACCTGACGAAGAGTTCACCTTAAGAGAATTTGCCGCGAAGAAGGATGATATAATCAGAAAAAAAGGGGAAGAGGTCACCGGACTGGAAAGGGAAATAGAAACGATTACATCAGAAAACCTGGAGCGGATCGCGCTTTACAGAGAAACCATCTCCATGGAAGATGAAATGCTTTCCGCTATCGAGCAGACAGCTGAAACCCGATATGTCTCTCTGACTGAAGGCTGGGTTCCCCGGAGCAAGGCGGATTTTATAGTATCACAGATAGACAAATCCTTTGACAATGCGTTTGTCGATTCAAGTCAGCCGGGGCCTTCTGACGAACCACCGACAAGATTACAAAACCCGGCCGCCATTCGCCCGTTCGAGGTAATTGTAAGTCTCTTCAGTCTGCCTAAATATGGCGGGTGGGATCCGACACCAAGTGTGGCCTACTTTTTTGCCTTCTTTTTTGGTCTCATGCTCTGTGATGTTATCTACGCCGCGGGTCTGCTGATCCTGGCCAGGTTTGTCCTTGACAAACTCGTTGACGACCCCTCCACCGAAGGGGTCGATCTGTTCCGAAAGGTATTGTACATAAGCGGGGGTGTTGCCCTCATCTTCGGCATACTTTCAGGAACATATCTGGGGGATTTCCTGGATATGTATTTTGGTATCGACATACAATCAATCGCCCTGGTGAAATGGGTTCAGACTCAACTTTCAGATCCCATATCTTTTATCACTATTTCACTGATAATAGGCCTGATACATGTGAATATGGCTCACATTCTCGGACTCATAAAGGGAGTAAAGGAAGGGGATCGGGGAATGATTGTCAGCAAGACAGGACTGTTTCTCGTCGAGATATTCGGCATCCCTTACATATTCAAAGTCATGCTGAACATCGAACTGATTCCGCTGGCGGCCTCGGCATACAGTGTTTTCGCCTATCCCATGATGGTGGGTCTGGTGTTCATCGTCATCGGCGCTTTTATGCAGATGGGCGCCCTGGGAAGCGTATTCTGGATATTTGACCTTACAGGCATACTGGGTGACATCATGTCATATTCCAGGCTGGCCGGGGTCGGACTTGCCACCTTTTATCTCGCTTCCTCCTTCAACCTGCTCTCCAACTGGGTCTCATCCGCGATATCGTCCGCCATGCCCGGCATGCTGGGAACCATCCTGGCATTTGCCATAGGGATGGTAATGCTGATTATTTTCCATGTATTCAATCTGTTTCTCAGCAGTCTGGCCGCTTTCATACACTCTCTCAGGCTTTGCTTTGTGGAATTTCTGTTGAAGTTTTATGAAGGGGGTGGAAGAGAATATAACCCGTTTCATCTTAGAGTCAGGAGAGAAACAATAGTAGGCAAAAAATTTTAAAGAGAGGTGAAAAAATGACTGAAATACAAGCCTTGGCTACATTTGGTGGCGCTATGGCGCTCGCGGGGGGTCTTGCAGGATCGGCCGTAGGAATTGCCAATGCCGCTTCCTCCGGGGTAGCCACCCTGTCCGAGGAACCGGGGCAGTTGAGGAACGTTATAGTCCTGGCATCCCTTCCAATGACACAGAGCTTCTACGGATTGATTATACTGATCATAATCCTCACCGTGGTTCTGCCAAAGATTGCGGCCGCAGGGGTCGGAGCAGGACTCGCGGTGCTGGGCATTGGCATTATGGCCGGATTCGCCGAGTTGTTTTCCGCGGTATTTCAGGGATCGGTTTGCGCTTCGGGTATAGCGCTCCTTCCGAAGACAAAGGGGAGGATATTGACAGCTTCGATGATGCTCGCCGTATTTGTAGAACTCATAGGCGTACTCGGCCTGGTGTTTACCATCATGGCGCTCAGCATATTGAAACTCATGTAAGAGGGTGAATATTATGGAAACCGGCAAGATAAGGGCTGCTATCCTCGAGAAGGCGCAAAGGGAGGCGGAAGAAATCACAGTCAGCGCCAGAGCGAAGGCCAAAGGCCTGATGGCAGACGCGAAAAAGCAAAAGGAAAAGCGGTTTGAAGAGGAAAAAAAGCGGATCATATCGGAGGCCAGGCGCGAGGCATCGAGAATACTGGCAAAATCCTCTCTCAAGGCACGGCAGGAAATATTAAAAGAAAAAGACGCCGTCATCAACGAGATTATGAAAAGGGCAAAAGAAGATCTGTCCGGAAAAACAACGGACGAAAGGGTATTCGCCCATCTCATCAGGGAGACAGTGACCGCCTTTGAAACAAAAGATAAACTGAAGCTACTCGTGTCTCAAAAGGATATCGCTGTCGTCCGCAAGGTCGTAGGGGAGGATGACGGCCTGAAAAAACAGATAGCAGAGGTCAGCGAATTCGACTGCCTGGGAGGCGTTATGGCAGAGTCAATGGACGGCATGGTAAGCATTGACAACACATTTGACATCAGGCTTAAGATGCTTATGCCGAAGATCCTGCCGAAACTGGGCAGAGAACTTTTTGGGGCCGGTGAACAGTGAACCTGATAAGCGCGCGTTATGCATTCATATCGGCCTATCTCAAAGGTGAAGAGGCTCGGGGTATAACTTCCGGGCATATCGGTGAAATAGTGCAGAGATCCGCAAACATGCAGGATGCCCTGGAAATCATCAGGGATACAGATATCGGGGAATATCTGCTGGACCAGCCGATAAAGACCTTCGACGACGCCGATGAGTATCTGTGGATATACATGGACGAATGCCTGAAACGTCTTGAAAGATTTAAGACGCCTCCCGATATGTTGCGCATGGCGAGTCTGTACGTTGAAAAGTATGATGTCCTGAATATCAGGATAGCGCTCAGAATACTCTCACGAAGAGAGCTGTCCTCCATGGTGCCTCTTGGAGCTATCCATAACAGGGGATATCTGAAAGAGATGTCTGCGGCACGGGAGAGAGAGGAAATATCTGGGATCCTTGCAAGATGCGATCTTGGCGACTACGGGCGGCTTATAATGGATATCAAGGAAAAAGACCGGCAGGCTGTATCCGAGGGAGAGATCAGGCTGCAGAACATTCATCATCAGAAACTACTGGAGGCCTTCAAAGACATGGATGACGGAGATCTGCTTGTGAAGACCTTCAGAATCATTATTGATTTGGCAAATCTGCAGACTGTCTTTCGGCTGTCCCTTGGAGGCGGTTATCCTGCGACAGGCGTTCAAGTGCTCAGCGGTGGGCGTATGCTTCCGGAAAACACCATAAGAGAATTGCTGACATTGAAGATGACGGAGATAACAGGAAGGCTGGAAAACACGGGATACCATATGATGGCTCAGGATGTATCCAAAAGCTACGAAAGGGACGGAAAGATCACGGCATCAGATAAGATAACGGAAAAACACAAATTCAGGCTGTTGAAGGACCTGCTCTCCCCCAGGGTGTTATCTTCTTCCAACATGTTATGGTATTTGTTGCTCAAGGAACTGGAGATAAGGAACCTGAGACTGACCTTCAAGATGCTCTCAGACGGGATACCGGCAGCAGAAATACAGGATCTGGTAATTGCGGCATGACAAAACCTGAAAAGATAGACATAGCCATAATAGGAACCAGGGATCAGACGGCGCTGGTGAGGCTTGCCGGCGTTGAGAAGTGTCGGATGATAGAAGAAAATGAGGAAAACATCAATGAAAAGGTCCGGGAGGCCCTTATGGATCTCTCGGATGACAGTTCTGTGGGAATAATAATGATACCGGAAGAATGGACCGGTGGCGCGGCAGATACGCTGAAGTACATAAGGGAAAGTAAAAAAAGGACGGCAATTGTAATAGAGATTCCTTCAGGATTTAAGACAGAGGAACGGGATGTAAGGGGATATTACAAAACGTACACAAAGAAACTTATAGGATTCAACGTAGATATCTGAGGATGAGCCTGTCTGGATGTATTGTTGACAAAATATACTACCAAAGTGAGGCATGATCTATGGGTAAGATATGGAAAATTTCTGGGCCAGTTGTAATCGCCGAAGACATGAGAGGATCCCAGGTATACGAAGTTGTCGATGTAGGTGATGGACGACTTCAAGGAGAAATCATCGGTCTTGAGAACGATAAAGCCGTCATTCAGGTATACGAGGACACCGTCGGGCTCAGAGTCGGCGAACCGGTGACGGGAACAGGCGAAATCCTCATGGTGGAACTTGGACCCGGGCTTGTCGGAAACATCTATGACGGCGTTCAGAGGTCTCTTGTCACCATGATGGACGACATCGGCGATTTTCTTGTGCGCGGTGTTCGAACAGATGCTCTTGACCGGAAAAAGAAATGGCATTTCACCCCCTCCGTCAAAGCCGGCGACATGGTACAGGAGGGCGATATCATCGGAAGCGTTCCGGAGACGGGTCTTATAGAGCACAGAATAATGGTGCCTATAGGAACTCAGGGTACCATCCTGGAGATATCGGAAGGGGAGTTTACCATAGAAGAAACCGTCGCATCGCTGGAGCATGAAGGCACTGAAAAACCTCTGACACTCATGCAGAAATGGCCGGCGAGAAAACCCCGTATATACAAACAGAGATTTGACCCTGAAGACCTGCTCGTAACCGGTACAAGGATTATCGATTATCTGTTCCCCCTGGCGCTGGGTGGAAAGGCAGCTATACCGGGAGGCTTCGGCACCGGCAAGACCGTCACCCTGCAACAGATGGCCAGGTGGTCCCAGACCCAGCTAAACATCTATGTCGGCTGCGGCGAACGAGGAAACGAAATGGCGGACGTTCTTCACAGCTTCAAAAAGCTGAGAGACCCTGCGACCGACCGGCTTCTGCAGGAAAAGGAGATATTTATCGCCAACACATCAAATATGCCCGTTGTAGCAAGAGAGATAAGTATTTTTATCGGCATTACCATGGCCGAATATTTCAGGGATATGGGATATGACGTCCTCCTTGTGGCCGATTCAACATCCAGATGGGCCGAGGCAATGAGAGAAATCGGCGCGAGGCTGGAAGAAACACCGGGTGAAGAGGGATTCCCCACCTACCTGGGCTCAAGACTCTCGGCCTTCTACGAGAGATCCGGGAGGGTCGAGTGCATCGGAAAGCCGGAAAGAATGGGATCTGCCACGGTGATCGGTTCCGTAAGTCCTCCGGGTGCGGATTTCAGTGAACCGGTAACCCAGGCAACCCTCAGAATAATTGATGTACTATACTCACTGGATGTAGCCCTCGCCAACAAAAGACACTTTCCCACCATAAACTGGCTCCAGAGCTATAGCCTCTATGCCGATTCGGTGGACAAATGGTGGAACAGGATCAGCCCCGATTACAATGAAATAAGGGACAAGGCCCTCATAACCCTCCAGCGCGAAGCGGAACTGGAGGAAATCGTCCGCCTTGTCGGACCCGAGGCGTTGCCCGAAGACGATAAACTGGTGCTTCTCGCGGCGCGCATGATCAGGGAAGACTTTCTGATGCAGAGCGCATATCATCCCGTTGACACTTACACGGAACCAAAGAGGGCGCACATGATGCTCAGCACTATCATGAAGTTTTACAGTCTCGCGGAGGAGGCGACCGAATTGGGCACGCTGGTAAGTGAAATATCTTCTTCAAAGATACTGCCGCTTATTTCAAGAATGAAAGATATACCGAACGAAGAATTCGATGATTACATGAAACAATTATGGTCTGATATAGACAAGAATCCTTTTGTTTAAGGAGGCGCGCAATGGATTCCCTGCAGCTGTTTACGAGGCAGACAAAGGCGATCAGTACCGCAAGGAGATCGCTCCTTGTCATTGAGAGCATTCCCGGCATCAGATACAATGAAATCGTGGATGTCCAACTTGGCACAGGTGAGACAAGAATTGGCCAGGTGATAGAAGTCGGAAAGGTGACCACCGTAGTCCAGGTGTTCGGAGGCGTCAGCGAAGTTGATCTGCTGAACAGCAGAGTGAGATACAAGGGGGAAACTCTGAAGCTTCCCGTATCGGGAGACATCATGGGGAGAATCTTCGACGGGAGCGGCAATCCCATAGATGGCGGCCCCCCTATCGTAGCGGACACCTACCTGGACATAAACGGCGTGCCGGCAAATCCGGCGTCTCGTATGCCTCCGGCGGAATTTATCGAGACCGGAATCTCCGCGATAGACGGCCTCAATGTCCTGGTGCGTGGACAGAAACTGCCAATCTTCAGCGGGTCGGGTCTGCCACACAACAAGATCGCCGCACAAATACTGAGACAGGCGTCACTGAAGGGAAAATCGGAAGAGTTCGCGATTGTCTTCGGCGCAATCGGTGTAAGCTATGACGATGCAGGTTATTTTATCTCTAATCTGGAAGAGACCGGCGCGCTCAGCCGCACCGTCGCATTTATCAATACGGCGTCATCACCTGTTATTGAGAGATTGTCAACACCCCGTCTGGCGCTGACGGCAGCGGAATACCTGGCATGGGAACACGACATGCATGTTCTGGTCATACTCACGGACATCACAAACTACTGCGACGCGCTCCGCGAACTTGCCGCCATGAGAGGCGAGATACCAAGCAGGAGAGGTTATCCGGGATACATGTACACGGACCTCGCTTCCCTGTATGAAAGGGCCGGAAGAATAAGCGGCAAGGAGGGGTCCGTGACCATTATTCCAATCCTGACGATGCCCGATGATGACATCACGCATCCGATAGCCGATCTTACGGGATACATAACCGAGGGGCAGATTGTCCTGTCGAGGGCGCTGGAAAGAAAAAGGATATATCCGCCCATAGATGTATTCCTCTCTCTTTCAAGGATGATGAAGGAGGGAATCGGCGAGGGGAATACAAGGGAAGACCATAACAACGTGTTCATGCAGTCATATGCCGTTTACGCGGAGGGAAACTATCTGAGAGAGATATCCACCGTCATCGGCTCCGAGGCGCTGAGCGACCGAGACAGGATGTACCTCTCCGCTTCGGACAGATTTGAAGAGGAATTCATATCACAGGGCGAAAAGGAGAGGAGAACCGTTGAAGAAACGCTCGGGCGGGCGTGGAACATCTTCTCCATGCTCCCCACAGAAGACCTCAAGCTCATCCAGGAGGAATACATAAAGAAATACCTCCCGAAGGCTCCGAAAGGCAGCATCGGAGAGGAGCCCCGGTAGACAAGAGAGATGCCATGTCAACAAAGGTACAGGTAACACGGCCAACCAAGATCGAGCTTGCGCGCCTGAAGCGCCGCATGAGACTCGCCACGAGGATCCAGAAGATCGTCAAGGACAGACTTTCTATACTCATCATGGAATTCCTCCAGACCGTCAAGGAATGCGCTTCCGCCAAAGAGAAACTGCTTGCAGATTTCAAGGAAGCCTACAAAGCGTTATCCGTCACCACGGGATACCATGGATACGCGTTCCTGGAAAAGGAACTCCTCGCATCCGAAATGGCATTTAAGATAAACACTATCACAAGAAATGTAGCAGGGGTAAGACTACCCGTTTTTGAAACGGAAGAGATGGATGCATTGAGCTTTTCCGTAAGGAACACGGCCGACACATCCTCATTGATAGACAACAGCGTCACCCTCTCACGAAAATGCCTGAAGGCCATAATAGAACTGGCTGAACTTCAGAATTCCCTGGAACTTCTGGGCGCGGAGATAAACAAGGTAAAGAGAATAAACAACGCGCTGGAACATATTGTAATCCCCGGGCTTGATGCTACCATAAAATACCTGACAATGAAGTTCGAGGAGCGTGATCGCGAAGAAATTGCCCGGCTCAAGTATGTCAAGCTGTTGATTGAACAGAGAGAGGCATATGCGTATTGATAATCCGGCTCCGGACGGGACATTTGAAAACTGTCTGAAAGATGACCTGAAGACGCTGAACGCCCATCTGCCTCGGAAGCGAAAAACACTAAGCGAACTTCTGGAGGAAAAACACCCCCATGTGGAATGCGGAGATGGAAACACACACTTCTTTAAAAAGAAAGAACTTGAGCATCTGGCGGGAATGTTAAACAATAATGAGCAGCGAACGTTGCTGTTGCCGATTATCATAGAGGTAGGATCTGTCGAAGGAGGCATGACCGTAAGATCCAAAACTGGAACCGAAGCAAAGGTATTTTCAAAAATCCTGGAGATGCCCATAGCCTGCACATCGGATATAACAACTATATTCAGACCACAGTTAAACGTGCTGAGAAAAGTGTTGAAGACAACCACACAGTATGTCTTCACCACATGAGAGATATGGTAAAAACTTAACATAAGGAGGCTCATTATGAAAGTATTCGCAGACAGACTGATCAACGTTCTGAAAAATCACAAAGAAGAAATCGCGTATCAGTGGTGCAACGCCGTGAGACAGAATCCCCGGACACCGTCATTCAATAATATACCGTTTGATGAATGTAACAAGAGGGCAGTTTATTTCTACAAAAACCTGATAAAGATGTACTTCAGCGAAAAGCCCTACACCGAGGTGCGTGAGTATTTTTCAGAATACGCTGAAGGCAGCTACAAAAACGGCCTGCCACTGCATGAAACCCTCTACGGTCTCATCATGATGAGGAGGCATATGTGGCTCTACGCCGATTTCCAGGCTCCCTTCCTCAGTGCCATGGATCACCAGCAGGCGGTTGAAACGATAAACAAGACGATACGCATATTCGATCATGGTATTTATATAGTCACCAAAAAGTACGGCGAATTCGAGAAATAGTAAGGAGGCTGCTATGCCGGCAGAAATACGTGAAACGATAAGAGAGATAGAAGACGAAGCCGAAAGACTGATAGAGAAGGCTAGGGCGGACGCAAGAGGTATCCTTGAGGATGCCGGCAAGAAGGCCAGAGAGATCCTGTCATCGGAGATATTCATGGATGAAGTCGAAAGCGAGCGTGACAGGATTGTCTCCGAGGCTGAAGAAGAGTCAAAAAGAAAGATAGAAGAATCAAAAGAGGCATCCAAGCGAATCACATCAGGGGTTTCCTCAAAGATAGACAAATTCTCGCTATCGATGGCAGATCAGATCAGAGGAATCAATTGAAATTCGGTGTCCGGCAATCTGTCCCGGTCAGATTGCCGGACACAAGAACCGCCTGAAAAACATGCCTGATTATCCTGCGAACCCACATGCCGTATTTCAGGCATTTCTTATCTTGAAAATCCCTTCACATAAGTATAATAAAGAATGGAAAGAAGGGGTGTCCCCTGTCTTTCGTGAAATCATTAAACAGGAGAAAAGTCATGACGGAGATTATCGATGTATATGCAAGAGAGATACTTGATTCAAGGGGAACCCCGACCGTGGAGGCGGAAGTAACCCTCAGTTCGGAAATACTGGGAAGGGCATCTGTTCCATCGGGCGCATCAACGGGAGAACACGAGATGCTGGAACTCAGGGACAACGACAGGGAAAGATATCTGGGAAAGGGTGTGGAAAAAGCCGTCGAAAATGTAATCTACAAGATAGGACCCGAGATAATCGGCATGGATTGCCTCTTTCAGAGGGAAATAGATCACACCATGCTTGAGCTGGACGGAACGGACAACAGAAGTTCCCTCGGCACCAACGCCATACTGAGTGTGTCGTTAGCCTGCGCAAGGGCGGCCGCAGAGGCGACAGGGCTCCCCCTTTACAGATATATCGGGGGAGTTTCCGCCAAAGACATGCCTGTCCCCATGACTAACATCCTGAACGGCGGACAGCACGCCGATAACAACGTGGATATACAGGAATTCATGATTATGCCTGCAGGCGCCCCCGATTTCAGAGAGGGTATCAGGATGTGCAGCGAGATCTTTCATAATCTCAAGGCTGTTCTACAGGAAAAGGGTTACAGCACGGCAGTGGGAGACGAGGGAGGATTCGCTCCAAATCTGAAATCCAACGAAGAGGCCCTCTCACTTATCATGAAGGCCATTGAGAAAAGCGGGTATTCGCCGGGCAGTGATATATTCATCGCCCTCGACTCTGCCGCAAACTCATTCTACCTGGACGGGAAATATACGCTTGCCGCGGAGAAAAAACCGGACAAAACATCCGAAGAGCTTGTCGCTTTTTATAGCGACCTGGTTGAAAGGTATCCGATAATATCTATCGAAGATGGCCTGGCGGAAGATGACTGGGAAGGGTGGAAGATGATGACGGACAAGCTGGGTGCAAATATCCAGATCGTGGGAGACGACATCTTCGTCACAAACAGGAAAAGACTTGAGAAGGGCATCTCCTTAGGGGTGGCCAACTCCATCCTGATCAAACTCAACCAGATAGGCACCCTGACAGAAACCCTGGAAACCATTGAACGGGCAACGGAAGCGGGATACACTACCGTTGTATCCCACAGGTCGGGCGAGACGGAAGACACATTCATGGCCGATCTCGCAGTCGCGATGAACTGCGGCCAGATCAAGAGCGGCTCCGTTTCCAGAAGCGAACGCCTTGCGAAGTACAACCAGCTCATCAGGATAGAGGAAGAACTGGGAGACCAGTCGGTATACAGAGGAAAAAACGTTTTTTATAGTATACGCAAAGGATAGGAGAGGAAAATCAGGGGTCTCGCCGAAACTCGAAGTTGATATCGCTACATCATAAACTTGAACAGCCTGCGCCTGAGAGATTCCAGCAGGCCTCTGTCGTCCAGAGAAAGGAATTTTGCGCCCTTATCGCCCTTACTCTCGGACACTGATATCGCCCCACAGTCCATAAGAAACTTCAGCGCGTTCTTGTAATTCGACTGGGAAAGGGCCTCCGCCTTGGAGATTTCTCCCTTTTTGTACATCTTTGCGCCAAGTTTCTGCACCTTTTTTACAAGATCCTTTTCCTGCCGCACCCTGTTTTTCAGATACGCGCAGCCCCTGGACGCGATCCAGTACGACTCAAGGTAGTTCTGTACGAGCCCCGCGAACGACTGGAGAGACGTCCTCCCCTTTCCGGTCACATCAATGGACATCTGGCCGCCATCTTCATGGACAATTATCATGCCCCTGGCATATGCGTACGATACAACCCTCTTCACCTCTTCGAGGTCATTCACATTATTATCATATATAAATTCATGCCTGAACAGATCCTTTAAGAAACTGTAGTCTTCCATCACTTCGGAAAGAGAGGTTTTGTTTCCGTCGCCGGAAAGGACCGAGATGGACACAAAAGAGAGAGAAACAAAGAAATGGAGTACATTATTCTTATAATATTCGAGATTCAGTCTCCTGTCCTCGTCCACAGAGTATATCGTCTCTTCGAACTCATCCTCCTCGTCCTCCTCTTCGGGCCCCATCCTTGATATCGAGCCGGACGATTCGAACATTCCCAGGGCATCATTAAGCGCCTTCCCCCTGTTGGTAAATGTGGACGAAAACTTCGCTCCCCTGCTGGTAAGGTAATCATGAAACTCACTCAGGATATCCATCAGGTCATCATGCGATATCCCTCTCCGGTAGTGGCATAAAAGCCCGGCCGCTACCAGGGAGGAGGGTGACACAACAGACACCTTGTTTATTTCATTAACAATCTCATACCCCATTCTCCTGTACAGGGACCGCCTTTCCGACGTAGTCATCTCTTCAATGGGGATCTCGTGTGAAGCTAAGTACGACTTTAGCAGCATCGGTTCCCCCACATTCATGTAAACCCTTCCGTAGCGTTTTCTGAGGACCTTTCTGCTCTTTATCAGATCCAGTATTTTTTCCTTTTCCTTGCCGGCGCCCCCAAGCTCCCTCAGATAGGCTTTCTCTTCTATAACCTTGTCATATCCTATAAAGATCGGGACTATTGCCAGGTTGTCAAAACTCGCCTCTCTGTATGCCTGCATTATCATCGAGAGGAGCCCGTATTTCGGCATAACCATCTTGCCTGTGCGGCTTCTTCCGCCTTCAATGAAGAATTCTATGGGATGACCCTCCTCCAGGAGTGTCTTGATGTATTTAGTAAGAGCCGCTCCATAAAGAGCGTTACTTCCGATAGTTCTCCTGATAAAGAAGGCCCCAAAATTTCTGAATAAGTGTCCCAAAGGCCAGAAGCTGAGATTGGCGCCGGCGGCGATAAAAGGGAGCTGTATATTGTTATAGTAAAAGACATAGTGAATAAGGAGATAATCTATGTGGCTGCGATGACAGGGTATTACAACAAAGGGCATCTTTTTCGAGATATCCCTCATCTTTGAAAGACCCTCTTTGTCTATGATCACCCCGTCATATATGTTGTTCCACAACCATGTAAGTATCTTATCCATAATGCCCACATACGTGTCATTATAACCTGCGGCTATCTCAAATAGATATTTTCTGGCCCTGTCAACAATTGTGCCATAACCCTCTTTTCCGGTCGAGGCCATATCCTCCATGGACTTTACAAGCGCCGGGTCCCTCAGTGCCATCCCGACAATCTCTTCCCTCGACTTGAGAACAGGCCCCACAATGAATCTCTTTTCCTCATCGATCCTGTCTATGAGCTTCAGTCTCAAAAGATAGCTGATGGTTTCCCTGGATTTTCCACGGTTGCTTTCCAGAAATTCCGCAAGGTTAACGGGTTCTGAGAACACAACAAAGGCCTTTTTATAATACCTGAAAAAGGTTATGGCTCTCCTCAACATTCCCGGATTTTCAGTCTGCCCGAACAACAAATCTATCAGGCTCTTGTCCTTCTTTTCCCTCCTGCGTCCATAAGCAACAAGCTGAGGCACCAGAAAAACCGGGACGTCCATATCCCTTTGCGCATCAATCAGCTGTCCCAGAGGATCCCCTGCATTTCTGCCCCCGATAAAATCCGAACCGCGAAGGTATACCACAGAACTTTCTTTGTCTTTTGTTGTTCTTTTCAGATACTCATTCCGGAAGGGATTGTGGGAAAACCGCGAAATGATTGTTTTGAAGGCGTTCTGAAATGGCTGCCAGAGGATCATGTTGATTCCGTGACAATAGGAGGGCCTTTCAATGTTTCCCCTGTCCAGCATGTTCCGGAGTATCAGGCAGTTCAACTGGCTCTTGTTCTTCAGAGCATATACAACCACCCCTTCTCCGGAAAGATTTTTCAGTCTCTCCAGGTCTTCTTCGTCTGCTTTTGCCTTGGACAGGGCTATATTGAGCAACCGAAATAGCAGGGATCTCTTCTCCTCATAAAAAAGGCCGCTGTAATATTCGTCTATCCGCCTGCCGAATGATTTCCATCTTGATTTGATTGTCATGATATATCGCTTTGTTCCCTCGTATATAGACGATTCTGCTGATTAATGGTCTTTTCGCCCAATCTCTGCGTTATGCTCAAAAAATAATCCGAAATATCAACTATATACCTGTGGTTATTTTTTCGCATGCCCTGATCTTGAACTAAAATCCTCACAACTCAACAGAATCATAGATTCCAAGACAGATTTCAGGTTGTCTGCCAGTCAACCGGACAACATTCCGGAAACCTTTGAATCATGTAGTCCCTTACACATTCTTCGATCTCCTGGGCGGTTGAGATGGTCATCACCTTTTTCAGCAGTTCTTTCGATTCTCTGACTGTTGAATTTCTTATTATCTTTTTCACACGGGGTATCGCCAGGGGCGTCATGCTGAGCCCGTCCAGTTCAAGACCGAGTAGAATGGGCGTGCACAGGGGATCACCTGCCATCTCGCCGCACATGGCAACCTTTATACCGGCGTTATGTCCCGCATCGACAACCTGCCTGATCATCCTCAATATGGCGGGATGAAGGGGCTCATACAAATATGTAACACGTTCATTCACCCTGTCAATCGCAAGCGCGTACTGTATCAGATCATTAGTTCCGATACTGAAAAAATCCGCCGCCGCCGCCAGTTGCTCCGCCATGATCACCGCAGACGGAACTTCTATCATGATACCTATCTTTATATCCTCGTCAATGGGAATCCCTTCGGATAACAATTCTTCCTTTACTTCGTCAATTATGTTTCTGGCATCCATGATTTCCTTCACCCCGGAAATCATGGGGAGCAGGATGCCTGTATTACCATAGGCACTGGCGCGTAGAATGGCTCTCAGCTGCACCTTGAAGAGATCAATCTCCTGAAGACAGAATCTTATTGCCCGCAACCCCATCACAGGATTCATCTCTTCCGCCAGCCCGGCATCAGAGACAAACTTGTCACCCCCCAGATCAAACGTCCTGATAGTGGCCCATTTGATTCCCTCTCCCTCTATGACCTTTTTATAACTGGAAAAATGCTCTCCTTCCGTTGGAAGCCGCTCCCTGTTGATATAGATAAACTCTGTCCGATAAAGCCCCACACCATTAGCCCCGTGAAACACCGCCGAGGGAATCTCTTCGACAAACTCTATATTCGCTCCTACCCCCACGCTATGGCCATCAGCCGTCACGGCGGGAAGATGCGCATTCTTGAGCATATCTTCTTCCATTGCAAGGTAGTGTCTCTTTTTGTCCTCGTATCTCTTTATCACCTCTGGTTCGGGATTTATAATAACAACACCGGCAGTGCCGTCAACGATGATCGCATCACCCGTGTTTACATCTCCTGTAATCCTCTCGAGTCCGACAACCGCGGGGATTTCTATAGATTTTGCGACAATCGCGGTATGAGAAGTTTTCCCGCCGATGTCCGTGGCGAAACCCAGGATCTTACGGGTCGACATCTGAACCGTATCGGCCGGAGAGAGGTCCCTTGCGACAATGACGACTTCCCCCTCGATATCAGAGACCCTCTCATGTGTCTTTCCGGATAGATTTCTCAGTATTCTCTGCCCCACATATTCCACATCCCTGATACGCTCCCTGAGGTAATCATCCTCTATCTTATCGAATATCTCTCTCTGTTGGGAGATCGTCATCTTCAACGCCCATTCCGCATTAACGCAATGATCCTTTATGTTCTTTATGATATCCCTGACAAAGGTTTTGTCATCGAGTATCATGATATGGACATCGACAAAGAGTGATCCTATTCCCTTGCGATCTTTAAGGTCCGTTTTTATGTCCAGTAATTCCTGCCGTGAATCTCTGAGGGATTTTCTGAACCTCTTTATTTCCCTGGAGACAGGTTCGCCACCACTCAATTTATGGAGCGTCTCTTTAACGTCCTGGCGATTCAAGACGTAGGCGCTTCCGATCACTATGCCGGGAGAAACTCCGATGCCCTTCAGGGCAATGGTTGTTTTCAGTTCATTCTCGCCCAATTATTCTTCTCCGAATTTATTTTCTACGAGCTCTTCGAGCTCTTTCATGACATCATCCGCATCCAAACCGTCGGCCTCAACCGTAATGCGGCTTCCCATGGGACACGCAAGGGTCAATATATCCAGAATACTCTTGCCGTCAATCTTTTTCCCGTCTTTCTCAAGAAACACCCTGGAGTCATACCTGCTCGACGCATTCACTATCGTGGCGGCGGCTCTCGCGTGAAGTCCCAGTTTATTCTTTAAAGTGAATGTCTTGATTCTCTTCATCTTACACTGTCACCACAAATAAGAGCGCCACAACTCCATAAAGCACCGCGAGAGAAGGTATCCCTCTGCTTACCAGCCAGAAGCATAAGAGAACAAGAATGAATGTTCCCCCCACAGCTGCCCCCCAGGGAAGATTCGCAAGTGGGAAAGAGGGATTTATAAAAACCGCACACAAAAGGGCAAGAAAGCAAGTAGTAACCCACTTTAACATTCTGGTCTTTCCGGGCAGATCTATCGCGCTCAGGAAACTGATTCCACCCTTTCCGTCCAGGTAACCCTCGGTGAACCCCCTTACCCGGACCCAGACATGAATGGAATTGTACGCCAGCAGAAAGAACAGCGGGGCTACAAGCAATCCTTCAAGCGCAAGGATGACTCCGGCCACGGAAGAAAGTGGCTTGAGCCCTCCCCAGAAAAAGGGATCACCCATTGCAGCATACGGGGCCATCAGTGTCTCTTTGAGGCGAAGTGCTTCCGGGCAGTTGTCGCTTTCAGAAGATTCTTCCAGTCTGGCCGCTGAACCTATGATTGCCCCCGTTAGATACGGATGAGAACTGAACGACTGGATATGCCTTGTCAGTACCCCGGAAATCCGTTCTTTGTTCTCTCCGAACCTTCTGGCCAGAGGAATCAGGGAATATGCGAAACCTACATTCTGCATTCTCCGGAAATTCCACGAAGATTGAACGAACAGAGACCTGAGAAACATCTCTATCAGGTCACCCTTTTTCATTCTGCAATCCCTCCCTGTTTTCCCGAAAACTTTCTTAAAATTTCTGAAGGCATACTATTACCCCTCGGGACGAAATGCAAGTAACATGTTTAACACATTCGGTCAATTGCCGAGAGGATATACCCGGGGGTTATTTTTTTATTGACACGATATATTTTATCTGTTAGGAAGCGCTCCAGTTTATTCGGAACATCTGCAACGACAGGGGCGCCCGCGGCATGACGGCCCGTTTTTTTTGTCCGATATATACTCAATCAAAAAAAGGGGGACGATACCCATGCTTTGCCAAACCATCAAGAAAGATTATGAATGCGTCTTTATGACCAGAAAAGGATGTAATTTTAATGGAGGCAGTTGCCATCCAATCATTGACAAATGTGGAGGATGCAGTAAGTGCATTGAATATTCTGCCGTCAAATATTGCATAGTTTACCCTGATCCCGCAGGGAAATGGGCCATCGGAGGGTGTCCATCAGCAACACATATAGAAAAGAGTGCTGAAGAAACAGCCCAAAAGATCAACCCGTTGAAGGCATCAAAGAGAGGTTCGAAAAGATAGTCTCCGCAGAAAGATTTTACGGCAGACTGTGAATAAACAAAGGCCGGCTAAGGCGAATGCCTTCAACCGGCCTTTTTATGCGTACCCTGGATGATCCTAACGTTTAACCGATAATCTCTCTTACTTCCCTCAATTTTCTTTTGATGTCAATCAACCTGCCACCTTCATCAGCAGAACTGCTTTCTCCCCGATTTATATCGGTCAATTTCTTTCTGGCTCCGGCTATGGTGAACAACTCTCCATACAGCAAGTTCTTGATTGTCAGTAACTGCTCCACATCTTTTTTTCTGTAAAGACGCTGGTCTGATCTCGTCCGCACAGGCCTCACAGTCCTGAACTCCGATTCCCAGTACCTGACAACGTAAGGTTCCACGCCCAGTATTTTGCTTACCTCACCGATACGAAAATAATTCTTATCAGGAATAACCATAATAGAAAACCCGCAGATCAAGGGCAAGAATCCGGAACAAGACAACCCATCAGTCATTTAACGCTTTTTTCAACACCTGACTTGATTTAAAGGTCAAGACCCTTCTGGCCGATATTTTTATCTCTTCGCCAGTCTGAGGATTTCTCCCCCTGCGGGCCGTCTTCTCTCTGATATTTAATTTGCCGAAACCGGAAATCTTCACATCCTCGCCTCCGGCAAGGGTTTCTTTTATGATATCAAACACCGACTCTACAAAGCGAGCGGAATCGCTCTTTGAGATACCCATTCTTTCATGGACATTCCTTATAATATCAGCCTTCGTCATTTTCCCCTCCTTGGTTTGATGTCATTTAAATTTCCATTCCTCTGATCTTTGCGCCCGTATGCCTTACTATTCTTTCCACGAGTCTGTCATGGACCTCGTTAACTTCGTCGTCCGTCAGAGTTCTCGTTGCCGAACGATACGTAAACCTCACGGCCAGACTTTTCATCCCGGCAGGGACCCCTGACCCGACATATACATCAAATATGCCCATATATTCAAGCAAATTCTCCTTTTTTTTGCGAGCAAGATCCAATATGTATCTCCCTTCAATCGCTCCATCTACCACAAACGCAACATCTCTTGAAATGGACGGAAACTTCGGGATATCCCTGTAGATCATTTCCTCGCTTGGCAGGGAGGCAAGTGACCGGAGGTCAAGCTCGAAGACCACGGCCGTCCGCCCCTTTATATCCATCTTATCAAGGACATCGGGATGAACATCGCCCAGGAACCCAATGGTTTTGCCGCCCGACATAATATGACATGACCTCCCGGGATGAAGGAAGGGCCGGTCGCAATCGGATTTGAACCGGAGATCACGAATTCTCAGGGCGTCGAACAGGTTTTCCACGCAGCCCTTAAGATCGTAGAAATCGGAATGCAAACCGTCATCAAAGTGCCACAACCTGTCATATCTGGAACCGGTGACAAGGCCACCCATCCTCTCATTCTCCATGGGCAGTTCTTCGTCAATATCTGTAAATACCGTCCCCATCTCAAATATCCTGAGATCATGATTGCCGGCGCTGATGTTTTTTCTCATCGTCTCCAGAAGACCATATACAAGACCGGTTCTCATGACGGACATTTCTTCACCAAGGGGATCTTCAAGCTTTATCAGCCTGCGCCCCGCATCATCCCTGCTCAGACCGAGGATGTCCGCCGACGTCGGGGTTGTGAAACTGTAATTTATAACCTCTGAATAACCATAGCCGTTAAATATGGTTCTTATCCTGTCCTCCAGCGTTCTTTTATCGTTTGGCGTCCCCGTTCCGGCTGAAAGCCCCGGCAGAGATACAGGGATGCTCTCGTAACCATGAATCCTTGCTACCTCCTCAGTAAGGTCTATCTCCCTTGAGATGTCCACTCTGAAGGTGGGTGGTGTCACAAGATATTCTCCCTCCCCGTTCTCCCTCACTGTCATCTCAAGTCCCTCAAGGATGTCTTTCATCTCTCCCGCACTGATCTGTGTGCCCAGAATCCTGTTCACACTTTCCGGGCGCATGGGTATGTCCCTTACCGTTTCGATCTTTCGGGGATATTCATCGATATAACCCCTGCATATGTAGCCACCCGACAGATCGGCTATCAGTTGAGCGGCTCTGTTGAGGGCATTTACAACCCCTTCAGGGTCTATCCCCCTCTCAAAGCGAAAAGCCGCGTCTGTACCCATTCCCAGAGATCTTGCAGACTTGCGGATGGAGGAAGGGTTGAAATAGGCGCTCTCAAGGAGGATATCTTTCGTGTCATCTTTCACCTCGGAATTGAGCCCGCCCATTATGCCGGCAATCCCGACGGGTCGGGATCCGGCGCCATCACATATCATAAGCGTATCGGCGCTCAACGTCCTTGTCTTTTCGTCCAGGGAAACAAACTCCTCACCTTCCGTCGCACCCCTAACAACGATTCTTTTCTCTTCTAAAAATCGAAAATCAAAGGCGTGCAACGGTTGGCCGTATTCCATCATGACAAAATTCGTCACATCAACAACATTATTGATCGCGCGCAACCCTACCGCCTCGAGTCTCATGCGCATCCATGCAGGGGAAGGCCTTACTTCGATATTCTTTATGAGCCTGGCGGTATATCTGGGACACAGGTTGGAATCGAGTATTTTCACAGAAGTCAGGGTGTCTGTGTTTTCTCCCTTCTCCTCGAATTTTATATCGGGGTGCCTTACTTCCCCCCCCGTCATGGCCGCGATCTCTCTTGCCATACCTGTCATGCTCAGGCAATCGGGGCGATTCGGAGTAATGGATATCTCCAGAACGACATCTTCCAGATCAAGGGCCACGGCCAGGTCCTCACCAAGGGTGAGATTATCGGGCAGCATCATTATGCCTGTTGCATCTTCGCCTGTCCCCAGCTCCTCTTCGGAGCACAGCATTCCCTCGGATATCTCTCCCCGCAACCGGGAGCTTTTTATCGTGTATCCACCCGGTATGGTCGCCCCTACTTTCGCGAAGGGGACGATATCGCCCGCGCTTATGTTTTTTGCGCCGCATACCACCGGAAAGGTCTGATCACCGGTTGAAACCTCACACAGTGAAAGCTTATCGGCGTTGGGGTGGGGCTTGACGGAGAGTATCTTCGCGACAACTACGCCGGAGAAATCGGGGCTGATCCTGTTTACGGAATCAACCTCCAGCCCGGCCATCGTCAACTTGCCGGCAATCTCCTCCGGGCTCAGTTCTACATCAATATAATCCCTCAACCACTTGAGACTGACTAACATATATATTCACCACCACTGATTTTAAAAGGCTAAAACTGTTCCAGGAATCTCCGGTCATTCTCGAAAAACAGACGAATATCCGATATGCCGTATTTGAGCATCGCGATCCTCTCCACACCGAGGCCAAAGGCAAAACCTGAAATTTTTTCGGTATCATAGTGCACGGTCTTGAAAACTTCAGGATCAACCATCCCGCATCCGAGTATCTCTATCCATCCGCTGTGGCCACACACCCGGCAGCCCGAGCCCCTGCACATCACGCATTGTATGTCAACCTCTGCGCTCGGTTCTGTAAAGGGAAAAAAGCTGGGACGAAACCTCAGCAGGGTGTCACTGCCGAACATCTGCCGGAGAAAAAATGTCAGGGTTCCTTTAAGATCCCCGAACGTGATGTTCTCATCAACTAGCAATCCCTCAACCTGATGAAACATGGGTGTATGCGAAATGTCGGAATCGGGTCTGTACACCTTGCCCGGTGAAAGGATTCTTACGGGAGGAGATTGTTTTTCCATCGTCCTGATCTGGACGGGAGATGTATGGGTGCGCAGAACAACGTTGTCGGTTACATAGAATGTGTCATGGATATCCCTGGCGGGATGATCTTCGGGAATATTGAGGGCCTCGAAATTGTAATAAGTCAATTCCACCTCAGGGCCCTCTATCACGGAAAATCCCAGAGTTGAAAATATATCACATATCTCGCCCTCCACCCTTGTCACAGGATGGAGTTGCCCATACCTTGCACCCCTGCCTGGAAGCGTTACATCGATCTTCTCTTCACGCAGGAACTTATGCTTTTCCCCGGATTCTATATCTTCCAGGGCTTTTTCTATCTTTTCCAGGAGGGATTTTTTTATGTCGTTGGAAAGCTTGCCGAGAACAGGTTTCTCTTCGGGTGCAGCATCCTTCAGACCCCGGAGGAGATCGGTGAGAAGGCCCTTCCTTCCAAGATATCTGGTTTTTATTCCAAGAAACTCCCCTCCGGTTTTCGCTGAATTTATCTCCTCATCAGCCTTTCTCCGCAGATTTTCAAGAGCTTCTTTCACGTAATTTACTCGCCTTTCGCCATGCCGGCAATCTTCGAAAAGGCCCCGGGGTCATTGACTGCAAGTTCCGCAAGTATCTTCCTGTCCAGATCAACCCCAGCGTTCTTTATCCCGCTTATGAGTCTGCTGTAAGAGATGCCATTCAGACGGGCGGCGGCGTTTATTCTCGCGATCCAGAGCTTTCTGAAATCCCGCTTCCTTACCCTGCGATCCCTGTAGGAATACTTCATCGCCCTTTCAACGGCTTCGGTAGCGGTTCTGTACAACCTGCTCCTCGCCCCGAAATACCCCTTTGCGAGCTTCAGCACTCCTCTTCTCTTCTTTCTAGCGTGTATACTTCTCTTTACTCGTGACATATATATCTCCCTGAAACTATTTTATGCATAAGGAATCAGCTTCTTGATTCCATTCATATCGCTTTTATCAAGGAGATCCGATTTCCTCAGGCTTCTCTTCCTTTTGGTCGTCTTCTTGGTCAGGATATGGCTGGAATATGCCTTGCTCCTCTTTATCTTCCCCTTCGCGGTAAGGCTGAATCTCTTAGCCGCTCCCCTGTGTGTTTTTATCTTCGGCATTTTATCACTCCCGGTTCTATTATGAAAACTGTCACTTTTTCGGAGGGGATAATACCATTATCATATTTCTCCCCTCGCGTTTGGGAAACTGGTCAACAACACATATCTCGCCCAGTCTGTCTTTTATCTTTTCCATTATCTGTCTTCCCTTATCCGCATAGACTATCTCCCTTCCCCTGAACATCATGGTTATCTTCACCTTGTTGTTCTGTTCGAGGAAGCGTTGTATATGTCGAAGTTTTACCTGTAGATCGTGTTCTTCCGTCTTCGGTCTTATGCGAATTTCTTTCAGCTGGACTGTGCTCTGACTCTTTTTCGTTCCGTGAGACTTCTTGCTCTGCTGATACAGGTGTTTTCCGTAATCCATGATCCGGCAAACCGGAGGCGAGGAATTCGGGGCCACCTCAACCAGATCGAGATCCTGTTTTTCCGCCTCCGCCAAAGCATCAGCAAGGGATATTATCCCCAACTGCTGCCCATCAGAACTGACCACCCTCACTTTGTCAACTCTGATCTCACTGTTGATTCTCGAATGTTTAGCTATGTGTCACCTCCTGAATTTTTGCAGAAAAATAATATTATAACACATTTTTATTCATATTTGTCGCACTTTTCATTTACGATGGAAACAAAATCATGGACGCTCATGGAACCAAGATTCTTGCCGTCCCGCTGTCTGGGTGAAATCGTGCCGGATTCCACTTCCCTGTCGCCTATAACCAGCATATAGGGAACCTTCTGCATCTGTCCTTCTCTTATCTTATATCCAAGCTTCTCGTTTCTGAAGTCTTTTTCGCAGCGTACCCCCGCATCCATAAGCCGGGTATACACCTCCTCGCCGTGAGGAATGTGTCTGTCGGTTACTGTAAGAACGCTCGCCTGCACAGGAGACAGCCATACGGGAAAGGCCCCCGCGTAATGCTCAATCAGGATTCCCATGAATCGCTCTATCGCTCCCAGGATGACTCTGTGGAGCATAACAGGCCTGTGCTTTTCCCCATCCGCCCCGATATATGATAAATCAAACCTCTCGGGAAGAGCAAAATCGCACTGAATGGTGGCACACTGCCACTTTCTCCCGAGAGCGTCTCTCAGCTTGAAATCTATCTTAGGTCCGTAAAACGCTCCGTCCCCTTCGTTCACGTCATACGTTATGTTATTATCTTCAAGCGCCTGCCCCAGCGCGGCAGTTGCCAGTTTCCAGTCTCTGTCCGAACCTATCGAGTCCTCCGGCCTCGTGCTCAACTCCACCTCGTATTCAAAACCGAACACACCCATGGAATAATCCACCAGGTCTGCGATAGCCCTGATCTCCGCGTTCAGTTGATCGGGCGTGCACAGAATATGGGCATCATCCTGCGTGAACTGGCGCGCCCGCATAAGACCGTGCAGGACACCTGTCTTTTCATGTCTGTGAACTGTTCCCAGCTCGAAATATCTCAGGGGCAGATCCCTGTAGCTCCTTATCTTCGACTTGTATATCAGCATATGGGCGAGACAATTCATCGGTTTTATGCCGTACAACTGCTCGTCAACCTCGGTGAAATACATATTCTCCCGATAGTGGTCGAAATGCCCTGATTTTTTCCACAGCTCGCCCTTCAGGATCTGGGGACCCATCACGATACCGTAACCGCGTTTCAGGTGTTCCTTCTTCTCCCAATCCTCTATGATTGTTCTCAAAAGAGCGCCCTTCGGATGGAATATCACCAGTCCAGGGCCAGCCTCATCACTTATCTGAAAGAGATCAAGCTCTCTCCCCAGTCTCCGATGGTCCCTCTTTCTGGCCTCTTCCATTAGCCGGAGATAGTTGTCCAGTTCCTCCTGGGTGGCAAAGCCGGTGCCGTAGATGCGTTGAAGCATCCTGTTCTTTTCATCTCCGCGCCAGTATGCCCCAGCAACATTCAGGAGTTTAAAGGCCCTGACCATCCCGGTTGAAGGTATGTGAGGTCCCCGGCAGAGGTCGACAAACTCTCCCTGGCTGTACAGGCTTATATCGGTGACATCGTCGGGAAGATCATTGATCAGTTCCACCTTGTACGTCTCTCCCCTGTCTTCAAAGAACGAAACCGCCTCTTCCCTGGATATCTCCCTGCGAATAAAGGGGTAGTCGGCGGAAATAATCTCACGCATTTTTTTCTCTATCCTGTCGAGATCCTCAGGAGTAAAGGTGTCGGAGTATTCAAAATCATAGTAGAAGCCGTCTTCTATCGAAGGCCCTATGGTCACCTTGACACCTTCGAATATTTCCTGTACCGCCTGGGCCATTATATGGGATATGCTGTGCCTCAACACACCCAGGCCATCCGCGGAGGATATATCAATGAGCTCTATTTTCGTGTCTTCTTCCACAGGATGACTCAGATCCACCATTTCGCCGTTAACCCTGGCCGCTACGGCAGAGGCAGGAGCGTTTCCACGCCGGATCTCCCTGACAGTTTTTCCGGGCTGGCCCACCTTGGCAGAACCATCCGGTAATTCTACATTAACCTTTTCCACAACAATACTCCGGGTATCCCGCCCCCCTCTAAAGAAAAGGCACCACAAACACAGATGCCTCTCTACGCATGCATATATAAATAAAATGGTAGGCACGCAGGGATTTGAACCCTGGACCCCCACCGTGTCAAGGTGATGCTCTCCCCCTGAGCTACGTGCCTGTGAACTGACCTGAAAGGACTAACCCACCTAACAATAAAAAGGTCTTCTGTCAAGAAATATTATAAAAAGCCTATGAGTTGTTTATGATTTTTATACCTTTGAAGATATAATTCAATCCGGAAACCACTGTAAAAAAAGCGGTGATCCAGAATAACCTCACAATCATTATATGGTTAATATATCCGGGCATGATCATGGACATAAGCACGAGGAAAACTGTTAAAAGTTGCAACACCGTAGTCGCCTTGCTCACATAGGCGGGACGTATCTCGAAGGAAACCGACATAAGGGAAAGCACGGACACGCCAAGCAGGATTATACAATCCCGGCTTATGACAATCACCGTAAGCCAGCCCGGAATAATATCCAGGATCGACAGAGCAACAAAAGCTGTCACTATTAACGCCTTGTCCGCCAGCGGATCCAGATATGAGCCCAGTACCGTCTGCTGTTTTAATATCCTTGCCAGAAACCCATCCAGACCATCCGTCACACCCGCGATGACGAAGACTAAAAGGGCGTAAGAAAAAGAGCCCTGCATCAGGAGTATAACAAAGACCGGAACCAGTATTATGCGAATAAGGGTGAGCGTATTTGGAATGTTCATAATCTACAATCCGGTCCTTCTACCACAATTTCCAGAATCTTTTTTCAGGGGGCGGTTTTCCCACGGAATCAGGCCCATCGGGGAGGCTGGAAAGGGTTTCATCAACAATCTCCCGGATAGCCGGTTCATAAGACTGGCATGCCTTCAATTCGAGTCTTTTTCGGGTAAAATCATAGTGTCTGTCAACCACACTGTATCTTGAACTCCAGAGATTCGCTCCCGTTCTTGCGTCCTTCAATTCAAGTGAAACAGAGATTGTTGTGGGCGCATAAATGCTGATGAACGAGGTCTTCCATTCAAGCAGGCTACAATACATAACGGCATCCACGCTCAGCAGATCTCCGATAACCTCCGGTGAAACATTACATCCACTATTGATTTCAGGGTTCCACCCACAATCCGCAGTCAATTTTTCGTCTATCATGTCGAGAGGTATCCTGGGATATCCTTTGAAATACAGTTTTTCAAGAATGTCCTCCCTCAGGAGCTGAGCCGCCTGTTTGTCATTCGTTCTGTTATCAACAGGCGCCAGGGCAATGAGTCTTATACCCTTTTGATTATAATCCGGAACAATTGTATGGGGAACACCGGACGCACATCCTGATATGACACAGGCAATAACACACAACAAAAAGACCGCCCTTACTTTATAAATCAACCCGTTACTCCTTCACCATGTTCAGCTCTATGACACCAGGATTAATATCGGTTATAGACAGTGAAAAACCCTTGAATTCCTTCAATGCCAATTCATTGGCAAGCCCGGCGGCATTTCCCTGCATGTCGACGTCCATCACGGCCACACCCGATTCCATCCTTCGCAGATGCACGGTATCCACCCATTTCATATCTGTTTCCAATGTTTCTCTAAGCATCCTGAAATGGCTGTATTTTTCTATTCCACTTACCACAACCTTAACAATAACTGCTGTTGCACCCTCTTCCGGATGCCACTCGTCTGTGAGGACGCCCAGCATTTCAAGATCATCCTTTATATCCCCCACCGACAGGGAAACCCTCACCCTGACATTGTAGAGGTCATTCTCCACACCCTCTCTCAAGATTCGGTAATCCTGTATATAGTCCTGCGATTTCGAATAAATATTGTCATTGATAGCATCAAAATTCTCCTCCACAACATCCTCAGAAATGAACATGCAAACTATCCGTTCCACGGCCTTTCTCATCGAATCGTCTATCGCGCTGTCCCGTGCAGGCGCCCTGCCACCACCGGATACAAGACATGTCCCTTCTGTTTCAATCCCGATGGTATCGGGACTGGAATACGCGCATAACGGATAAAACACAAAGAAGAGCAAAATTGCAGGCAATGCATAATAAAACGAGCTTCTCAAAAAATTTCTCCATACAGGGACACTTCCCATATTATTATCCGCGGCACAAACCCTTACTATCCTTAACATCCTCCGAAACTATGCCGATAATGCTCAAAGGTCAATATTAATATGGGAAGTGTCCCCGTATTTTTCCTTCAACTTGTTTATCTCTTCCCGTATAACCTTCTCAGCAATAGAGGGAAACATTTCTCTGGCAACTCTTTCCGCAATCCTTGAAACAACGCCGGTAATCTCATCGTCCCGGGCATCGATCGATAAAACTCTTTCCGTACCCTCCTCAACCACATCCACGAGATCATAGATCTTGTCATTTTCCGTCAACGTCCTGGCATATTCATTCATAAAGCAACCTCCCGGCCGTCAGGCTAATCCGTTGCGTTGCAGGCTACCATACCTGCACGAACACTTCAAGGGTTTTGCTCCGATGCGATGAATCCTCCACCACAGAAAAAGGCCGGAAGCAAAAGCTCCCGGCCTCTGGCGTTATACTTTTCAGAAAAGAGCTCAGTCTTGGGAAATTCTCCCCAGGGTTGCAACTTTCCTGTAATATTACTTCTAAGTCCCTCTGTTAATCTCCATCCTCATCGTCGTAATAGTGCGGCTCCGCTCCCTCTGGAACCTCCGACTCAATCGAGCGAGTGATCCCCCTCGAAAGCAGCGTGGTAATCAGGAAGAGAATAATAACCGCGACAACAAGAATCAGGATGATCGTTGTCAGCCACGCCTGTGCCTCTTTTTCTATCTTCTGCGTGGTCGCCAGCGCCATCTCATTAAACTTGTCCACATCAAGACCCATCCCAATCCATCCGAACCCGGCAGGTTTGGGATAATTTGCCGAGTAGAACAGTATCGGAGCATAGGCGACAAACTTGGTGTGACTGCCAAATTTATAGATTTTATCTCCCGAATGACCCGCGGCCGCATCTTTAGCGATCTCGGGGAGTGCGGGATCCATGTACCCCATGAAGAGGAGATTGAGCACCTCTTCACCCTTCTTCGTCATGTTATCCAGCGTCTCACCCGTAAGATACGAAACGGGTGTTCCATCCTGATAGAACCCCGCTATATGGTAATCATCCGGGTGCGATATGACGAATCCTCTGTCATCAACCATATACGCGTAGTTCCCCGTTGATGAATCCGCCTCAAGCACGTAACCGGGCTGAGTTGGTATAATATTGTCCGTAAATTTTGCAAGGTGCCTTACATCAAGGGCAAGGGTAACAAGCCCCGCAAACCCCTGCTTATCATACAGAGGCGTCGCAAAACGAATGATACCCTCAAATCGCTTCCCCTTCTCAAAGTCAGCCCGGTTTACATACCAGCCGGTGACATGAGACACATAGACGCTGCCCTTGTCAAGGTTCTTTGTCCTGACAAAATAATCTTCCGATTTATAGATCGTATTTACCAGATCACTGATATTTGCCAGCCTGGACTCCGGCGCTACTTCCCCGTCGACAATCTTGATAACCTCATTACCCGCCTTGTCCACCAGGGCCATCTCCACATACATTGGTTCTGAAGATTTAACAATCTTCCCATCTTTCTTCATCCAGAGAGTCTGCCTGTTTTTAAGCACAAACTCCTTGTACGTCTCGGCATCTGCCGGCAGAATTGTCGCCACCAGTGTATCTCTCTCGCATTCCTGCAGGAAACCGGCAACATTCTCGGCTACGGCAACAGTGCGCGCCTTAATCTCTTCCTGCGCCTTCTGATCAAGAACAGCTGCCGCTCTCTTCTTTGATGTGTCCCCCAGTTGAAAGATGCCGTTGGCGATCAGAAAAGACACCAATAATAAGGGGATGACGATAAGCAGGAAGAATACCCTTGCTACAGTGAAAAACTGCTTACCTGTTGTCATCTCTGCCATTTCCTTCTCCCCCTGACTTTTGTTATTTTTGAAGCTAATAAATTGCTGTGGATTAGCCCCAAATTAAACTTGTATAGGGGTTTGCATAGAGAAGAACAAGCGAAACAACAAGGGCATATATGGCAACGGATTCCGCCATAGCCATGCCGACCAGCATGGTCATCATAATCTTTCCCTGAACGCCGGGGTTTCTTCCAACCGCACTGCATGCTCCATTCGCGGCATTACCGATACCCAATCCGGCTCCTATTGTTCCCACGCCAATTGCAAGTCCCGCTGCTATCATGGCACCCACGGCAAAAATAACCTTACCGAATGAGCCATCTTCCGGAAGGGCCTCAGCGGCAAATACCACCGGTGAAGATAACAACAGGGCCGCTGACGCCGTTAGCAAGGTTGATATCCATTTTACTGATTTTCTTAACATTTCTTTCTCCTTTCATCTTTGACACTTGGTTTTATTCGTACATATTAGCACAAAAATCTTTTGGGCATGGCCCCTTTCGGAACCGCCCGTACTTTTGCAACAGACATGCCAGTTATGTCTTCACAAACATTTTTCTGTTTAACATAACGGGATCATTGCCCATATCATATATCTTTCATGCGGCGCCCGTCAAGACCCAAAGTCGCCCGGTTTAACATTTCATTCAATTGAACAGATAAATTGAACGAAAAGTGGAATGACCAGGAGTCAGGAGACAGGGGGAAGGAGACAGAATACAGGAGACTTTTCATGATTTTTATTGAAAATTAGCATCAAGGTCTGTAGTATCGGGCAATCACTTTGAAACTTCCATTTCTGGATGGAGATGCTAACGCAGGGGAGAGTAACAATGCAGGAGATACTGACCGTGATAACCTATCTGGTTGTCTGGTTGATCTGCAAAAAGGTTGTGGGTATTCAGAGCGGACTTGCTACACTTGTCATCTCTCTTGGCGCGGCCGTGTCCGTTTATGTTATTTTAGCCGTCAAGTGGCATGAAGACAGAAAGAAAGATAAATAGGATAAATAGGATAAATAGGCGTAATTACTCAGGTATAAATAGTGGATCTTGACGAGTCTCGTCGGTATCCGTCGAATACCGTCGGGATAAAATGGGGAAGTGTCCCTATTTAAGGAATCATGGACAAGACAGACACGGACAGCAATGGCTACAAGCCCTTCCGGCCCAACATGAGGATTTCCATCTGGCTGACCACAGCAGTTGTTATCACGCTTATTCTCATCCTGGCGCTTACTGTCAATTATGCGCGCGAAAAGGACATAGTGGAACAGTTCAGCCGGCAGCAGATGGCCATTGCCAGGGGAGCAGCCACCGGGATAGAAGATTTCATTTCCAGCGCTGAAAAGAGCATGATAATCCTTTCAAAGCTCCCGTTCGTTAAGGGAGTCATGCCGGAAACCACCAGGCAGAGCTTGCAGATGATCTACGATAATCTGAAGGGGCAGGCGGAATACATAGCAATAGAAAATAAAGACGGCGTGACAACAAACACATATCCTCCTTCCATCTTTGAGAAAATAACAGGCAGTCCCGACGAGTCGGGATTTAAGTCCCACGCCTATTTCCGGGAGATAAAGAAAACGGGAAACCCATACATAAGCGACCTTCTGTTGGAGTGGGACGAAGAATATAACGATGTGAAAAACAGATTTCGACCGATAATCATCGCCGTCCCCAAATACGATTCAGAGAGCAGGTTCTCTGGAGCAGTGCTGGTGGTCCTTTCACTTTCCACCATTGTAGACCGCTATCTCATATCCGAAAACGAAACATCGTGCGCCTGGATAATGGACAACAGCGGCGCTATACTCGTCCACCCCGACCAGTCCCGACTCGTCGGGATTGCCGGCAAGGATCTGGGAGCACTGGAGTGCGCAAAGACTCACGGAGGGATATCCCTGAAAGACGCCCTGATGAAGGGAAAAGAGGGCTATGGCGAGTACATGCTTCCCGTAATGGGAGGGGGGACCAAAAAGAGCATCGTGGCCTACGCCCCGATTAATTTGCACTCGGGACGCTGGTTTATCGCAGTCGCCACACCTTACAACGAGACAGTCCTGCTGGCGCGAAAGGGTTTTGTAAACATTATATTCGGAACCCTCGGACTTATTATCGTGGTTATTATCGCCGGCATCTCGATCGCTTACTCCGGCGCAAAGCAACTGCGTCTCAAAGAAGAACTGAAACGACTCAGAGAAAGGGAGGAGTGGCAGGAAAAACTGCTAAAAGAGCATAAGACAACAGAGGGCGTTATTGAAGGATCACCGATTCCCACCTTTGTGCTGAACAGGGAACACCGCGTCATCCTCTGGAACAGGGCATGCTCGGAACTGACAGGTTTTGGCGCCGGTGATATGATAGGCACAGATCAACAGTACGTCCCGTTTTATAAGACCAAAAGACCTACTATCGCCGATATAATCATCGATTACGATATCGACGCTCTCGAAAAATACTACGGCACCAAGAATGTACAGAAATCGACAACGGTTAAAGGGGCCTACGAGGCCATGGACTACATCGAAAATCTTGGAGGGAAAAACCGCCACATATATTTTCTGGCTGCCCCGATATACGATGAGAGTGGGAAAGTCATTGCGGCAATTGAAACCATTCAGGATGTGACTTCGCAGAGAGAAATGGACATCAGGCTGGAGGAATATGCCGAAACCCTCCAGAACGAACTGACCGAAAACATCAACCTCCGCGGGGAAATCGAAAATCTGTTCAACTATCTTCAGCCCATCCTGGACAGCCTGCCGGAAAAGATATTCGATATCAACAGCGAAGGGATCATCAACTATGTGAGCCGGGACATGAAGAAAAATGGAGGGATAACCTCTCAGAAGTTTGGAGGAAAACACTTCGCGGATTTTGTTGACGAGGAAAACAGACAGTTCGTCCTGGACAGATGGAAGGATGCAAAAGAGGGAATATTCACTCCTTACGAAATGACGGTAACCGCAAAAGACGGTTCAAGGAGAAACCTGCTGATAACACCCCGGCCGGTCAAGGGAACCGACCGATATATCCTCGTTCAAAGGGACATCACGGAGTTCAAGGCCCTGGAGAGAAAATTCTACGAGAGCCAGAAGCTTGCCGCTATTGGACAACTGTCGGCCGGCATAGCCCACGAGGTCAGAAATCCCCTGTCCTCGATAAAAATGAGTCTTCAAATCCTTGAAAAACGTATGAAGCCGGAGGGAAACGACTCGAAAAGATTCCAGATCGCCGGGAGGGAAGTAGGACATCTTGAAAAACTCGTTAACGACATACTCTTTTACGCCAGGCCTTCCAATCCCATAAAAAAACCTTCGGATATAGAAAAGATCATCGGCCATGCACTCGCGATGGCCGAAAAAGCTGTGTCGGACAAACACATCCGGGTAAAAACAGCCCTTGCGAAGGATCTTCCTTCACTGGATGTAGATCCGGCAATGCTGGAACAGGCGTTTCTTAATATCTACCACAACGCCATTGACGCGATGGCGGATGGCGGAAAGCTCTCCATATCCGCCAGGCAAACAAACGGCCGGGTGTTTGTCGAGGTCAAAGACAACGGATGCGGGATCGCCGTTGAAGACATGCCCCATATCTTCAACCCCTTCTTTACCAGAAAGAAATACGGCACGGGACTGGGACTCACACAGATCAAAAAGATCGTAGATCTGCACCAGGGCACAATAGAAATCTCGAGCGAAGAGGGACGGGGAACCAGCGTCGTCGTGACCTTTTCAGCGAAAACAGACGGAGAAAATCAGGAACCGGAGAGAAATTTTCAAGACTCTTCGAAGGGTCTCTGATAGTACGGCATGGAGATTCATTTAAACTTCCACAACAAAGGGAGATAAACAAAACATGTCCAAGATTCTTGTCATTGACGACGACAGATCCATTTGCGAAAGTCTGAAACTCTACCTGACAGAGGAGGGGTATGAAGTGCACACCGCCCCCACCGGTACGGAAGGTTTGAACAAATTTGTAGGAACACTGCCAGATGTGGTGATCCTTGATATAAGGCTTCCCGACATAGACGGATTCACCGTCCTTGAGGACCTGCGGGAAGATGACGAAAAGGTCAAGGTAATCATGATAACCGCCCATCACGACATGGAAACAACGATCAAAGCTATGAAGGAAGGCGCTTTCGACTATATCCACAAACCCATCAACGTTGATGAACTGGACATAGCCATCAGAAAGGCGCTGAACACCATAGGGATGGAAAAGAAGATAACCGGTCTTCTTATGGAACCATCGCGCGATTTCAAGGTGGGAGACATTATAGGCACAGGAAATGAGATGAAGGAAGTATTCAAGACCATCGGTGTTGTCTCCAGGAACAAGGCAACCGTACTGATACAGGGCGAGAGCGGCACGGGGAAGGAGCTGATCGCCAAGGTGATACACTACAACACGTCAAGAGATGAGCCCTACATAGCGGTCAACTGTTCCGCCATTGTGGAAACCCTCCTGGAATCAGAGCTGTTCGGCCACGAAAAAGGCTCCTTCACCGGTGCGATAGCCAGAAAACAGGGAAAGTTTGAACTTGCCCGGTATGGCACGGTATTTCTGGATGAGATAAGCGAGATGTCCACAAACCTCCAGGCCAAGCTCCTCCGGGTGCTTCAGGAGATGGAGTTTGAAAGGGTCGGAGGAAAGGACAGCGTCAAGGTAAACGCGAGGATTATAGCCGCAACCAATAAGGACCTGAAGACGCTGGTGAAAGAAGGAAATTTCCGGGACGACCTCTTCTACCGCCTGAACATCGTGTCCATAGACATCCCGCCTCTGAGGAAGAGACGGGGAGACATAGAACCGCTCGTCAAATACCTGCTCAACAAGATAAACAGGGAACTTCACAAACGGATTGCCGGCATTTCCGACGAGATGATGGACACCTTTCTCAAATACAGCTGGCCCGGGAATATCAGAGAACTGGAAAACCTGCTGGTCAGGGCTGCTGTTGTTTCGAAGGGACAGATCTTAGGAAGGGAAGATTTCCCGGACCTCATGGAAGACGCGAACAGCAAAGAGACAGACATAGACATCATCCGGGATGAACCGAAAAGGCCCAGGACCCTCGACGAAATAGAAGAAATGCACATAAAGAAGGTCATCAGGGAAAACGACAGGAACAAGGGAGAAATCTGCGAAATCCTCGGAATCTCCCGCCCCACCTTTGAGAGAAAACTGGAGAAATACGGCATCACCTTCGAAAAGGACTGAGGGATAACCAGACAGACCAAAAAAAGGGCACTGACACATCTGCCAAGGCCCTTCATTAAACATTCAAACGGTATTCATGGTTTTTTAATTAAAAATTCACCATTCAACACTCACCATTGTTTTCCTAACCCCGATAAAAGGGGATAAGTGCGATAACGAAGTTGCTTTCTACGAGAAAGCAACTTCTATCTTACTAATGCGCCTCAGCCATCGCCAGCTGTATATATATCATCGACAGCATGACAAAAACCAGGGTCTGGATGGTGGATGTAAAGATCATCAGCACAAACATCGGAAGCGGAACAAGGAAGGGAACCAGCAGCAGGATGATTGCCAGTACGAGATCCTCACCCATAATATTGCCGAACAGACGCACTGAGAGAGAAAGCGGGCGCGCGAGGTGACTTACGATTTCGATGGGCATCATTATGGGTGCCATCCACCAGACAGGCCCTAAAAACTGCTTTACATATTTGAAACCATGTACCCGGACTCCCACTATATGGTTCAAACCCGGGGATAATGCCCAGCAGGTTGGCGGTTAGAATAAAAATGGCAGAGGTCGCTATCAGGGGAAAGAACTTGAGACCGGTAGGCCCCATGACATCAAGCATCAGATCCCTGATACCCCCCAGGATTACTTCAAACACATGCTGCATTCTTCCAGGATATATGCTGAGTTTCCGCGTCGCAAGGAAAGAAAGCAGGGCCAGAAATAGCATAATAACCCACATATACGTCACGTGAGGTGGAAGGGGGAGTTTGCCTAAAAATAAAAAGGGATGCATTTTTCTTTTTGAACCTCCTATAATGGGTTTTTCAAATTCGCGCCTATAACCGTTAATATGACATTTATCACAACCAGCGAAAGGCCGAGCAGAAGTCCGAAGATATCAGCCGGAGCCCTGGTTATGACAAAAAAGAGCACGATTCCCGTAACGATAAACCTTATATAATATTTTGCCATCATAAAGGGCTTTGCCCTGTCCGCGTGCTTCAGAAAGGTACTCCGAAGATCCCTGGAGAGCCAGTGAAAATTTACTATGCTTATAAGGCCTCCCAGCAGCACCCCCAGCGTAAACCTGCCCGGCAGAAACAGAAAACTAAGGACAAGGAATATGCCGAGCACCACCCAGTTTCCTATCTCAATGTTTCTCTGCATGATGGTTTTTTTTATGTCGACCATCGTCTACAGCCTTGTCCGAGACTTTCTCCTTATCGGGAAAGGTACTTTTTATAAAAAGATAGAAGTTCCTGAAGCCGGCGGCAACGCCTATCAACAAAAACAGGGGGGTAAAAATATTATTTGTCCCCAGCTTTTTGTCGAGATACACCCCGATCATGAGACATCCAAAGATTGCGATAACCATGGCAAGGCCAAGGCTTGCAGCATATCCCATCTGGAGCGCCATCTTCTTTTTACCGGCTTTATCCATCGCCGAACCGCCTATAACATAGAGGTTTTGTGAAGTCAATTAATATTGACAGAATCGTGAAAAGTCAGAAACCACCACTTTTTGTCATTCCGGCGGAAGCCGGAATCCAGTAATTTCAATATGTTCTGGATGCCGGATCAAGTCCGGCATGACGTTTTTGGGACTTTTTACGAGTTCATCAATATTGAGGGATCCAAGCCCTTTATTACAGTCTGAATCTCGCGTCGATCTTCAATCTGCGCTTGACCGGCATGCTGATAATATTGTTGATGCCGGTCTCTCTCAAAATATCCGACAGCGACTTTTCAATCTCATTTTTGGTGGGAGCTATAAACGTAAACCACACATTATATTCATAGTCCCTCAGGTAATTATGGGTGACACCACTGTACGAATTGACAACATCCACAAACCTTTCAAGCCTGTCAGGGGACACCTTCGCGGCGCACAACGTGCTCGTGAAACCAAGATTCCCGGTATCAAAAACAGCGCCTATCCTGCGGATAATGCCTTCATTTTTAAGCCTCCTGACGCGTTCCAAAGCATCATCCTCATCGATACCAACCCGCGCGCCCAGAGTCCTGAACGGCCTCGCGTCGAGGGGAAGCCCTTCCTGTATTATATTGAGAATTTCCCTGTCCAAACGATCCATAATAATTTCAAATTCCGCTTTTTCATAACCCGTCACCCTTGTTATGCAACCCGGTCTATTCTACTGTAATCACATCCTTATTTACTTCCAACGTCTTAGGGCCAATTCCCTTCACCATCATGATATCCTCCACCTTCACAAAAGGGCCGTTGGCTTCTCTGTACTGCACTATCCTTTCAGCGTACTTCGGGCCAATCCTCTTCAGATTGACCAGCTCTTCCACTGTGGCGGTATTGATGTTGAGCTTCCCTCCATCATCAGCCAGCGCAACAGGAACCATTGATATCACAAACAAAAACACAACCAGAAACACGAGGATTCTTTTACAATTCTTCATACACAAACCTCCTTAAGTCCGGTGACGGGTTACAAAAAGCGTGGATTATACTGTTCTCACCTCTAACTCCTTTTTAAGCATCTAAAGGGCGCGGCAGGTATCTTTTTACAAACTTTTCATCTTTTCAGAGCCGGCCGGTTTTTCCTTATACTCGATCTCCTGTCATTATTTTCCGGATAACATAATCCTGCATTTCGGTGGTTAGTTCCGGGTATATCGGCAGCGCGATGGTATGTTCCGCGGCGTATTCGCTGTTGGGAAAATCGCCTGATTTATAGCCCAGGTACTTGAAGCACTCCTGTTCGTGAAAGGGTATGGGGTAGTATATTTCTGTGCCTATGTTGTTTTCCGCAAGGAACTTTCTCAGGTCATCCCTTTGATTCATGACCGATATGACGTACTGGTTGTAGATATGATATTCTCTTTTGAAGGCGACTGTGGGAGTTTCTACGCCTTCGATATTCAGAATTCTGTCGTAGTAGGCGGCATTCTCCTGCCTCATGGAATGCCATTTGTCGAGGTGAGGCAGTTTTACCGAAAGAATCGCCGCCTGGATCGGATCAAGCCGGAAGTTACCCCCGATCAGCTCGTGGTAGTATTTCGGGTTGGCGCCATGGTTTCTGAGTTTCTTCAGTTTTTCATCGATATTCGCATCGTTTGTAACAACCATCCCGCCATCGCCCATCCCGCCGAGATTTTTACTGGGAAAGAAAGAGAAACAGCCGAGGGTTCCCATACTGCCGGCTTTTTTTACTCCGGATTTTGAAGGATATCTCGCGCCGATGGCCTGTGCCGCGTCTTCAACAACCGGAATATTGTGTTCCCCGGCGATCTCAAGGATCGGATCCATGTCCGCGCACTGCCCGTAGAGATGTACGGGGATTATCGCCTTTACTCTGTCAATCTTTTCTCTGTTTGCTCTAAACCAATGCCTCAAGGCGTCCGGGCTGAGATTATATGTATCGGGATCTATGTCCACGAACACGGGAGTCGCGCCTAATCTTGCAATTACACCGGCTGTGGCAAAAAATGAAAAAGGCGTTGTAATTACGATGTCACCGGGATTAATATCCAGGGTCATCAGAGAAATCAACAGGGCGTCTGTTCCCGATGATACCCCGGTGGCATACCTTGCACCCACATATTCTGCGATCTCAGCTTCAAGCTTCTCCACCTTCGGACCCATTATATAATGGGTGGAACTGATTACTTCATTGACGGCAAGCTTCACATCATTTTCGATTGTCTTTAATTGTGGCTTCAGATCTAATAACGGAACGTTCACACCTGCTCCTTTTTTCAACTGAGTGAGGATCACATCTTAATTATTAAATATTCGCAATGATTATCTTTGTGCATCCTTGATATAAAACGTAAATATTTAAGATGTGACCCTTTTATCCTCTCTAAAATATTGTATTGTTTTTTTGAGGCCTTCTTCCAGGTCGGTTTCCGGTTCCCATCCAAGTTTTTCCCTGGCCAGGGCAATATCCGGCTGGCGTTGTCTGGGGTCGTCCTGCGGGAGAGACTTAAAAATAATCCTTGATTTCGAATCTGTAATTTCTATAATTTTTTTGGCGAGTTCGAGGATGGTGAATTCGCCGGAGTTTCCCAGGTTTACAGGGCCGATGAAATCATCGGGGCCATTCATCATCCGGATCAAGCCTTCTATCAGATCATCGACGTAGCAGAAAGAACGGGTCTGCGATCCGTTACCGAAGATTGTTATATCCTGATTCTTCAGGGCCTGTACAATGAAGTTGCTGACTACCCGGCCGTCGTCCGGTTGCATCCTCGGCCCATAGGTATTGAATATCCGCACTACTCTGATGTTGACTTTATTTTGCCTGTGATAATCGAAAAAGAGGGTCTCGGCACAGCGTTTACCCTCGTCATAACAGGATCTTATACCGATGGTGTTGACGTTGCCCCAGTAGTCTTCCTTCTGAGGATGGACAGCGGGATCTCCGTAGATCTCACTGGTGGAGGCCTGCAGGATTCTGGCGTTAACTCTTTTTGCCAGTCCCAGCATGTGAATGGCGCCCATGACGCTGGTCTTGACTGTCTTTACCGGGTTGTACTGATAGTGGATGGGCGAGGCGGGGCAGGCCAGATTGTATATCTCGTCCACTTCGAGGAAGATGGGCTGCACCAGATCGTGACGTATCAGTTCGAAGTTGGGTTTTCCAAGGAGATGGCTCACGTTCCGTTTCCCGCCGGTGAAGAAATTGTCCAGACACAAAACATCGTGGCCCTCCACAACCAGACGATCACAGAGATGCGAGCCTAAGAATCCGGCGCCACCGGTAATTAGAATGCGCCGAGCATTAAATTTCTGAATTTTAGATTTTAAATTTTTGATGGAAAAACTCCTTAAAGATTAGTTAAATACCACTTATACGTCTTTTCTATGCCTTTCTCAAGGGAAGTTTTTGCGGCCCAGCCTTTGTTTTGGATTCTGGAGATGTCGAGCAGTTTTTGCAAGGTGCCGTCCGGCTTTGTGTTGTCCCATTCTATCGAGCCGCGGTAGCCCACGATCTCCGATATCATCTTCGCCAGTTCTTTTATGGTGATGTCTGTGCCGGCGCCGACATTGATGAATTCGCCGATATCTTTCGCGTCATAATTTTCCATGAGAAAGACGCAGGCATCAGACATGTCATCCGCGTAGAGGAATTCTCTTTCCGGTTCTCCGGTGCCCCACAGGGCAACCCTGTCCTGATGGATGCCTGATCCTGACAGGTGCCCGCTAATCAGCACAGGATTATCGGACGAACCGGAGGGCAGGCAGTTCCCGAATTTTTCAAGGTCGCTGTTAATGGCCTTGTAATCTTTTTGTGAAAGGAGTTTCGCCAGGTGCAGCTTGCGTATCAACGCGGGCAGAACATGTGATGTTTCAAGATCGAAGTTATCATTCGGGCCGTAGAGATTTGTAGGCATGACTGACATGAAATTCGTCCCGTATTGTTCGTTGTAGTATCTGCACAGCTTTATCGCCGCTATCTTCGCTATGGCATAAGGTTCGTTCGTCGGTTCCAGCTCCGATGTCAGGAGATATTCTTCCTTCAGTGGCTGTGGGGCGGACCTGGGATAGATGCAGGAAGATCCGAGGTTCAGGAGCTTTTTGACTCCATATTTATGAGAGGCATGGATCACGTTGGCCGCTATCATTGTATTTTCATAGATGAACTGGGCCGTGTATGTGCTGTTGGCCAATATGCCCCCGACTTTTGCCGCGCACAGAAAAACGTGTTCGGGCCGTTCCTTTTCAAAGAAGTCTTCGACATCCTGCTGCCTCGTGAGGTCAAGCTCCTTGTGAGACCGGCAGATGAGATTTTTGCACCCGTTCGCTTCAAGCCTTCTTCTGATGGCGGAACCCACCATGCCGCGGTGACCGGCGATGTATATCCTGTGGTCTGTCTGATTCATAGTTTTCAGTTTTTAGGGGTCAGACCCCTTTTCCCTTCTTATTATGGTGTCTAATTTTTACCGCTAACCATTTGAAAAAAATTAATTTCCCCTGAAATTTCCTTTCGATTCATCCCCCTAACGGGCTCTTCAGCCGCGCGGCTTTTTGCGCCGGCTGCAAGAGCAAGGTTAGCTATCTTTATTAATGATCGTTCTCCAAAACCTACTATCGTTTAGGTCAGGAAGCTTTAGCTCATCATACAATTCCTCAAACAGAACGGCTGCCTTTGCAGCATCAAACCCATATTGTATTGTTTTAAGCCATAAGCACTTCACGTATGTGGTCGCAGCTTGTGAAACTAAGGATGCTTGAATTGTAATAGGAACCGCTTCTCTCATCACAGCACCACTTCTGCTCCCTATATTTTCTCTTGTGAAAGACAATGATGTTAAGGTTGTGTAAGTTGAATGTGCCATTCCTGATAAGATTCTATACAGTTTTTCTCCTCCGAATTGCCTCTCAACCAACGAAATTATATTAGGCTTTTTTTGGCCTATACCAATTCTACGATTATTCTTATCGCGCACCAATTCGTAACCTAAACTTATAGCTATTTTCTCTATATTTTCTATTCGTTCTTCAATTCTCTGTATCAATGCACTATCACGATCATATCGCGCCATTTTGATCTGTTCAGTCAATGAGGCATATCTGATAGATAGACTTCTGCTTACACGTTCTTTGGGATCGATGGTTTTGTCAAATAGCCATGTGCTGATAGCTGCAGCTTCAATCATGCCTCTCGCACAAGACCATGGGGCGACAGAAAAAATCTTATGGTCAACTAAGGTGTCTAGCGTGAGTTTATTACGAAATCACCCCCAGCAGATCTACATGCCCACATTTACTCAATGATATCCACGTGTTACGGCAATCACAAGTCCCCGGAAAATGTATACACTGATAAAATCAGCGCATTGCTCCTATCTACTATAGAATATAAGCATAAAGTAGAATAATGTGAAAATAATACTTGACAAAATAAGGTGGCAACATGTAATGTATACACCAATATGGCAACCATACAAAAGAGGAAATCCAGAGGGAAAACATATTGGAGCATTGTTGAGTCTCGCAGAGTCAATGGCAAGCCACGACCCATTATTTTGGAGTATCTTGGCACTGCAAGGTGCAAAGCTACAGTCATGGCGCCGTCGCTGTTATGTTGAACATTGCCGAGGAGTTTAAAATTGTAGAAACAATCAATAAACATTTGAAGACCAAACCTTTCAGGGATGGTTTCACTGTTGGCGGATCCTTATTATTGGCTGCCATTGGAAGGGTCTGCCAGCCGACAAGCAAACGCAACTGGCATGAAGGATGGGCCAGACATACAAGCCTTTCCTATCTTCTTCGAATGTCTTTGAGCAAATTGGACAGCCAGCATTTTTGGGATCAGATGGAAGCCCTGCCCACCGATGTTATTCCATTTATGGAACAGGATATTATTGCGAATTTACTGGAAAAAGAGAAAATTTCACTGGATGTTTTGCTGTGTGACACTACCAACTTTTTCACTTATATCGATTCTGCAAATCACAGGTGTACTATTGCTCAAAGGGGAAAGAACAAACAAAAGAGGACGGATCTGAGACAGCTCGGTCTGCTACTTCTTGTTTCCCGTCAGGATCAGATTCCCATATTGCACAAGATTTATCAGGGCAACTTACAGGACAAGACGGTTTTCAAGGAAAATTTCACCGATATTTTGAATCGGTTTAAGGCCATTTGCGGTTCTTTGGAAGAGATAACACTTGTGTTTGATCAGGGTAATAACTCCAAAAAAATGCTGAAGGAGGTAACCGGTCAGATACACTTTGTCGGGGCATTGTCTCCATATCATCATAAGGACTTAATAAAAGAGGCCAATAATTCAATGAAAAGCGTTTCGATAAATGGAAAGGATGTATTGTGTTATCGCACCCGCAAGGAGATATGGGGGCTGGATCTTTCAGCAGTCGTATATATTTCGGAAAGATTGCTCAAAGGACAAATCAGGGGCATTGAGCAGAACATAAGAAAACTATTCAACAAACTCAGTGAATTAAAAGAAAAGATTGAGATTCCCACCAAAAGGGGCAAAAAAAGAACAATGGATGATTTAAAAAAGAAAATATCATCCATGATAAGTTCTTTGAGCAATGAAGATATTATCGGCTGGGAACTCAATCATATTGCAGAAGATGCCTTTGACCTTAAGTTTTGGATAAATGAAGAACGGTTCAACATGATTAAAGAACAATGGTTGGGAAGAAGAATTGTAGCAACGAACCGCCATCAGTGGACCACCGAAGAGATTATCCTGGCTTATTGGGGACAAGCAAATGTGGAGGCTGCTTTTAAAAAAATGAAAAATCCTTTCCATTTAGCAGTAAGACCACAATATCACTGGACAGACCAAAAAATAGAGGTTCATGGATTTACTTGTCTTCTTGCTTTCCTTATGGTTATGATAACCTATAAGAGGGCAAAAGAAAAAGTCGGCTTCCAGGGTTCACCGCATACTTTGTTAGAAAAACTTTCCGCTATCCGGCTTGCAACATTTATTGAGAGTCCACCACAAAAAACTAAGGGGCGATACAAGGCCCACTATCGTCTTGAAGAAATGGATCCTGATATCTACGAACTTGCCAAGGGTATGAATTTAACGGAAATGAAATTGAGAACCAGAATACCTTTCAGTGTATACAAATAATCTGCCTGTTTATGCTTATATTTTCATTATGTTATACACGTTTATGCCCATGTGCTTAATAAACTCACGCTAGA
>JAFDAS010000267.1 GCA_019313695.1 Deltaproteobacteria bacterium
TGGTTCGCTGTTCGCTACGTACATGGGTTCTGCCTCATGCTTCCTCCGGACGGCCCATTTCTGGAACCTGCCCTTGCCTTGTTGGCGTTGCCCTTCCGTCCGGTAACGGCGGGCGTTTCACCCGCATCTGCGGGTTTACTTCCGACCCTCTGGTCAGAAGTTCGGCGTCTGCGTCATGCCAGGCGCACGTAAAAAACCCCGCCCACAGGACGGGGCTTTGATTTAACCCCCTATAAGGGGGTACCGCCATTCCACCCTGAGGGGGCGGGCGGGAGTCGTGCCGCCTTTGGGTTTTATTAAAAACCGAATTTCAATTGGTCGATATAACGGTCTTTTTCCTCTTGATACTTAACATATTTGCGGATCATTTCCGAACTCAGCAAGCCTGAAAACTGATCTATAAAATTAGTTTTTGATTTCTGCCGTAACGCCACCCTCCAATACCTTTAATAAATCGCCAAACAACAAAAAACGAGGAGACTAAGACTTGGGCAGAGGAAGAAGCCAAAAAATTGGGACTACCTCTCAAATCAAAAGGCGCTGTGGTTATTAAGATAACCGATATTTTCTCGATTTCACCTGGGCCTGATGCTGGCAAGAAAATTTCTTGATAGGGTTTGGGATTTTGGGATTTAGAAACTCAGAAATTGAAGTATAGGTAGGGCCATGCGGCCCTACCTTTTTATTATAGCCGGTGATACAGGACGTCAATGCTTTTCCTTTTCGTCATATGAAAATCTGATGCCCTAAAAATAGCAACTACGTTTATTTGTTATCTATTTCTGATATCAGAAGGTAAGAGTTATACTCTCCGCCGGCATAAATTGAATGGGTTCCTTCGTTCACCAAGAGGTTGTAACCAAACCATGTGCTTCCTACATGATATTTGCCTGATATAACCAGTCTCAATGTCTCACCTTTACGGAATAAAGTACTTGAGGGTAATATCTCTATTTCGCACGGAACAATCTCACCTGGCTTCACTTTCTTTTCACGTTCGTGCTTTAAGTAGGGCTGCCAAAGGGTGGATTTCTCTTCATCAAGTTCCCTCTGGGATAGTCTCAACCATCCAAGGGCCACGGGATATCTTGACGGGGCGGACCAACTGTCAAAACACACTTCATTGCCTTGTGAATCGAGCTTCTTCAGCGTAATAAAAAGATCCATGTCATTAGCTTCTTCGGGACAGACCCACAGCTTCAGCTTCATATGACCGGTCAGCTCGATATCTTGGTCAAATGTAATATCAAATATGGCTGTACCATCGGCCGAGTCATAACTGACTTTCCCTCCCTTTTTGACTTTATTAAAATTCAAAGTGCGAGCCTTTGCATCGAGATACAACTCCTTATACTGAGTTCGAGCAATGGGCCATTCGTTTTCATATCGAACTGTATAACGATCAAGTGTTTCCCTTCCCTCCAACCGAACTCGTGGGGTGTCTTTTATCCTGCTGTCCGAACCTTTTAAAAAGCAATCGAAGAATTTCTTTTGAATGTCTCGAGCCTCAACACTGTAAAATTCTGCCCACTTCTGCCGCCCGTGGGTATAAAGCCACTTATATTTTGAAGAAATTTTTTCGTAAGCCCAAAAAGTCCCCCGGGTGTGCAACTCTTGATCTGACCAGGTGGCGCATACAAGCGCCGGCACGGTAATATTTTCGAGTTCTGGGCTTGGTGCTGGTGGCTCATCTTTTGCGGGGGCTTGATTCAACGCCGGATTAATTGGAGGAATAAGTTGTCCCAAATGCTTAAGAAATTCTGTTTCTGGAATGCCCCCCTTAATGAAAATATCCCTGCTGAAGTCAGTAAAGGCTTCCCAAGGATTAATAGCTTTCAGATGCGGTGGGCGTAATGGTGCTACCCACCACTGTGTTGTGCCAAGATAAGAAACGCCGCTCATCCCGACATTTCCATTGCTCCACTCTTGTGTGCCGGCCCATTCGATCGCATCATAATGGTCTTGAAAGTCTCTTTGAAGTCCAAACCGCTGGCCTGGTGATCTGCCAAACCCTCTTGAGTCGACAAGAATCAACACATAATCATAGGGAACCCAGAAATCTGGATCAGGGGCTTCAAATGCTGTTGATTTTGTAAGGGTGGGGCTATCTTTGGTATATGCTACTCCCCATCCTGGGTGTATTTCCGACCAGGGAGTGTCTTTACCGTAAATAATAAAAGTTATGATAACTGGGAATTTACCGGGCTTATCAGGACGGAAAACGTTGGCAGATAGTTGACCACCGTCCCGCATCTCGATGATAAGAACTCGCTTTTTCAGGGAAGATATATAGCGAAAACGGGCTTGCGTGTCAAGGAGAAACTGACCGCAGGATATTGTGGTCGGGGCAAGGCCATACCATAGGGGCGCCTGAGCTCTGGGCGGGCTTGCATGCGGTGAGTGTCGTTTGTACTCCTGTGACGCCGGGAAAGGCGGAAATGCTGGAAATTTGGGTAAGAATAGCCCATGTCAACAATTCCCGACTCTATTCCTTTATACATGGCAGGTCCAGTGAGTAGTGAACCGCCTGCAAAATATTGGACCTTTATACGTCCATTGGTCCGAAATTCCAAATCATGGATGAAATCTTCACAGAGCTTAGATTGTTTAGAAGGGGGAGGAAAGAAATTAGCACACTTAAGTTTAATCACCTCATCTTTGGCATACACCGTTTCAAACGAAAAAAAACACACCAACAAGGTTAACCAAAAGATCCTTCCCACCATTAACCCGAAAAGTCTTTTTTGCCACATCTTCATTTCTCCCTTCTGGATTTCTTGTTATCATTGGTTTACGATTTACTCCTAATCGCCCTCCACAAAGGAACTTATTTGTAAATGATAT
>JAFDAS010000067.1 GCA_019313695.1 Deltaproteobacteria bacterium
CCATCACCAATCTCTTTAAGAGAAAAGACATCCCAGGTTATTATATGAAACAATTCATGAGCCAGATCAAAGCTTCTCCTCCATGGCGCATCATTTAAATTAATGAGGATACCAGCACCTAAGACATTGTCCACAATACTGGCGCCTGAAAGGCCGTCCTCCAGAGACAAATGCAGGATTTTGAAACGAAGATTATTTTCGAGCACATTAAGTAGATTCGAGGCAGGCCGTGATCCCAGGTCCAGTATTTTGTGAATATGAGCGCCAAGTTTATCCGCCATCGCAAAACCATCGTTCGCAAAATCATCACGGTCAAAGGGTGATCGAATTTCCGTCCAGCTCTGCTTCAGACCGAGGAGTTTTTCTAAAGTACTGTATCGTTCGAGAAAGGAAAGAAATAGTCGTTGCTCTTTGGTCACATCCCTTGTTTCTATTTTTCTCCACAGGGGTGTCGGCTCAGGAGTAACTGTCGGTTCAAAAAAATAATCCAGACCTCTGCCATACAAACGGGCTATCTCGATCAGTTCACTGGCGGTAATGTTTCTCGCGCCTTTTTCTATCGACGATAAGGTCTGATAATTTTTGAATCCCAGTTTTTGCGCTGCTTCAGTAATGGAAAAGCCCGCCGATTCTCTGGCTTCGACAATCCTTTGATGCAATGCATCCACCACTTTTTTGGGTTTCATGAAAACCTCCTGAATAAAAATATCTTATATTTATTTTTATATTTGACGTTCCATATAAGATATCCTTACACCAGTGTCAAGCCTTAACATGACCACTTTCGGAATACATTGCGTGTGCTGTAATTCGCGTATTATGTGAACAAAAGCACACGCGATATACTCCCCAAACCCCAGAAGATCCATCACACCGAGTTCTTCCCTGCATTGGGGGCACAGATCATTGATATCTTCAACATCGATATCCGTCTCCCCCCTGTCATTCCCACGCCCCCGGTTTATCCCTTTTATCTTTCAGATCAAATTTTTCTTGTGACAAAACATGATGACAATTACGTTGACAAAGATACATAAATATGAAATACAACCAACTAATATATAACAATATTACATTGACAAAATGGAGGACAAAATGGCTGTCAGAAAAGTGATGACATTTAAATCCGGCAAATTTATATTCAGTGATTCCATCACAACTGAAGAAATAAATCCCAAGCTCATCGAATATACAATTTTATATGAGACTGTTCGTGATCTTCCAATCCTACCTGCTCTCGCAACAAAGTTCGAATCAGAGTTGATACGTCGATCAATATACAGTACGGCTGCAATGGAGGGCAATCCCCTTGCAGAGGAAGCAGTCGGTGCGATTATCACGGCACAGGGAAAACAAGATTTCAAAAACACACGAGAGAAAGAGATCGGAAATCTCACGCGAGCATATACTACAGTAAAAAGAATGAAGCCAATTAACGAACCTTACAAGATAACTGAAAAATTTGTCAGATCTATCCACGAAGTTATCACCCATGATATTGACAGCGAATATAATTCGCCCGGCAATTACAGGAATCATCTCGTTAAAGTAGGAGATAAAACGCATGGTGGCGTATACACCCCTCCGAAAATTCTTCCAGACATACAACAGCTGATGAAAGAGTACGCAGGCTGGATAAACAGCCATGATGTATTGAATTTATCGCCAACAATTCGAGCGGCATTAGCGCATTTTCATCTTGGATTGATTCACCCCTTCGGTGATGGTAATGGTCGAACAGCAAGAATAATCGAGGGTGTGATTCTCAAAAAAGCCGGGATAAAATATTTGCCGACGATGCTCTCAAATTATTACTACACTAATATAGATGAATACTTTACGGTATTTTCTGATGCGAGAAAAAACAAACACCACGATATGACCGGGTTTATTGATTTCTTTTTGACAGGTTGTATCCAATCACTGAGTGAAATAAAGAGAAGAATTATCTATTTCATAAGAAAATTTACCTTGCGGGATTATTTCGTCTATTTGAGGGACACCAGAATAATATCGAATCGCCAGCATGAATTGCTTCTGCTTCTTTTGGAAAAAGACGAGCATTCTTCCTTTTCACTGAAAGAACTCTTCAATGAGATGCCCTTCAAAATAAAATACTCTGGAGTGAGTGAGAGAACTGCCAGACGCGATCTCAGTAAATTGGAGAAAATGGAATTGCTCAAGACAGAAGGAACAACATATTATCTCAATTGGCGTTCATTAGACGCGATATAATTTATCCTCGACAGCAATCATTGTCACCTTCGGATCCTTGCAGACACAAAGTGTCGTGGTAATCTCCCTCTCCCTCTCTGTCATTCCCGCACCCCTCTTTGTCATTCCCGTGGAAACGGGAATCCAACCTTTTCCCCTCCCCTACTCACCAAAACCAAGCAGATTCATTACACCAAGCTCCTCTCTACATTCAGGACACAGATCATTGATATCCTCAACGCCGATGTCCCTGAGAAAAATATCCGCCAGCTCCGTTGCAGGACTGACATCCACAACATCAACATCAGTTTCATCAAATTCCCGGAAACATCTCTTACAGGTTTTCAATTGAGTCTCCTGTCCCCAAATTCACTAAAAAGATTCGGACCTCCATTTTCTTCAATAGGATTATAGCCGTTTACCCAGATTTCACGCTCAGTTTTATGCTGACAGTAGTCAAACTTTCCATTTCTTAAACTATAGCAAGCCTTTCAGTCGTTCTGATCAACTTACCCGGCAGGGGATATTTCAAGTGCCAGATAATGCTCATGGGTCTTGAACCATCGTGGCTAACATAGGTGGCCGGCCCCAGAAAATAATAGGGCATATTCAGGTTATTGTTTTTTTATCTTCCCGGACAAAGAGTAGCACCGTGCTGCCGCGGTTTTCATGATTGATGTAGCGTTGGCCAGTGGGCGACTTTTCAGAGATCGTGCTCTGAGATTGCCAATGGAATAAGTCCTCACTTATTGCATAGTCTTCATACATGGTGGTCGGGGAATAGTCCTTATCGGTCTTGTTGAGGGTGATAAGAAACAGATCTGCATTGATAGCGTGCAAGTATTTTACACCTTCGCGCATGCTGGGCTGGCGTGAGATTGTCCAGTGCCCCAGTGCGGATAGGATTTCATCGCGGGTATAACGTGCATGTACATATAGCGGGCAAATAAAAGGTAGGTCTGGCCTGTGGACAATCGTATCTGTCCTTTCATATAAGTACTTCACCAGTTCCAGGAGTTCATTATATAATACTGGATTATTATGTAGGGCGTTAAATCCTTCTAATAGACTCTTGAACCTCAGGTTTTGCCCCCAGATGGACAGGGTCAACATGGCCAGCAGCCGCTCATCCTCAATGGCCAGCCTGTCGATAGTTCCCAATTTCCCTGCCAAAATATTCAGCAGTCGTTCAAGCTGAGGGGCACAGTCATAATGAATTATCCTACGCAGCCCCTTGCTAAGACGCTTTTCGTCGGGTTCGAAGAAATCGGAGTTCACTCCGGCTTCGACACAAAGCCGTGCCCAAGAGCCACGTTTATAAACGTCATCTAACCCAAGTCCATAATAATCCAGAAAGGCAGGAAGTGTGGGCTTGCAACCCGTATCATTTTGAAAGGTTGCAATTCGTTGAACAAACCTGGACCTCGTGATATTCAAGAGATTCTGCCTGATATTATCCAGGACATATTTCTGTGCATATTTTTCAAGCTTGATCACGCATCCCGAGGGCAGATGTGGGAAACCTTCTTTGATCTCTTTACTGATCCTGCGGGATGTCCTGCCAGTAAGCGCACGAAAGCGCTGCTCATAGTTAAAACGCTGGTGGGCCTGCCCCACAAAATCAAGCACTGTGAGACATTCCTTATCATCATAAAGCCGTAAGCCACGGCCTAATTGCTGCAAAAATACAATCAGACTTTCAGTTGGTCGGAGAAAGAGCACCGTGTCAATCTCCGGGATATCGATTCCTTCGTTATAAAGATCCACCACGCAAATAAAGTTTATCTTACATTCAACAAGCCTCTTCTGGACAGTATCACGCTCATGTCGAGATGATTCGGCTGTGAGTGCATCAGCAGGTATGTTGGCATGATTGAATCTTTTAGCCATAAAGGTGGCGTGATTTTGACTGACGCAAAAGCAAAGCCCACGGGCATGGTGTACATCGAGCAAGGTCTCCCTCACCTTTCTGATAACAAGCTGGGCTCTGGCATCATTGCCGGTAAACACCTTATCGAGTTCTTTTTGATCATAGCCACCTCTACTCCAGGTAATGTTTCTTAAATCAATCGACGTATCATCGGTTATTCCGAAATATTGAAATGGACAAAGCAGCTTGCGATTTATCGCATCGGGCAGTCGTATCTCGGCTGTAATATGGTTATCAAAATATTTTACTATATCCAGGTCATCTGATCGTTCCGGAGTAGCGGTAAGCCCCAATAAGAATTTGGGATGAAAATGGTTCAGCAGTCGTTGATAACTTGCGGCTGCAGCATGGTGAAACTCATCCACAATGATAAAATCATAAAAATCAGGCGGAATACTATCCCATAAGTGTCTGGCGTTGAAGCTCTGGATAGAAACAAAAAGTTGTTCAAGACGGTCGGGCTCATGGTTGCCTACAAGAAGCTCACCAAAATTCTGATCGCGCAATATCGTGCGGAAGATACCCCTACTTTGTTTCAGTATCTCCTCACGATGGGCCACAAATAGAAGCTGCCTGTGTTCCTTTGCTGATCGCTTATAATCAAAGGCTGCAACAACCGTTTTGCCTGTTCCAGTAGCGGCAACCACCAGATTACGATATCGTTTGTGTAGCTTGCGGTCAGCCTCAAGTTTATCCAGGATTTCTTGCTGAAAGTGATACGGAGTTATATCAAATAAAATAATGCCCCCGTTATCTTCAGTATCTCTGGCTGTACGTTCCTTGTTCAGGGCATGTTTTAGTCGGTCTTTTTGCGATTTGTCATAAACAGCAAATTCACGATCATTCCGGTAGGTATCAAAAGTGGCGCAGATTTTGTTCCACAGGTGCTCTGACTCGTATTGGCTGATCTTGACATTCCATTCCAGACCACTGGTAAGCGCTGGATTAGACAGATTAGAAGACCCCACATAAGCAGTACCAAAGCCACTGTTGCGGTGAAATATATATGCCTTGGCGTGCAGCCTGGTTCGCTTTGTGTCATAGGAAACCCACAGCTGGGTATTGGGCAAATTTTGAAGGAATTCAATTGCTTTAAAATCCGTGGCGCCCAGATATGATGTTGTGATGATCCTGAGACGGGCATGCTTTTGTCTGGTGAATTCTTCTAATTCATCCCTGAGTATTCTAATCCCACTCCATTTGATGAACGAACATAGGATATCAACCCTGTCTGCATTGAGTATTTCCTGTTGCAACTGGGATACAAGGCTGGGATCAGATGATGTGGCGGTAAGCAGACATCCGAAAGAAAGCGGTGTGTCCGGCCTTGGATAAGTGGGAAGCATTGGGTCGTGTACTTCAAGCAGACGCTCCGCCGGCGATAAAAGCATGTCGGATTTATTATATCTGGCATTGTGTCTTTGAATTATCTCCAACAAATCATTATAGAGAGCTATATGATCCTCAGCATTTATATCGGCCAGAGATCGGGCCAATATTCGCTGCATATGCTGGGCAATGATTTGGTGACTTTCGCCAGGGTCTACTTTCCTGGTCGTCACATCATGGTTCTTATTCTTGGTACTCTCAATTGCATTTTTCAGAGAGTGGCTTATCAGTTCCTCATATATCCCGCGTTTTAATGTCATATACTCCTCGATCAATATTAAATGGCGCTGCTATTAAGAGCATTCATAAATATAGAAACGGTCGGTGAAGTAATTTTTCTTGAGACTATTTTTGATATTGCGTTTTAATGCAGAAAAACCTTCTCCCAAGCCTCCTGGCCCGGCAAAAAGATCGACGATTGGGATACTGTCATTTTTCATTGGCTCAAATAGTGTAAATAAAAATCGAAACACCACCCCGTGGACTGTTATACTACGATTTTCTCATCCGAAAAAACAACCATGCGGGTCTTCATCTATCTCTGCGAGCAAATCAACAAGATCTCGAGATGGTTTGAGGGGATCGTAGGGATACCATTTGTCGTTGGCCCTGTGCCAGTAGAGCTTCCAGGCATTCTGGGTTCTGACGAAGGTGAGTTTCGCGCAGGGCATGCGGGTGTTTTCATCGGGCTTGTTCCATCGCGGGCGAATTTCGTAAATGATTACGTCGTGCTTTTCGATGGTATATTGATAGCGCAATTGATCCCTGATGGATTCGGGTGCCCGCTTATTACATAAGACACCAACACAGGTGTTTATCTTGTACAGTTCTATTTCCGAAAATGCCATATTGGATTCGCTTCCTTTCTGTTGTCCGAATAAAAAAACCCGCCCTCTCTATGGGAGGAACGGGGTTATGTTTTGATTATTTGACATTCTGTGAACCTTTCTTTCGTCGATGAAAAGAAGATCAAGTTTTGCCGGGTTGTTTGGTGTATCTCCTGCCCGGCTCTTAGTCAAACCGTTGCATGATCACCAATATTTCATTTAATGTCAAGGAAAATAAAGGATTTAGAGTGCGCCACATTGAACCTCCCCCACAGAGAGGGCACGCTACTGGATTCCCGATCCCCGATCAAAGTCGGGGACGGTCGGGAATGACAGGGGGGTGAATTGGGAATGACAGGGAAGAGAGAAAGGCAAGGGTTTTTAAGAAGCATTTTTGCAATTATTCAGGTATAAGAGAAAGGGCCTGCAGGCGGTTAAATTGATAGAGGGAGGAATGGAATGGAAGGATTCGAAGAGCTTGAGCCGAAATTCAAGGAGCTTGTGATTGAGACGATGAAGACAAAATCACCCTTCTGGGCACTTTTAGGAATGGAAATTGTAGATGTGAAAAAGGGGTGGGCAAAGGTCAGACTCCCCTTTGAGAAAAAACTGGTCCACCCGCTCGGTGTTGCTCACGGTGGCGCGATCTTTTCCCCCGCCGATTCGGCCGTAGCCATGGCGTTGATCGGTCTGGTGGAGCGGGATGAGTTTTTCGCAACTATAGAGATGAAAATCAATTACCTGATACCGTTCAGGGAGGGGGAAATTACGGCGGAGGCAAAAATCATTTACAAAGGAAGCAAGACGGCCCTGGGAGATGTGGAGGTGAGAAACTCCGATGGAGATCTCATCGCAAAGGCCCTCGCGACATATATGATAATGAAAAATAATGGCTGATTGACGTTATTGAATGGCACAATCTTGATGCTTTCGTAAAAAGTCTATCATTCCCGCGCGGGAATCCAGAAACGCATAACTACTTAAAAACACTGGATTCCCGTTTTCACGGGAATGACAAAATTGTGTATAGTTCGACTTTTTACGAATGCATCAATCTTATTTCTTTTTCTTTTTCATGGCTTCCTGAAGCTTGGCCCCCAGAGAGCCGAGTCCGCCGGTTGCGGCATCGTCACTATAGACCACCGCGTCGTCCCTGCCGCCCGGGGCGCCGTTAAAATATTCGCCCAGGACTTCCCGGCTGTGTACATCTTCGTGGCAGTAGGCGCACAGATTCTCCCAGTTGCTACCGTCGGGGGGATTGTTGTGGTGGTTGCCGTCTCTGTGGTGGACGGTTAGAATATGTCGGCTGGTATGATCAAATTCTCTGCCGCACCGCGCGCATACCAGGCCATGAATCGCGAGCGAGCGTTCCCTGTAGTCTTCCCCCGCCGGCTTTTTCGTGCCCTCTTTCATTTCGCGCACAACGTCACCAACAGACCTCTGCTCCTTCGGTGCGTCTTTCTTTACGCTCGACCTTATGCGCCCTGTTCTGCCGTCAAAAGAAATCTTCGCCAATGCCTGCAATTCCTCCCTTCCCGGTCCATCGGGAAAATTTGTATCTGATAATCTGCTTATAAACAAGGAAAAAAGGTAATTGTCAGCGGACAGGTTACCTGTTTATCCAGTTAGTTATAAAATCCTTGATTTCTATTAAGATTGGCTTTTTGATGTGGACTTTCAGGTAGAGGTCGCCGGGCTCCGCGCCCCCTCTCCCTTCTTCTCCCATTCCGGCAAGTCTGATTTTCTGACCGTCACTGACGCCCGCGGGTATCTTGATCTTGATTTTTTTGCCTCTCCTCCACTGGGTGTATTCGTGCTGTCCGCCTTCATGTGCCTTTTGCGGGCTCAGACGGACAATATCGGCAATATCCCTCCCCTTTTCCGGCAGCTCCATTCCGCTTATCTTTTTGAAGGCATATCGGACTACTTTCCCCAGCCCCCCTTCCATGTGGGGAAACTGGATGGTGTCTTGTCCGCCACTCCCCAGATTGCCTGTAAAGACATATCCGCTTCCATTCATGCCGTTATTCCTGAACTCAAAGGCGCTGTATCCGTTTCCGTAAGATTCTCTGAATATAGCGTCAAAACCGCGAAGGCCGAATGAGCGGGTAAGTTCCTCGAAAATCCTGTTTATATCGGAACCCCTGAATATGTCCTCGTCGGTATAGTCCTGCCTGAATTGACTGTAAGCTGATGAACCATAGCGGTCTCTCATCAGGTCATAGTCCTGCCTTTTCTCGGGATTTGAGAGTACCGCGTAGGCCTCATTGATGGACTTCATCTTTTCGGCCGCTTCCGGGTCTCCGTTATTCTTGTCGGGATGATATTTCAGGGCCTGTTTGCGGTAGGCCTCTTTTATTTTCTCCGCCGCCGCGTCATTTTCTATTTCGAGTGTCTGGTAGTAATCCGTATGTTCCATCTTGTTTTATTTGCCTTTTATGTAAAAAGTCGGAATATGCACTCCCAACTCATCGGATTTGTCATTCCCGTGGAAACGGGAATCCAGTGTTTTTAAATAAATAGTTATACGCTTCTGGATTCCCGCCTGCGCGGGAATGACAGAGAGCATGTCCGGCTCTGTGGGGCACAGAGGCCCCACGCTACGCTGCCATGTTGCCCGCGGGGGCAAACGCTGCTAAATTTCAATATAATCACGATTTGTCCCGTGGCAATGTATTAACATAGTGTCATGTCAACGATACTCTGTCATTTCGAAGGAGTTTTTACGACTGAGAAATCTAAGATTTCTCACATTCGTTCGAAATGACAGAATAATGGGCGAAATGACATTTCTTGATTGACACGACACTATCCCCGGGGCTTGCTTGAAGAAAATTTTTCTTTGCGATTTCGGTGCGAAAGATATAAATGACCTATGCTGGAGAATAGCACAGATGAATAAACCTTCATTACGGGAAAACGCGGAAAGAGAACAGATCGAAAACGGGACAGCATTGAGGGCACAGCTTGCCCCCATTCTTTTCCTTACGGCGATCTTCTTCCTTAATTTTCTCGCCAGGATTATCCTTTCACCCCTGATTCCCGCCATCGAAAAGGATATGAGTCTCGGTCACGGCGAGGTGGGGTCCTTTTTCCTGTTTATTACAATCGGCTATTTTATCTCACTGGTCGGGTCCGGTTTTATTTACTCCCGCATCTCTCACAGGATGACCGTCGCTGTTTCCTCCGTCGCGGTCGGCCTCGTCCTGCTCACTGTCTGCTTCGCCGAAACCGTATGGGGCATC
>JAFDAS010000268.1 GCA_019313695.1 Deltaproteobacteria bacterium
TTTGCAAAAATCAACTTTGACGAAAGGGATAGTATCTTTTGGGGCAAAGTGATTGGAATAAAAGATAGTATTACCTTTGAGGGTGAAACTGTCGCACAGCTCACCGAAGATTTTCACAACGCTATTGACCATTATCTTGCCGACTGCAAAAATGAAAACCACCTCCCTGCTAAACCATATTCCGGCAAGCTGACCTTGCGCGTTCCCCCTGGCATACATGCTGAAATAGCCGCTGCTGCAGCTCACGCCGGAAAAAGTCTTAACAAATGGGTAGCTGATACACTGGATCAGGTTGTACAGTCTCCTTAACTATTTACTTTCATTGTAATTTGAGTCCATAATTTTAATCAAAGCCCGGCATTTCCAACAAACCGCCGGAGCAGACCGGGGGCTACTGAGCGGCTCCCCAAAGCATCGGCTTTAATATAAATTTTAATCATGTAGAGTTAGCCCCCGGCAGCTCAGCTCAGCGATTCGCCACACGAAATAGGATACAATAATGAATTTGGAAGTCTGGGTTACCTACATTTTTGCTACAACGCTTATTTTGATAATACCGGGGCCAACAATCATTCTGGTTGTAAGTCAAGCTGTGACACATGGACGTAAATCGGTTGTGCCACTCGTAGCAGGCGTCGTGTTTGGGGATTTTACAGCAATGACACTCTCCCTCTTTGGACTTGGTGCAATTATGACCGCTTCTGCCAGCCTTTTCACTTTGTTCAAGTGGATTGGAGCACTGTACTTGCTATATCTGGGGAGCAATCTGTGGAGAGCAAATCCGGAAAGCAGTTCTATTCAGCAAGGAAAAGAAGATATTTCACCGCGCTCACTTTTCAAAAGTTCTTTTATTGTAACGGCACTCAACCCCAAAGGAATTGCCTTCTTTGTGGCATTTTTGCCACAATTCATCAGCCACCACGAACCAGTATTCAAGCAACTTCTCCTGTTGGGAGGGACCTTCCTGTTCTTAGCCTTGGTTAATGCAGTCTTATATGCGTTATTTGCAAGTCAAATACGAGAAGCGATAAAGAGGACAAGCGTACGCAAATGGTTCAATCGTTGCGGTGGTACGGCATTGATTGGAGCCGGGATTATTACAGCCAGCATGCAACGATCCGCATAATTGGCTAACGATAGAGATTATGTGAGGGAGGTCGAGATAATCAATGACCTTATTGAGAATCTTTCGAGGAACCCCTTCAATGTATGTGTCACCACTCCAATGAGGATTCTGATCGACAATTGTTTCTTCAAACATACCAACTCCGAATATTCGCTATTTTGTTCGTATTCTATTCCGAATCATTGCATATTTCAAGGTATTTTTTCGGCTTTGCCTCCAGCTCGATGTCATATGACTTTCTACAGCGACACCCCAAGACTTGTGAAAACCCCGGCACTCAATCCAGCAACAAGAAGCGCATCTGCCGCTCCAGCACCACCAATGTTGATTGTTACAATAACATTTTCTCTTTTTTGTATCCAGGCTAATGGAATGCGAACAACATCTCCACCCAATAAACTACCAAGAAACGCAGAGATAAAGGCAATCTGAGGTGCCAAGGAAGATAACCGCTATACTCTGTCCAGACTTGCGACGTTTTTTAGAAAATTCAACTTTTAAACTTCTTGCTTCCGGCTTGTCTGGGAGCAACCATCCGCAACAGGGTATTGATAAAAGATTTTTTCAAGGATTTGGGGTCATTACGGCAAACGGTATCAAAATTATTTGTCAGGCATAAAACTGAAAGCATGATAATCCCTTTTCCCTGCCGCCGATAGCTTACACGGATATGCTGTCTTTCCTGCCCAGCTTTATCGCGCAGAATTCTCCGCACATGGTACAGCCTTCTTCTTTGGCGCTTTCGCTTCTTTCAAGGAATGCTTCGGCCTTCCCGGGATCAATAGCCGTGGCTATCTGTCCGTCCCAGTCAAAATTTTTCCTGTACTGCGCCATGGCGAGATCTTTTCCGCGGGCACCGGGAACACCTTTTGCAATATCGGCAATATGAGCGGCGATTCTGGAGGCTATAATACCCTCCTTCACATCTTCCAGCGTGGGAAGTCTCAAATGCTCCGCGGGTGTTACATAGCACAGGAAATCCGCGCCGGCCGATCCGGCAATGGCCCCGCCGATAGCCGCTGTTATGTGATCATAACCGGGGGCAATATCCGTCGGGAGTGGGCCCAAGACATAAAAGGGAGCGTCATTACATATACTTTTTTGCAGTCGGACATTCGCCTCGATATCCTTAATGGGAACGTGCCCCGGCCCTTCAATCATGACCTGGACACCGTAATTCCTTGCTTTTTTGGTCAGTTCCCCCAGAAGGATAAGTTCTTCGACCTGTCCCCTGTCTGTGGCATCGGCAAGACACCCCGGTCTCAGACCGTCACCGAGGCTCAGAACCATATCGTATTTTACGGCAATTTCAAGCAGCCTGTCGAAACGCTCGTAGAGAGGATTTTCTTTTTTATTGTAGTACATCCATCTTTCAAGGATAGATCCTCCCCTGCTTACAATACCGAGAACTCGTCCTTCTTCTTTTATGCAGCTGGTGCTCCTTTGCGTTACGCCGCAGTGAACGGTGACAAAATCAACGCCGTCCTCTCCATTTTCTTCTATGGCATCGAACATATCGTCTTCGGTCATCTCCACTATGGCCTTCCGGTTGTTCAGCATCTTTGTGGCAACCTGATATATGGGCACAGTGCCGACGATAAGGGAAGTTGCTTTTATAATTTTCCTTCTGATCGGGCCTAATTCGCCACCGGTGGAAAGATCCATGATTGTGTCAGCGCCTGCGGTTTCCGATATCCTGACCTTCTCCAATTCCAGTTCCAGGTCCATATGATCCCCGGACGTCCCGATATTGACATTGACCTTTGTCCTCAGCCCCTTTCCTATGGCAAGAGGCTGGACAGAGGTATGCCTCTTGTTTCTAACTACTACTATATTACCATCTTCTACTCCCTTTCGGATAAACTCCGGGGTTACTTCCTCCTGCCCGGCGCAGATCTCCATCTCTTCCGATATCCTGCCCCCGCGGGCCATTTCCAGTTGTGTCATTTTTATATCTCCTCTTTCTGCGTCGGTTTTTAACCGGCGTCAACAATGAGCTCCGCCACTTTCTTTCCCGAAAGCAGCATCCCTCCAAAAATAGGTCCCATTCTTGGGCCTCCGAAGACGGCATTGGCTGACATTCCGGCAACAAACACGCCGGGGCAGATCTCTTTTGTATTTTCAATCGTCAATCGCTCCGCTTTATCGGCCCACATGGAACGTTCACCCATTATCTTTCC
>JAFDAS010000269.1 GCA_019313695.1 Deltaproteobacteria bacterium
GGCGAAGTACTGGACCACGGAGATGGCTAATCGCGTTGCCGACCGTTGTCTCCAGCTTCACGGAGGCTATGGTTACTGCGAAGAGTATCCCATTGCCCGTGCCTGGAGAGATATCCGGGTTACGAAGATATTCGCGGGAACCAATGAAATAATGAAAGGAATCGCGGCCAAGTTCATGGGTTTATAATGAGGAGCTTCGAAGGATCGTAATGTCATTAATATGAGAGAGGGGGGAAGGCAGTATGTCAGGGCCGCTTAAAGGATTAAAAATTCTCGATTTTACGACACTACTTCCGGGACCGTTCGCCACAATGAATCTTACTGATCTGGGAGCGGATGTGTTGCGCGTTATTTCAGGTTCCCGGCCTGATCTGGCTGCATTTGCGCCCCCCTTTCTTGCCGGCACAGATATCTCATTTACAGTACCCTATATGCAGCGGGGCAAGCGCAGTATGACCCTGAATCTCAAGGACCCCCGCGCTGTTCAGATTGTCCGTCAACTCATTTCCGATTATGATATCCTGATAGAGCAGTTTCGTCCCGGTGTAATGGCGAAATTCGGCCTCGACTATGAAAGTCTCAAAGAGATAAACCCCGCCATCATTTACTGTTCCATTACCGGATACGGGCAGGACAGTCCCCTGAGCGGGAAGGCGGGGCATGACATCAATTACCTGGCGCGTTCGGGCCTGATGTCCTATTCCGGAAAGAAAAATGGCGGACCGAGTCTTATGGGAATGCAGATTGCCGACGTTGCGTCAGGGTCATACAATTCGATCATAGGCATCCTTGCCGCTGTAGTTTACAGGAATGAAACCGGGAAGGGGCAATATATAGATATTTCCATGACCGATGGAGCAATTGCCTTCAATGCGATGGTGGGGGGCTCCTATCTTGTGGATAACGAAGAACCCGGGCGGGAAGGTTTTTTTCTGAACGGCGGGTCCCTGTACGATTTTTACGAGACGAAGGACGAAAAATATATAAGCTTCGGTGGCATTGAACCGCAGTTCTTTGCCGCTTTCTGCCAGGCAATCGGTCGGCCCGACCTGATCGAGTCAGGTGTGGCGCCGCAAAATTTCGAAGAGGTGAAACAGGAAGTCAGGGATATTATTCTGACGAAGACGAGGGATGAGTGGATGGATATATTTGATAACACGGATGCCTGCGTCGAGCCGGTGCTTTCACTCTCCGAGGCGTTGAATGATCCCCATACGAAAAAGCGGAACATGGTGGTGGAGCTTGACCTTCCCTGGGGGGGAAAGATGCGACAGCTTGCCAATCCAATAAAATTTTCCGGGACACCCCAGGAATATGAAAAAGCCGGCGTGCCAGCCGGCACTCATACGAAAGAGATTCTTCGTGAGCTGGGGTATGCCGACGGAGATATTGATGCGTTCGAAAAGGGGGGACTTTTTAATTGATGGATTCGTAAAAAGTCCCAAAAACGTCATGCCGGACTTGATCCGGCATCCATAACATATTGAAATTACTGGATTCCGGCTTCCGCCGGAATGACAAAAAATGGTGTTTTCTGACTTTTTACGAGTGCACCTTAATTAAGTAAACTAAACAGCCGGTAACGGTAATATAATAAAATAAGGGGGGACAGATATGATCTTGGCATCGCAGGAGATGATTCGGGAATGGACCGAAAAGGGGGCATGGGGAAAGAAAACCTTTATCGATTTTTTCAAGGAGAACGTCAGAAAAGACCCCGATAAAGAATGTCTGGTGGATCCACTCAACAAAAAAGACCTGGTGGGCCTGGAGCCTGAAAGGCTCACATACCGGCAGCTCGACAAGGCCGTGGATGCCTCGCCAGGGGAATTCAAAAAGATGACATCATAATGGTTCAGCTTCCTAACTGCTGGGAACTTGCCATGCTGTACCTTGCCATTACAAGGGCAGGGGGGTTGATATCGCCGATGCCGATGCAGTGGCGCTTATCGGAGATCGATTATATCGCGGGAATGACGGAGGCAAAGGCCTTTATCACTGTGGAAGATTTTCACGGTTTCAAACACAAGGAAATGGCCGAAAAAGCCAGGTCTAAGAATCCTTCCATACAGCATATAATTACACTGGAAGAGCTCAGAGAGATGAGCAAAGGAGATATTACAGGCAAACTGGATGATATAGTCATCGATGCCAACGACATCCTTACGCTCTGCTGGTCATCCGGCACGGAGGCACAGCCGAAGGGGTGTCCGTTGAGTCATAACAACTGGCTATATGAGGTCTCACTCAGCTATGAA
>JAFDAS010000270.1 GCA_019313695.1 Deltaproteobacteria bacterium
GCAAATGTTTATGCCGTCAAGGAGTTCATAACAAGACCCGTGATTACCTTTGGATAAAAATATGTCGATTTCCTCGGCATTATAAGGCCCTTATTTGCAATATCTCGTACCTGCTCAATCTTTGTTGGATTAAGAATAAAGGAAATATCACATTTGCCGGAAACAGCCGCTTCTATGGCCTGTTTTTCACTGCTGGAATAAGTTATAATGTTTTCGTTATCTAATTTTGAATTATCAAAACCAAGTATCTCTATAAAAATTAGACGGGTCAGAACGGTAACATCAAGATATCTTAATGCTTCTGGAACTTCATTGGAAAACATCCGCTCCATTACATTAGATTTAAGAGTCAGCAGATAAAATTCCATAGAGCCTTTCATCAAAACCCCGATAATGTTTTTTGAAGCATTTGACTTAAGAATCGATATAAATTCAGCCCGAGCGCCTTCGAGCTCACTGCTCCTAAACGGAATTGTCAAAATATCAAAATAATGCTCCGCCTTGTTAATAAAAGAACCAAGCATTGAACTTTTCAAGCCTTTAACCATGCGGTGGGCAGGCAGTATTGCTAAGCCGTCATCTTCCATGCCGCTAAGATACATCATTACATAATTAGCTGGATGATCTTTCTTAAAATCCGGATTATTGCTCGCTATCCAGTCTCTATAGCTAAGAGCTGTTTCATAACGGTGGTGTCCATCAGCAATAAAAAGTCTTTTCTCCTGCATTGCATTAGAAACATATCTGCAGGGATCTAAATCTGTTATGCGCCACATCCTGTGTCTTTGGCCATCATAATCAGTAAAATCTACTACTGGTGCCTGTTTTAATGCCAGCCCCTTTAATTTATCAATTATTATGTTATTATTATCTGAATAAAGTGAAAAAATAGGGCTGAAATTGGCGTGGCAAGACTTCATAAGTTCAAATCTTCCCATTTTAACATTGGAAAATGTAGTCTCATGTGGAAGAATAACACCATTTTCAAACGGCTCCAGAGCAACTAAAGCAATAATTCCATAACGCGTAACGGTCTTATTTTCTAAAGAAAAATCCATAGATGTTAAATAAAACGCAGGCGTTGTGTCCTGTACCAGTATATTTTCTGAAAACCAGTTTTTTAAAAAGTCAGATGCTCTAGTATAACAATTATTATTGACCGTATCTTTTTCAGTTGTCTTGCCTAATATAAGTCTTACAATATTCTGTGGATGTCGTTCATAGAAATTATTCTGCTCCTGCTTTGAAATAACATCATAAGGTGGAGTTGCTATATCTGACAAATTGCGAATTTTTTGCGGGTTATATAAAATTCCTCTGAAAGGGAGGACTTCAGCCATTTTATTAATTCCTTTGCTTTTCAGGTGCCAAATAAAAAAAAGAAATAGATACTAAAAAGAATAATCTTGTTCAAGCAAAATATGAATTAATTTCACCAGTTTTAAAAAATAATTTATTTAGAGCTTATTGACAGTTCAAATCAAAAATTATATTGACTCCAACCTGCTCCAATTATAATTTGAAACCTTTGAAAAAGGTCTTATAATTTTTGGGTATTGGAGAGGTGGCCGAGCGGCTGAAGGCCCCGCTCTCGAAAAGCGGTATCCTGTTAATGCGGGATCGTGGGTTCGAATCCCACCCTCTCCGCCACAAATTAATAATTATTTTAAGCTGTTGCTTATCTTGCGGAGAGATGTCCGAGCTGGCTGAAGGAGCACGACTGGAAATCGTGTGTGCTGCCAAAAGCGGCACCGAGGGTTCGAATCCCTCTCTCTCCGCCATTAATTAATCTATCGACCCCAAACCTTTGACGAGGTTATAAAACAAAACCATGTCACCCAAACTTTAACTAATGCTGTTAAATCGAGTCGGGTCGCCCATGCAATCCTTTTTACCGGACCAAGAGGAACCGGCAAAACCTCTGTAGCACGAATACTGGCAAAGGCCATGAATTGTCAAAAAGGACCGATTCCGGTTCCTTGCAATACATGCAGATCGTGCCGTGAAATTACTTCAGGAAATGCGGTTGACGTGTTTGAAATCGACGGTGCATCGAACAACGGTGTTGAACAAATTAGAAGTCTGCGTGAAAATATAAACTACATGCCGGCTCACAGCTCTTATAAGATATACATTATAGATGAAGTCCATATGCTGAGCATCTCTGCATTTAACGCTCTGTTAAAAACTCTGGAAGAACCCCCGGCACATGTAATGTTTATTTTTGCAACTACAGAGCCCCATAAGATACCTGTAACTATACTTTCCCGTTGCCAGCGTCACGACTTCAAACT
>JAFDAS010000068.1 GCA_019313695.1 Deltaproteobacteria bacterium
TTCACATCCGACTTACCTGGCCGCCTACACGCTCTTTACGCCCAATAATTCCGAACAACGCTTGCACCCCCCGTATTACCGCGGCTGCTGGCACGGAGTTTGCCGGTGCTTCCTCTGGTGGTACCGTCAAGCACAAGGGGTATTAACCCATGTACATTTCTTCCCACCTGACAGAGCTTTACGACCCGAAGACCTTCCTCACTCACGCGGCGTTGCTGCGTCAGGGTTTCCCCCATTGCGCAAAATTCCTCACTGCTGCCTCCCGTAGGAGTCTGGACCGTGTCTCAGTTCCAGTGTGGCTGATCGTCCTCTAAGACCAGCTAACCATCGTCGCCTTGGTAGGCCATTACCCCACCAACAAGCTAATGGTACGCGAACTCATCCTTTAGCAGTAGCTTATAAATAGAGGCCACCTTCGGCTTATCCGTCGAAACAGATAAGCATTATCGGGTATTAGCCCATCTTTCGATGAGTTATCCCCGACTAAAGGGCAGATTATCCACGCGTTACTCACCCGTGCGCCACTTTACTCATCCCGCGAACGGGACTTTCTCGTAAGACTTGCATGTGTTAGGCACGCCGCTAGCGTTAGTTCTACTATTCAATTTCGAAAGAGCCTTAAGTTTCAAGAACGAACTTTACTTTCTAAACTACAACTCATCCATTGTCAAGAAATATTTCCCCTAAAAGAAAAATTTAAATCTACTTCCCACAAACGGAAGGCGGCTTTATACGCCCTCTTTTTTAAAGAGTCAAGACATATTTTTAAGAGATATTTTTAAGAAAATATAATTTATTCTGGAAATGGTTCAGGAGGGACACTTTTTTAGCCTCCCTCACTGCTCCGGGGGACTGAAACCACCGTCATCCGCCGGCACAGAGTCCCCACGCTACGTGAAACATAGACCTTGAAAAAAAACTCCACTTAGAGTAATTTTCGCATAGATATTGACACGCCGTCAGGAAACGCTGTAAGAAATCGGCAGGGGAAATCATGCGCTATCAGAAATGGATATCGGCAATCTGTCCCTCAGGAACAATATCTTTCCGGCGCCGATAACCGGCATTATCGCCATAGAGGCTGTATCTAAAGAAAAATCCCCCAATAGCAGCGTCTGGCGGTTTTTGGCATTATAAAAAAAGGAGGCTTTAATGGAGATCAGCTCAAGCTTTGTGGGTTCCAGGTTGAAGGATTATGACACAGAGGTGACCTGGCGGAATACCATGAATTATGCGGCGTCAATCGGCGATAATAATCCTTATTACTTTGATGATGAGCGTGAGTCCGGGGTCATCGCGCCCCCCGCGTTCAGCGTTGCTCTCACATGGCCGATATCCGAGAGGATCTGGAATTATATTGAAGCTCCAGATTTCCCGAAAGAGATCATAGCCACCCAGGTACATTATACGGAGCACCTGAATTTTCACCGCCCTGTAAAGCCGGGTGACAAGCTGAAGATCAGGGGCAGGATTGCGGCCATCCTGCCTCATAAGGCAGGGACACACATTGTCATACGCTTTGACGCCGTCGACAGGGAGGACGCACCCGTCTTCACAGAGCATATCGGCGCCATGATGCGGGGGGTCAGGTGCACGGACGAAGGAAGGGGTGAGGAGGATCTTCCGAAGGTCCCCGGACTTTCAGGAGACAGTGCCACCATCTGGGAGACGGCTATACCCATAGACTCTTTAGCACCATTTGTTTACGATGGTTGTACCAATATCTTTTTCCCGATACATACCTCTGTCAGATTTGCTCACGCAGTGGGACTCCCCGGGATAATCCTGCAGGGCACAGCCACGTTGGCATATGCCCTGCGCGAGATTACAAATAAGGAGGCGGGCGGGGACCCTTTTGGACTGAAGTCCGTCTATTGTCGTTTTACAGGCATGGTGCTTCCCGGTACCACCATAAGGGTTCGGCTCATCAAAAAGAGCAACAGCAGTGGCGGCACAGATCTCTTTTTCGTTGTCCTGAACGCTGAAGATAGAAGGGCCATAAGTAGCGGCTATGTACGACTGGAAAAATAAATACAAAGGAGGGCGTTATGAGCTGGAAGACATTGAATTTGACATGGCATTATGTGGAGAAATGGGCAGATAAAAAACCGGGTGTCGAGGTCATGGTGTTTGAGGATGAGAGGCTCACCTGGGGAGATTTTAAGAAAGAAATGGACTCCCTCGCCAGGGCGTATCTTGAGGTCGGGGTTGAAAAGGGAGACCGGGTTGCCATGCTTTCCATGGCACGCAATGAATTTCTTACAACATACATGGCTGCCGGTAAGGTTGGGGCTGTATGGCTGGGCCTGTCCCCCAAATTTACCCTGGATGAACTCCGGTATCAGATCGGGGACAGCAAACCCACTGTCCTGATATCCCTTCGAAAGTATCTCGACGTTGACCTGGCTGAAACCATAAAAGTCCTGCTGAAAGAATTCTCCTGCATAAAGAAGGCCCTCGTGATCGGCGAGGCCGTTGAAGGAACCGAGGACTTCAGGGAATTTACACGGAAGCCAAGGCCGGAACTGGATGAAGCCCTTGAAAAACGATCGGCCGAAGTTATGGAAGAGGATGAGGCCCTTCTGTTGTATACCTCCGGCTCCACAGGCAAACCTAAAGGGGTGGTTCATACCCATAAGAGTATTATCCGGAATATAGAGATTGAGGTGAAAAAGTTTTATTTTACGGAGACAGCCAGAGGCCTGCTGCATTTCCCGATCAATCATGTAGCTGCCGATACCGAGATAGGCTTTGCCGCAATAATGGGGGGAGGCTCTTTGGTTCTGATGGACAAATTTGATCCTGGGGCTGTCTTAAAGATTATAGAGAAGGAACGCATAACCGTACTCGGACAGGTGCCTGTGATGTATCTCCTGGAATTCAAACAACCGGACTTTTTTGAAACCGATTTGAGCAGCATTGAGGGATTTATGTGGGCGGGAGCCGCGGCGCCGAAGATCATGATCGATGTGCTCTCCGCTATCTGCGAGAAGACGGGGGCGGCATTGATTACAGGGTATGGCAGCACCGAGGTGGCGGGTTTTGTCACCTACACTGAAAAGGGGGACGATCTGGAGACGGTTATGAAAACTGCAGGGAAAATCGCCCCGCCCTTTGAACTGAAAATTGTGGATGAGGGCCGTAAAATGCTTCCGGACGGTGAGATAGGTGAGATCGCCGTGAGGGGGCCCTTTCTTATGAAAGGTTATTTTAATAAGCCGGAGGCCACAGCCGAGGTGATTGACGAAGAGGGCTGGTATTATACATCGGACCTCGCGTACAGGGATGAAAGAGGGTACCTCTATATCACCGGGAGAAAATCCGAGATGTTCAAAACCGGAGGGGAGAATGTCTATCCCCGCGAGATAGAGGAAACACTCGAATCACATGACAGCGTGCTCTTTGCCGCTGTAATGGGAGTGAATGATGAAATCTATCAGGAAGTGGGATGGGCGTTTGTCATGCTCATGCCTGGTAAAACCGCAACCGAAGAGGAATTGCGGTCCCTTTGCAAATCCAGGTTGGCCAACTTCAAGGTTCCCAAAAAATTCTTCATCCGGGAGTTGCTGCCTCTTTTATCTACCGGAAAGGTAGACAAGCTCGCCCTGAAGAAAGAGATCTCGGAGATGCCAAAAGATTGACGTCCTGTGGTTGAAGAAATACGATCTGAAACAGACAGACCGGGCGAATCGGGGGGTTGTGAATAGCCATATAAGCTCCCGGCAGGGGACACTGGGAAAAACCCGTAGTGGAAATCATATGCTGCCAGAAATAAACATAGGCAATCTGCTCCTCAGGAATAATATCTTTCTGGCGCCGATGGCCGGCATTACCGACCTTCCATTTCGCACGCTGGCAAGGAATTTTGGCAGTTCTCTCTGCTTTACTGAGATGATAAGCGCAAACGGCCTGGTCAGAAAGACTCATAAAAGTTACGAATATCTCAAATCGTCCCCGGGCGACAGGCCTCTCGGCGTGCAGATATTCGGCGCCGATCCGGATATACTCTGTGACGCGGCCGGGATCGTGACCGAAATGGGTGCGGATCTTGTGGACATCAACGCCGGGTGTCCCGTAAAAAAAGTGCTGAAGACAGGGGCGGGCGCCGCCCTTATGCGGGACCCCGCAAAGTTCGCCGCCGTTGTAAGGAGCGTCAGAAAGGCCACACATCTGCCCTTCACAGTCAAGATACGGTCCGGATGGACGGACAATGAGATAAACGCCGTCGAGATTGCCGGAATAGCCGAAGGATGCGGCGCGGATGCTCTGATACTGCACCCGCGGACGGTAAAGCAGGGATTCAGCGGGATAGCCGACTGGAGCCTTATCGAAATGGTAAAAAAAAGAGCGGGCATTCCTATAATAGGAAGCGGCGACATCAGAAAACCGGAAGACGCCCTTGCAATGATGGAGGAAACCGGTTGCGACGGGGTGATGGTGGCAAGAGGCGCCCTTGGAAATCCCTGGATATTCAAGGGAATAACAGATCTTCTGTCAGACAGAACCATCTCCCCCTCCACGCCTTCTCCTGTGGAAAGAGAAGGTGTAATACGCCGGCATCTGGAGGCTAATATAAGCCTTTATGGCGAGAAGATGGGTGTAAAGAGCTTCCGTAAACATCTCCTGTGGTATACTAAGGGATTGAAAGGGGGAAGCAAATTCAGAAAGGCTGCTGTCTCTGTAAACGAGATGGGTGAACTGCTTGAGATGACCCATGAATATCTGATGTCTGGGAACATGGCCCCGAGAGGTCAGGAATCAAGTTTTCCGCAAGCGCTAATTACAAAGCGCTAATTACAACTTGACAAATACTTTAAATTGTGGTGAAAGGGGCAGCTTACACACATTGAGAGAGGCTTCTACTGATGAAAAAGAATTTAACCCATTTAAGCAACACCAAGAGAAAAAGAACTCACGGTTTTCGGGCCAGAATGGCAACACGGTGGGGCAGACAGATACTGAACAGAAGAAGGGCAAGGGGAAGAAAAAGGCTTGCCGTTTAAACCCAGCATTAAAGGCATCCGGCCCATAGAACGCTCCGCGACACTTGGGGTGTACCCCCGAATCAAATGGAAAAGCAATCCTTCGGGAAAAAGGAACGGGTCCGCAAGAGGAAAAATTATTTAGACATATATCAAAGGGGGCGGCGGGTTCACTCAAACAATTTCACTGTTATATTGAGCCCCAATCCATCAGGGGAAAAGAGGCTTGGAGTAGCGGTAGGCAAAAAGGTAGGGAACGCGGTAAAGAGAAACAGGATTAAACGCCTTTTAAGAGAGTTTTTCAGATTAAGCAAAGACAGGCTGCCTGATTCAAAAGACATGGTGATAATAGCAAAAAGGGATGTGTCCTCGCTAAAATACCAGGATGTATGCCTGGAATTGGCGGAGCTCTTAAAAAAATAGCACCCATGCGGATTCTAAAAAAGATTTTGATTTTTTTCATAAAGTTTTACCAGGTAGTCATATCTCCCTGCTTCCCTCAGAGTTGCCGTTTCTACCCCACATGCTCTGAATATGCCATAACAGCCATTAATCGCTATGGACTTTTCAGGGGAACCTTTCTCGGGTTTCTGCGCATACTCAGGTGCAATCCCTTCAATCCAGGTGGGTACGATCCAGTAAAATAGTCAACCATGGAGGTTTTTAATGGACAAGAGGACACTTCTCGCCGTTGTTCTGTCATTAGCGGTATTAATGGGATACCAGTATTTTTTTCAGAAACCCCTTCCCCGCACACCGGGTGAGCCTGTTCAGAATGCCGGAGAGACAGCCGGCAAAACAGAAAATATCCCTCAGGAAATTACCGGCGATCAGAGCACACATGCAACACCTATCATTGACCGTCGGAAATCACTGACGAAAAAAGACGAAGACAAGGGAACCGGAAAGGATATTATCGTAGAGGGGCCCATGTATACAGCCATCTTCAGCTCCAAAGGCGCAAGTTTAAAGTCTTTCAAGCTGAACGGTTACCGTAAGGATATGAGCAAAGATTCTGTTCTGGTAGAACTGGTCAACGTGGGAGGAAGCACAGACTATCCCCTTACCACAACCTTTCCGGAATCCAGTATAGATATCCCGACGGATGTAATATACGAATCAAATCTGGACTCCGTAGATTTTACTGATGACATGGGTGGAAAAGATCTGGTCTTTTCCTGGTCATATCCCGGCGAGGTCAGGGTGGAAAAGATCTACACCTTTTATCCGGACAAATACTCTTTCGATCTTGAGGTCAGACTTACCAACCTCTCTGATGATACCTTCAGAGAAAATGCCCTCATTGAATGGAACCGGTATGTTGACCCCTCGGAAAAGACAGACAGGTACAGCCACGAGGGGCCTATCTCTTACGTAAAAGATAAAGTCGTCTCTGAAAAGGTAAAGAAACTGGGGGCAAGGGAATTCAGCGGGCCGGACGTATCATGGGGAGGCTTCGAAACAAAATATTTCATAGCAGCCATGATACCGGAACAGCCATCTCTAACCAACTTCATAGTTTCCAAAGATTCGAGAGATATGGTTTTTACGGCTCTCGAAGGACCTAAGAACATCATTCCCCCCAGCCAATCGGGGTCGTTCAGATATACTTTATATATAGGCCCTAAGAAATATAACAACCTTCATGCACAGGATGTCAACCTTGAGGACTCTATCGACTTCGGCTCATGGGTAAAGTGGCTTGCCCTCCCGCTCCTCAAGGCACTTAACTGGATCGACAAATATGTGCACAACTACGGAGCTGCGATCATTATCCTTACCATCCTGGTAAAACTTATCTTCTGGCCGCTGGGGAATATAAGCTACAAATCCATGAAGGGGATGCAGAAACTCCAGCCTCAGATGAAAAAACTCCAGGAAAAATACAAAGACGACAAGGCCAAACTCCAGAAGGAAACCATGGCCCTTTACAAATCTAACAAAGTAAATCCGATGAGCGGATGTTTTCCCATGTTGATCCAGCTCCCTGTCTTCTTCGGACTTTACAGGGCATTGCTCTACTCCATAGAGCTGCGGCACGCGCCATTCATTTTCTGGATACAGGATCTTTCAGCCAAAGACCCGTATTACATAACTCCGATCGTCATGGGCGCAACCATGTTTCTGCAGCAGAAAATGAGTCCGGCGCCGGGAGGGAACGAAATGCAGGCGAAGATGATGATGTGGATGCCTGTCGTATTTACATTCCTCTTCCTCAATTTCCCATCGGGACTGGTGATTTACTGGCTATTCAACAACATCCTGAGCATTGGTCAGCAGTACTACATAAACAAGAAAGCTTCCTGACGTGAGGTAACAGGCATGAAAGACGTGTTAGAAATAGAAGAAAAAACAATAGATAAAGCTATTCAAAGTGCTTGCAATAAATTTAACCTGCCAAGAGAAAAACTGAATATAGAGATACTTTCCGAAGGGTCGTCAGGGCTTCTGGGTATTCTGGGTGCAAGAAAGGCCCGCATCAGAGCCAAAATTCTGTCATTTGACATCGGTATGGACAATTCACCCAGAGAAGAGTCGAAGGAAAGAATGCAAGCAGATGAAGACACCTCTCTTGAGGCAAAGGCATTTATCGAGGGCCTGCTTTCGCAGATAGGGCTCGATTTTCCCGTAGAGGCAGAAGAAAACGGGGACTATATTATCCTCAACATTCAGGGAGACGGGGGCGGCCTGCTGATAGGAAGAGGAGGGCAAACCCTGGATGCCATACAGTACCTAACAAACAAGGTGCTGAACAAGAACGGAAATGGTGGAAAAAGGATTATTTTAGACACGGAAAACTACAGAAAGAAAAGGGAAGGAAATCTTACAGCCCTGGCTGAAAAACTGGGAGAAAAAGCCAAAAGGATAAGAAGACCCGTCACCGTAAATCCGATGAACGCGCATGATCGCAGAATAATACACATGGCATTGCAAAATGACAGCGATCTAACCACAAGAAGTCGCGGAGAAGGCTCTTTCAGAAAAATCATCATCGTGCCGAACAAAGGCGATAAAACAAAGCCCTGACGCAGGGTACCGAAAGTTACGCATGCTGGTAAGAGACGACACAATAGCGGCCATAGCCACGCCACATGGTGTGGGGGGGATCGGCATTGTGAGAGTAAGTGGGCCGGATGCGGAAGAGATCTGCCAAATCCTGTTCAGGCCGGCGACAGACACGGATTCTCTGAAAAACCACCACCTGTATCACGGCGACATCATATCACCTGAAACAGGCAGCAGCATCGACGAGGTGCTGCTTGCCCTGATGAGAAAGCCCCACTCCTACACGGGGGAGGATACCCTGGAGATAAACTGCCACGGCGGACATCTTATCCTGCAGGCAGTCTTGGATAAAGTAATAAAGGCGGGCGCCCGTCCGGCGGAACCGGGTGAATTCACCAAACGGGCCTACCTCAACGGCCGCCTGGATCTGTCACAGGCAGAAGCGGTTATGGACCTGATCACCGCGAGAACGGACAGGGGCCGCGCCATTGCCCTCTCCGGTCTCAAAGGCAACCTGTCAGAAAAACTGCAACTCATACGTTCCAGTCTGATTGAGATACTCACGTCTCTTGAATCTTCGATAGATTTTACTGAAGAAGATATATCATCCAAACCCCCTCGCAACATATCCCAAGATGTGGAGGATGTGATCATCCTCATAAACGACATCCTTTCAACCTATAAAGAGGGGAAGCTTTTCAGGGACGGCCTTAATGTCGTAATCACAGGAAAACCCAATGTAGGAAAATCAAGCCTCTTGAACAGACTTCTCGGTGAAAGACGCGCCATCGTTACCTCCATCCCGGGAACCACAAGGGATTTTATTGAAGAAACAATCAACATCGGGGGAATCCCCGTAAAGCTGACCGATACGGCAGGGGTCAGAAAATCCGCGGAGACCATAGAAAAAGAGGGGATAGAATTTGTATGGGAAAAGGCCCTGGCGGCGGATATGGTTATTATTCTCATCGACGGCAATACCCGCTTCGCCGATGAAGATTTTGAGGTCATAAACAGAAACAGGAATAAAAGAATAGTGCTGGCCATCAACAAGTCAGATCTTCCACACAAGATAACAAATGCTGAAATAAATGATATAATACCCGATGTGGAGCCGCTGTGGATATCCGCGAAATATGGGGATGGCATTTCTGAACTGAAAGAAAAAATCTACTCGCTGGCATCAGACAGCGGGGAACATATGGCATCGGATGTTATCCTGACCAACCTTCGCCACAAGAACGCCCTTGAAAAGACCGCGGAATTTCTTGCAGCGGCAAAAGACAACATCTCCCGCGAAAATTCCCCGGAACTGGCAGCCTTTGATATCAGAGACGCCCTCGATCACCTGGGTGATATCGCCGGAGAGACGACAAACGAAGATGTCCTGGACAGGATATTCTCAAATTTCTGTATCGGAAAATAGCAGGGGTGCTACACGCCATACCCCTCCAATGGGTGCAAAAACATGAAAGAATATGTGCACGAAGAACTGAACAAAGAGGTATATTCCATCTCCGGATATTATCTATACACAGAGGAAGTCCGGTTCCCTTTCAAGGGAAGAGAGGTCCTGTATCTGGCAGGAATAGGCGTTGTGGACAATTCCTGCTGCGGTGTGGGGGGCTGCTGCTTCGTCAGAATTCCGGGCTATATTATCTCCTGGAAGGACACAAAGGATGACTCGGGACACTACATAAGCAGAGTTGAACCGATAACAGAAGAAGACGACAAAGAAGAAATAAAAATCTTGATTGACAGTAAATATCCTCACCCACAGATCAGTTTTTAGCCCAAGTTTAACCCCATTCCGGACACAACCGTAGTGATATCGGGCGGTTGGGGCTGAGCGGCCAGATTTATGGTCACTACATCTTTAGATCTCAACCTTTGTACGCTTCA
>JAFDAS010000271.1 GCA_019313695.1 Deltaproteobacteria bacterium
TAGTATGAATTAGCAAATAGCAAATTTATCTATATTTTAATATGTTATACTATATTATTATGATCATTTTATTCAAAGATTTTAATTAATTAATAGTTGATTTTACCTTACTGCAACACTCAAAAAAAAGATCGATCTTTAGCCCTAAAGTAAGAGTAAATTTCTAGACTTCCTCTCCCCATTGTAGAATTAGTTGAAATATACCCCTGTGTCGTGTGCTTTATCTTCCATCCTGGTCAGATAATTCGATATCTCATCTCTCTTATATGCGCTGCCACATTCCCCAATCCACGCCCTATCTTCCAACCAGGATCATATTTATTGCATGACCAATAGGATGTTTCTAAAGAATAAAAGTCTTAAACCCAGAGAAGAATAAAATTTAGATAAAAAATATTAGTGAACTATCACCGGAGTGGCTTGATTTTTTTAATTGAAACGGAATTGATTGTTTGCTTTGGAAACCCCGTGCTTTGCACAGGATCGCAAAAGGAAACATTAGCACTTTCGTGCTTCCTTTGTTTTAAGGCCTTTGGCCGCAAAAACAAAGCCACCCGTTTCACGGGTGGTAGTTTACTTACCGGTGTGGTAAAATGATATTTTGAATGAATATATACAGGGAAAGATAGTGCTTGATAATGGACGGGAGTTATGATAATTTTTAATATTAGGTTAGTGAAAAACTGGGGAAATCATAAAAAGCAATGTATCTTCAATAGTTTAGTTACTGTTCACGCCTGTTCATTATAGTCTGGAAATAGTATTCCGATTCCCTGCCACATAGTGGGTTACAATTTCTCCAGGCGTACCAATGTATAGTTGATGGTGGGTGTAGCTCAGTTGGTTAGAGCGCTGGGTTGTGGCCTCAGAGGTCGCGGGTTCAAATCCCGTCACTCACCCCAGGCGCCCGTAGCTCAGTTGGATAGAGCGTCGGACTTCGAATCCGCAGGTCGGGCGTTCGAGTCGCCCCGGGCGTGCCAGTAAAAACAAGGCACTTAGTTTATGCTAGGTGCCTTAGGTCGGGCGTTCGAGTCGCCCCGGGCGTGCCAGTAAAAACAAGGCACTTAGTTTATGCTAGGTGCCTTATTTTTTCCTCATACCCTTCTGGTTGCGCACATGGTACGGAAAGTTGAAACCACTGGGAGGCTATGTAACAGGTAATTGGTTTTGTTGTAAAAAGGAGATGTATAGAATGGTGGGAGGGTTAACCCATACGATTCCCCCTTACAAGAGGAACTGAGCGGGTTGGATACCGTAGGCCGTAGGATTTAATCCCTTTACGATGTTCCTTCGAAATGAACTCCTTCCCGGGTCTTGATCTGCAAGGTCTACCACCTCTCCTCGCGCAAAGTTGCCCTCGCCATCTTCCACCAGCAGTACAATCCGGGGACGGGAGTTTTTATGCCCGCTGGGACAATCCAATACCAGGCCCAGTTCACCTGTATCTAATTGCAAAAGGGTACCCACAGGATATATGCCTATCATGTTGACAAAAACTTGCAATAAATTCGCATCGAAGTCCTTCCCCGCTTTATTCATCATAAGTTTCAGGGCTTGATCCGGGCTATAGACGTCGGGAGTATAGCACCGGTGGGAGGTGCTGGCGTCGTAAACGTCTGCGATAGTCAGAATCTTTCCGAAAAGGCTTATACTTTTTTTGAAATTAACTTTAGGGTAACCTGAAAGATTGCATTTCAAGTGATGCTCAAAAGGAGCAAGTAGGATTTTGGATTTCAGTTCATGAGGAATGTACATTTTGAGAATTTGCTTCACGCTCCAGAGGGGATGCTTTCGTACTACTTCCCACTCTTGCTCGTTCAGGTCCCCCGCCTTATGGATGATTTCTGTCGATACTTCCACCTTGCCCAAATCGTGGAAGAGGCCACAGATCCCTAGATGTTCCAAAGAGGTACGAGACAATCCGAGGCGTTTCCCCAAACAAACAGAGAGGACCGCCACATTCACGGAGTGGGTAAAAGTATAATCGTCATAATCCTTAATGGTACTCAATGCCAAAAAGAGGCTCTCGCGTTCTGAGACGAGGTCCACCATGTTCTGTGCCATACGCCTTGCCTTACGAATCCCGGCATTATCCTTTTGAGAAATCTTTTGGGATACTTCTTTGATCGAAGACAAGGCATGAGAATAGGTTCTTCTTGCCCTTCTTCCGAAGTGTGGATCACTATTTTGTAAGCTCGCATCCCTATCCTCCAGCATTTTCACCCATTTTAGTCCTTCGCCCTCTATCTTCTGAATGAGCCAGTCAACGGAATCCTCTCGATCCGCGGAGTGGTTGAGTAAGCGTGCGAAGGAGGCAATCTCATCGGAGGAAGCTTTCTCGATAGAGGGATACAAACACAGCCCTTGAATTCCACGCTGCTCGAAGAATTCCAACATACTGTGAACGACCGCGGTGTTTTCTCTTCGGTAGAGGAGTTTATCTTCTTGCAGGTAGAACTTTCCCCGCGTGACATGAATCTCCAAATCCTCTCCCATACATACTTGGGATGCAGCCTGAACAAACTCCGAGACACACTCCTTGGTTGACTCATTATTGTCCTGATAAATTTTTGCCGTCTGGATCAAGCGATAGAAAGACTTGAAAAACATTTCTCCCCATAGGATCCGTTGTTCTGTGTGAGCCTGGTAACTCATCTCTTTTCTCCTGATTAATCTACATCACTAACACTATTCAACGCTGCTTGTCGGACAGCGGGACGGGGGCTTTCGGCAGCTTCTTCTAA
>JAFDAS010000069.1 GCA_019313695.1 Deltaproteobacteria bacterium
CATCATGTTGCAAAAAAAGAAACCTGATTTTGAAAAGGGTAAAAACCCGTCCAAAATGGCAATAATATCAATATGGGTGTTTGAAATTCTCAGTTAATTTGGACAGCAATGATTCAATATAGTATATTCTTTCTGATCATGAAAAAAACAATAAAGCAGGAAGAAGACTATGTCAAGGAAGATTCTTGATGATATGCGCGATGTTATGCGGCGACGACATTATTCGATTCGCACAGAGAGAAGCTACTGCGATTGGGTAAAGCGCTTTGTCCTTCTTCAACATGAAGTCACGCGATGACCTCAGTGAAGAAGAGAAGAAGATCAAAAAATATCTAACGGTTCGCAGCGGCGCTGCAAGCTCCCTTTTCTCCTTTGGGATAATAATCTGCTCTTCATAGCCATCCTCAGCCACTTCCCATTCGATTAATCGCATAATATTCCTCATTTAATCCTGATTTGGTTTTTTCTTTGAAATGATGACGTATCTGCTGGTTACACCTACTATCTTCTTCTTTTGCATGGCGGATACTACATTTGCCTGGAAACGTTCGGAGGAGAGCGGCGCCTGAAAAATATGGGTTTCCTGCAGTCCCCAGTTAAGTTCCTTGAATCGACTAAAATCATCCTTATTTACCAAAGCCTGTGACCAAACCTGGGGTTCAGTCCAGCCGTGCTTTTCGGCTACCTGAGAGACGGTGAAGCCTTTCAATAAATCGCTATTTACGCTTTTTGCCACTTGTGGCATTTGTAGTAAATAGCGCGATATCCTCTGCTGACCCAACCCCAATCTTTTTGCAATCCTGTCTTGGGGGATGCCGAGGCGGTTCATACGGATGTGCGCAAACAGCTTGTAACCGGATTTCAGGAAATCTTGATCCAAGAATAAAGATAACCCCAGGACCCCCTCAGGTTTCCCAGGAGGGGAAATTGCTGTTGGATACATTTGTCCAACAGGTTGAAGAAGTCTTTAAGAAGCTGCCTAACCCATTGGAATGGAGATCATTTTACCGTCATGACCTGAATCTGATCGTGGACACCGCTCAGGAAGTCCGGAAGGTGTCCATTCAGCACAAATTGAACAAATCTCAGACCTGGGGACCCCCAGGACCCTCTTTTCACGGATTTTTTTAAAAGTACTTTCTGATTAAAGAAGAGGGAGAAAAAGGATTAGGCTGCGGGATCATTTATCCGGGTCCACAAGCCCCTTAACAAACCATCTCTGCATGAGGAGAACCACAAGAATCGGCGGCAGCATCACAAGCAGCGAACCGGCAAGAGCGACATTCCAGTAAGGCAAATCATCCGCCGCTGGAATCAGGTGCTGAAGCCCGATGACGGCCGTCGTCATCTTCGGGTTTGTCGTAATAAGCAGAGGCCAGAGATACTGGTTCCATCCATAGACAAATTCGATAACTACAAGCGCGGCGATATTGGTCTTCGAGAGGGGAAGGAGAACCTTCCTGAAAAAGGTCATGGCCGAAGCCCCATCCATCTTAGCCGCCTCGCAGAGTTCCTCCGGAATTGTGAGAAAGAACTGCCGGAAAAGAAAGGTGCAGGTCGCTGAGGCAACCAGCGGCAGGATAAGTCCCGTGTAGCTGTCCAGGATGCTCCACTCCAGTGTTACCGCTATCTCGTGGCCCGCTATCCAGGTCGCGACGCCGTCCAGATTCAGGAAAGTCCACAGCTTCTGGAAGGGACCCAGTACATTCGCGGCCATCTCGTAGGTGGGAAGGATTCTGACTTCCACCGGAAGCATCAGTGTACAGAAGACCGAGACAAAAGCCAGGGTTCTGAATCGATAGTCGAAGTACACTATGGAGAATGCGCCCAGCAGGGAAACGCTGATCTTGCCAAGGGTGATACCCGACGCCATGATGAATGAATTTAACAGGTTCGTTCCCAGGTTACCTTCCGTCCAGGCAGCCTTTATGTTCACCCAGAACTGATCTCCCGGAATCAGCGGCATTGGAACCCTGCACACGTCTTCAATGGGAAGCGTCGCGGCGATTATGGCGTAAATAACAGGAAAACCGACAATAATAATCCCCGTGATCAAAAAGATATATGTAAGTGTATCCAGAATCGGTGTTTTTTCGACCATTGATTGTTATCCCGCGTATTGAACCTTTTTTTCCACGTACTTGAACTGAAAAAGGGTAACCGCAATTATCAGGGTCATTAACACGATAGACTGTGCTGCCGAGCCCCCCATATTCAGGCCTATGAACCCGTCCTGATAGACCTTGTACACCAGTATATTCGTAGCTCCGCCGGGTCCACCCTGTGTCATCATATGAACAACACCGAAGGTCTCGAAGAACGAATAGATGATGTTCATGACAGTAACGAAAAACAGCGTAGGTGACAGGAGTGGAACAGTTATAGTCCAGAACCGCCTGAAGGGGCTCGCCCCATCTATTGCCGCCGCTTCTATGAGTGATTTGGGGATCGCCTGCAGCCCGGCAATAAAAAAGACAAAATTATAACTGATCTGCTTCCACGCGCTTGCCATAATTATCATAAACATTGCATCAGATCCCCTTAGAACCGGGTTCCAGTCAACACCGAACCAGCGCTTGATCGCGAGAGCGACAACCCCGTATGAAGGGTGAAGCAGAAAGAGCCACAGGATACCTGAAATCGCCGGCGCCACGGCATAGGGCCATATAAGAAGAGTCCTCACAACAGCCTTCGCCTTAAGCGCCCTGTTTGCCATTGTGGCAATAAAAAGACCGGTGGATATGGATACTGTAGCAACAGACATACTGAAAAAAAGCGTGATCCCTATGGATTTGAGATAGAGTGGATCGGTAAAGAGTGTTACAAAATTCGAAAACCAGATGAAGGTGCTGTGCTGGCCGAACGGATCGCTTCGCATTACCGACTGTATCAGGCCCTGAACGGCAGGCCAGTAGAAAAAGGTCAGCGTTACCACGATCTGTGGAAGTATTAACAGGTATGGAAGTGTCCTTGAGGAAAAGATAGATCTCTTTATCATTGTTTCGCTGTTCACAAAGCAACGCTTCCCCCCCATAAACGGGGGAAGCGTTGTCCATATCGGATTTTTAAAACTGTTATCTATTGATAGATTTTCTCAAATTCACGAAGCTGCTGGTTACTCCTTTTGGCAGCGTCATCCATGGCCTCTTGCGGCGTCTTGGTATCGTTCCAGACCAGTTCCAGCTCTTCATTGATGATATTACGGATCTGGATGAAATAACCGAGACGGAGACCGCGTGAAACCTTTGTCGGCTCCTTGCGTGTCAGCTGTTTGATACCAACTTCCTGATAGGGCTGCTCTTTGTAATAACCATCTTTCTTTAATTGCTCATAGGCGGCAAGCGTGATCGGGAAATACCCGGTTTCCTTGTGCCAGTATATCTGCATGTCCTGTCTGCCCAGATGTTTCATGAATGCCGCAACTCCCTTGTAATCTTTCTTGTCGTGGCCCTTGAATACCCACAGAGAAGCTCCACCGATGATGCTGTTCTGGGGATTCTTCATCCAGGATTCCACTGGCATGGGCGCGACGTCCCACTTAAAGTCTTTGACGGCTTTCTTAAGCTTTGCGATACCGCTGATAGAGTCGATGTAGACACCCGCGTTCTGTGCAAGAAATTCCGCCTTGGGCCCCGCAAACTTCTGCCCGCCGTAGAAGAAACGTCCATCTTTCATCCATTCTTTCAGCATGGCTACATGCTTGACAACCGTCGGATTGTTGATAAGGAGTTCACAATCAAGACCCTCGTAACCGTTCGCCTTTGAGGCAAAAGCAATATTGTGCATTGCGCTGTAGTTCTCTACCTGCGTCCAGGACTGCCAGCCCGTGACCATTCCACCGGGCACACCGGATTTTACCAGTTTCGCCGTAATTTTACCCAGCTCGTCCCATGTGACAGGTTTTGTTTTATCAAGCATTGGGATGCCGGCCTTCTTGAAGAGGTCGACGTTGTAATACATGACGGGCGTAGATGAATTGAAGGGCATGGACATCAAATCGCCATTAGCGTTCATGTAGTAGGAAAGTACCGGCTGGAGATAGCCCTTCCAGTTGATGTTGTATCCTTCATCTTTCATAAGCTTGTACACGGGGTAGATGGCGCCGGAGAGCATCATCGTCTGGGTGCCAACCTCGAAAGACTGCAGCAGATGTGGCTGTTTCTTTGCCCGGTAGGCCGCCACGCCGGCATTGACCGTCTCGTCATAATTTCCCTTGTAGGTGCCGACCACTACATAGTCGGACTGGGAATCGTTAAAGGCTTTGATCATGTTATCAACTACCTTGCCTCGGGCTCCCTTCATCGCGTGCCACCAGTTAATGGTGATCGGTTCAGCCATCACCTGACCGGCCAGGAAAACCAGCGATGCCGCAACTGCAATGACCATCAACAGCTTACGTACTTTCATAATAACGCCTCCTATCCCTTAAATGTATTTGATTAATACGCCCGGGCTATCGTTCCTTTTCCCATTCCTGTCCCGGACACTCGTCAGTCTAAAGACAAATAAAATCTGAGTCAAGGATTAAGTTCCGGTAAAACCCACTTTTTTTGAATTTTATCAAAGACCCGTGGAAAATACCAGCACCGGACACTTGACGAAACTTCCTGTTTGTAATATTAGACGTAGGTCTTTGAAGGTTGACAACCATGCAAAAAGCCCCTCTACCTGAGTCAACCTCGCGAAAAAATGAAAGGTCGTCGTCATGGCAGATGTAACACTGAAAAGCGTTGTGAAGAGATTCGGCAAGGTGGAAGTCGTCCACGGGGTCGATCTTGAGATAGAAGGAAACGAGTTCGTCGTCCTGGTAGGACCCTCCGGATGCGGCAAATCCACTATACTGAGAATGATTGCCGGTCTGGAAAAGATCACGGAGGGAGACATCCTGATCGACGGGAAGGTTATAAATGACGTGGCGCCCAAGGATCGTGGAATTGCCATGGTGTTCCAGAACTACGCGCTTTACCCCCACATGAACGTGTTCGACAACATGTCCTTCGGCCTGAAAATCAGCAAGACTCCTAAAGACGAGATAGAAAAACGTGTAAAGGAAACCGCCGAGATACTGGAGCTGCAAGATCTGCTTCATAGAAAACCTTTTGAACTTTCCGGCGGGCAGCGTCAAAGGGTTGCCATGGGAAGGGCCATGGTCAGGAAACCATCCATCTTCCTCTTCGACGAACCCCTTTCCAATCTGGATGCAAAACTGCGCACCCAGATGCGCACTGAAATGAAACTTCTGCATCAAAAAGTAAAATCCACTATTATATATGTGACTCACGATCAGGTGGAGGCAATGACCCTGGCCGACAGAATTGTTGTGATGAATGATGGATACATCGAGCAGGTAGGCGGACCGATAGATCTGTTTGAAAATCCGTCAAATATCTTCGTGGCCGGGTTCATCGGCAGCCCGCCAATGAACCTGACACCTGCCAGAGTTGACTCTACCGGAGGGAATTTTGAACTCAATTTCTCCGGAGGTTTGAGGATTCCAATCCCTGAAAAACCGGACAGCAGAATCAGGAACGGCATGGAAGTAATCATGGGGCTTCGCACGGAAGACCTGACAATCGACAACGGCGACCATGCTAATATGCCGGAAGAATGGAAAGTACAGGGTATCGTCGAGGTAGTTGAACCCCTGGGCGGAGAAACAAACATGCACATGGATATTCAGGGGGTAAAACTGACAGCCAGGAGCGAGGGAAGAAGGATCATAAATGTCGGAGAAGAGATAAGCCTCGCCCTGAATCTTGAACATCTCCATATCTTTGACGCGGAGAGTACATCTTCAATCTATTGATAAACCATATTGCCGGACAGCCAGACATAAATTCCGGTCAGCTTTCACTCTTTCTGCATCCAAGTATGACTTCTATAATTTCGGCGAAGCCCTCACCACCATCCTGGGTTGCCACGAATTCAGGCAGGTATTTCATCTGATCCGCAAAACGAAGCACGTTCCCTACCCCCGCGGAATGAGGAAAATATCTGAACATGGGTTCGTCGTTGGGTGAATCGCCGCAAAACAGAAAGCTCTTTTTATTACCATCCAGATCCATTCCCCAACGTTCCCGGACAAATCTCTTTGTCATACCCAGTTTGTCATAATTGCCGAACCATCCGTTCACATGAATCGAAGACACCTTGCATGTCGCTCCATGTCTCCTGAATATCCGGCAAATCTCCTCCACATCTTCCGGACTCAGCGGATCCACATCCTCGCAGTAGTCCACAGCAAGGTCCGCCTCCCGGTAAAGCTGATCACTGGCGATTGCCGTTCCCGGAACTTTCGCGAGTATTTCCTCGCCGATACGCCACAGCCGCTTGCGGTTGTCATCTCTGATATCTTCTGAATCAAGAAATATTCTTTTCAGCTTTTTTTCTCTCTCATCAAGCCAAAAATAAAGGGCTCCATTTTCTCCAACAACACCGTCCACCGGCCACATCCTGGCAATATGATCGCACCATCCGGCGGGTCTGCCGGTTATCGGAACCACCTTCATGCCGCGCTCCTTCAGCCTCCACAGCGCGTCAAAGGCACACGCCGGAATCCTGCCCCCGGTTGTAAAGGTATCGTCAATATCAAAAAAGACGCCGGCAAAACCTTCCGCAATATTGGATCTGAGTTTTTTAACAGGTGAAATCATTTTTTTTGTCCCCGTGAAGTTATCATGCCATCATGAATAGTGATGAACTCGTAAAAAGTCTGTCATTCCCGCGCAGGCGGGAACCTAGGAGCGTATAACTATTCAGAAACACTGGATTCCCGTTCCCCCATCGGAGTCGAGGACAAGCTTCACGGGAATGACAAAATTGTGCATATTTCGACTCTCTACGAGTCTATCAATAGTAGATAATGTAATAAAATGCAACTTTTTGAATTAATCATCCACTTATGTTGCGATACTCCGTGATGACAACAGGTCTCTGAAACGTTCCTGAGATTGCCAGCTAATTGTAGCAATGTAATGCCCTTTTGTGTTATCTTCCTCTTCGTTTTCGTGAACAGCACTTCAGAAACCAGGAGGAACAGCATGATCATCCCACATGACAGCGTCGAAATTGTCGAGGTCGGCCCTCGAGACGGCCTGCAAAATCTCCGGGAATTCGTAAAAACCGAACACAAGGTTGCACTCATTCAACGTCTTGCCAAAAGCGGCCTCAGGGAGATTCAGATAGGCTCCTTCGTCAACCCCCTGGCAGTCCCTCAGTTCAGAGATATCAAGAAAATTGCCGATCAGGTGGTGGGCAATCTCCCTGGCATTACCTTCACTGCCCTGGTACCTAATCTGAAAGGAGCCGAAGAAGCCTTCTCCTGCGGCATCAGAAAGATCGCATTCGTCCTTTCTGTTTCCAGGGGCCACAGCCTGAGCAACGTTCAAAAAACCCCCGAGGAATCTCTGGAAGAGCTGAAAGATATTTCCCGTCTCCGTAGCGACCATCCCGACGCTGTAATCACCGTGGATCTGGCGACGGCATTCGGTTGCTGTTTCCAGTTAAAGGTTACACTGGAAGATGTTCTTCATTACGTCGGCGAGGTGCATGAACTGGGGTTTGACCGCGTTACTCTCTGCGACACAGTGGGCTTTGGCAATCCACGACAGGTTTACGATTTTACCACCGCCTGCATCGAATCCTTCCCGGAAGTGGTATTCCGGTGTCATCTTCACAACACCCGCGGCCTGGGTCTTGCGGGGACCCTTGCCGCCTACATGGCGGGAATCCGGTCTTTCGATTCATCCATCGGAGGACTGGGTGGGTGTCCTTTCGCGCCGGGAGCAACCGGGAACATCGCCACTGAGGACGAGGTCTTCATGTTCAACGAAATGGGTGTAAAAACGGGTGTAGATGTGGAAAGCCTTATCGACACCACACGCTATCTGAGTGAGATAATGCCCGGCATCAATCTTGAAAGCGCTCTCCTCAGGGCGGGGTTGCCGGCTGCCAGGCCGTATAATGGTGGATAGCCTGAATAAACGAGAGTGAATTGTTTATTTATGTTCTTCTCTCCTAATCAATCTCAATATATTTTTACCGGCAACTTTTTCGAAATCTGTCTCATCGAGATTCAAACTCTTCACCTTGAGCAATTCATTATAAGGAATACCGAACGGAAAATCACTTCCGAACAGGAGCTTTTCAACCCCGTACTTTTCCAGGAAAATGACCATCTCACGGGTAGAGGCAAGGGCCGTATCGGCAAAGACGTTTTCATTATCCCAGATCCCTGAACGAAACAGTGAAGAGAACCCGCCATTTAACCCTCCCATATGCGGGATTATAATGGGAGTTCTTCCTGCCACACGTTCGATAAAATAGCGGGTATTTTCAAATGATTCCTCAAGGACTATGGGAAGTTGAAGGCGATACGCCTCCTGAAGAAATTCTTCACATTCTGGATCATCATAATGATAAACCGGCTCATATTCATGACGGTGCCACTTGATTCCCCTATATCCCTTTTGTAATTCTTCTTTCTTGAAATCGTTCCAAACAAAATAGTAGGCATAAATGTCTTCGCCGGTTTGCTGAAGTTCCAGTAAATAATCATTAGCCCGCTGTCTGCATGCCATCCAGAAAGGGGTGTCTTCAAAATCGTAATCGTGCCGGTCATAGATGTCCTCGACAGGAGCGTAAAGACAGGCTCCCTGAATACCACCTCTATCTAGATAGGTCCTGATAAGCTCGATTGGCTGATCGACATTCTGAATGCCACAGTGCATGTGCGAATCGATAATTTTTGTCATTGCTCAATTCCCTCTGTTTTTGCGTTGATGTTGATGGAGTTCGGCGCACTGAAATAATCCTTATTTTGCCTCTCGATATGTAATTACTCCTGATCAATGTTTATCTGAAATACGTCCTATCACTAAGAATCCCGGTTCGTCACCGGTTTTAAGCGGAGCGTGAGCGCAGCCTGAAAGGGTATGAAGAACCATATATCGCGTCATCATGGAAAACAAGAAAAAAATCAGACTGGACCATCAGTTACGGCTTATGGATCAGGTTAGTCTTTTCGACCGTTTCATTCGCCACGATGGCTTTTTCAGCCCCAGAGGTGGGGAATAACCCTGGTTATTGGCAGACACCATAAAACCATTGCATTTCACATCATTTTCATCTACGGTCGGCAAAGACAAAGATGTATGTAAAGCTTATATCTTTTATCACTGCTGTCCCAACGTTGGTTTTTGATAATGCTTTAACATAACGATATTTCAATCTTTATAGCGTAAAATGTCATTTTTCGATTTGAAAATTATTTCTTGGATGTGCGAG
>JAFDAS010000272.1 GCA_019313695.1 Deltaproteobacteria bacterium
CTTGCCCAGGATTTCTTCTCCAAGACCAAATATTGTCAGGAAATCGATATCATGGGATGATGCAAGATGAATGGGTACAACCGAAAGGATATCTTCCAGGGACAGCTCGTGAATTGTTCCAGGTGGCGAGCCGGTAACAATTGCATCAACTATAATAAGGCGATCGCACTCTTCGATCATATCTATCAGCGCTGATCCGCCGGTTCCGCCTACACTTAAAACAACACCTGGTGGAATCTCTTCCGCCTTCAGACGTTCCACCACATGCACGCCGACACCGTCATCGGAGAGGATAGAGTTGCCGATGCCAAGGACTTGTGTCTTGACGTCTATCCGTTTCGAGACCTTTGCAAAACTGCCATTTTCCCGTGATGCGGCGTCAGGCTTCAAACTTTAATCCTCAAAATACCCAAATGTATTCCTCCGGTTAAACTTTTTGCCTTCCTTGCCTGACTAAAAAATGTCGCGTTTTTCAAAGGTCTCGTTTAAATTTCGCGTCATTCTTCTGGACACTTTGCCGTTCTTGATCAAGCGTACCTCCAACGGCATTTGCCCTGGAAGACAGTGAGTAGCACAGGCAAGACAGGGGTCATAGGCCCGAAATGCCATTTCTACCATGTTAAGAATTGTGTTGTCTGAAGCACCGTTCTTAATCAGTTTTTGAGCAGCTTTTTTGACTGACATCCCCATTGCGGCGTTGTTTTGCACTGTGGCCACTATAAGATTGACCTTCTTTACCATCCCGTTGCTGTCGGTGACGTAATGGTGGTACAGCGTGCCACGGGCAGCCTCCACAACACCCACCCCCTCCGTTGGGGTTTCCGTTGGAACTGTGCGCACGTCAGGACTTGTTATCTCGGGGTCTCTTGCAAGGCGCAATACCTCCTCAGAGGCAAAAAGATTTTCGATAAGGCGCGCCCAGTGAAAAGCGAGAGTGTTGTGTACCGGCTTGGTTCCAAAATGAGAAAACATCTTCTCGTACGCTTCCTGGGCAAGCGGTGTAGCCATGCCGTCTGCGACATTAAGCCGGGCGAGAGAATTTACACGATAGACACCGCTTTCAGCCCCATCAACCAGCCCCTTCCAACCCAAGGCCTTTAGAAACGGGAACTTCAAATAGGACCAGGGCTCCACGTGCTCACCAATGTGGTCAAGGTAATCCTTCCCCTCGAACAAGGCGAATTCCTTTCCTTCCGGGTCAACCACACGAACCTTGCCGTCATAGAAATTCACCTTGTTGTTATCATCTACAAGCCCCATGTAGTAAGTTTCGTGATAGTATGTATCCCCGGCAATCAATTCCGCATATTTTTTATTGGCCAACACCAGGTCGTCAAAAATCTTCAGCGCTGCCTGAGCAAAGGCTACCATTGATTCACCCATCTTTTCGATTTCGACTCTATCGTCTTCGGTGATGGGCTTGGCGAGGCCGCCGGGTAGTGATCCTACGGGATGGATGGGATGACCGGCAATCATTCCCTGTATTTTCTGGGCATATCCCCTGTTCTTAATAACTTCCATCCCTACATCTTTACCTACTATCTCGATAAGCCCCAGAATATTCCTCTTTGCCGGATCAGCATCCGCTCCCGGGACAAAATCAGGCGCCCCCAGGGCAAAGAAATGGAGGATGTGGCTGTGTGAGATATGCGCATTGTAGAAGAGTTCACGCAACTTTTTCGCCGCTGAAGGAATTGTTATATTGTACAATGCATCCGCTGCCTTGGAGGAAGCCATATGGTGTGCCTGAAAGTAGCTGTCCTTAACATTGCCGTCGTCATCCAGGATGATGTCTATCTTTCCATGTCCTTCAAGCCTGGTTATCGGAGAAATGGTGATTTTTTTACCCATGGTCTTCCCTCCCCCTATTGCCCATCCCCATCTTTTACAGTCCTGTTAATAAGAGCGGAAGGTAATGTAAAGCGATAAAAGGTCCCAAGCGGGTCCTTGATATTGTTAACCTCTGCTTTCATTTGCGCACGGGCGACAAAGTCCTCTCCACCCACGCCGACAATAGAGCCGAATGTGGAAAGAGCCTCCGCCCCTGGATCAAGCAGCTTTTCCGTGGGGCCGAAGCATCCCCGGCAGGGCATATTGGCGTTGATACAGGTAGTCCCGC
>JAFDAS010000007.1 GCA_019313695.1 Deltaproteobacteria bacterium
GCTGGGAGTCGGGGGGGAAGAAGCCTGGCCCTACGGCAGCCAAGCTACTTAACTTGGTGGATCGGAAAGGCATCCAGGCAGTTGCGTGATCCGCAGAAAAAATAATCAGGGGGTAATCAGGGGGTCAGGCTTGCCTTATTGTCGTTGTTGTATTGTGGATATATTCGTGGTATGCAAGGTATGTAGAGATTTTAAATGGGGCAGACTCCATTTATTATAAGGGTGAAGAATTGATGAACTCGTAAAAAGCTCCGCTATGCCCCAACGAGTCGGGACATTATAATTGGAAGTAACTTGCATTATTTAAATTCGTGTATTACTTGGCATATGTTAAGAAATATCAATAAGTTATGGCGATTTTGTAAATTTTAGTTTCTTGGAAGTCGAAATATGCACAATTTTGTCATTCCCGTGAAGCTTGTCCTCGACCCCGATCGGGGAACGGGAATCCAGTTTTTTCAAGCACTTAGCCCTCCGTGGATTCCCGCCTGCGCGGGAATGACAGACTTTTTACGAGACCATCAAGAATTGTTACCGGCTGCATGAGAAGATGGTGCATATCAAAAACCAAATAACGACAATAAGGCAAGCCTGATAACCATGGCAAGGAAACCTCGCATCCACTATCCCGGAGCAATTTATCATGTAATGCTCAGGGGTAACGCAAAGCAGACTATTTTTCATAATAATGAAGAATACCGGTGTTTTGAGGATATCCTGGCCGAGGGGCTGGAGCAATATTCGCTCATGCTGCACGCGTATTGCTGGATGGAAAATCATGTTCACATGGCATTGCAAGTCAACGACAAACCGCTTTCGAAGCTGATGCAAAATCTCTCGCAGCGCTATACACACTGGTTCAATAAGCGTTATGACCGGGTCGGGCACTTGTTCCAGGGACGTTACAAGGCAATTCTTGTGGACAAAGATGCCTATCTGTTAGAGCTGATCCGTTACATTCATCTCAACCCGGTACGTGCTGATATGGTGAGTGACCCCATTGATTATCCTTTGAGCAGTCACGCAGCATATACCGGGCATGTGCAACCCCCTTTCTGGTTAACTGTCGACTGGGGCCTGGGTCAATTCGGCGAAACGGAATCTGCCGCGCGTGCCGCTTATTTGCATTTTATGGGACAAGCAACGGAGGATAAACTTCTGGCGCAGCTCCGCCATGGCAGTAAGGAGGGGCGAATACTCGGCAATGAAAATTTTATCAAGGATGCACTCACACAAAACAGTGAAGCGGTTCCGGCGGGGATTACAATTGAGCAGCTGGTGGATGTGGTAGCGCATGGTTACCATATCTCGCCTCTGGAAATGACGAGCGCCAGTCGTTCAAGACATCTGGCGGAAGCAAGGGCGATGACCGCACTGATCGGCATGGACCATTGCGATTATTCGCTGTCAAATTTTGCACAGTACTTTAACCGGGATATGCCATCAATGAGCAGACAGATCAAAGCGATACGTGCTCGCCTTACAAAGAGCCAGCTGCTGCATGAGAAGATGGTGCATATCAAAAACCAAATTGTTAAATAAGGGACACTTCCCTATTTAGGAAGTAGGCGTAATTACTCAGGTATAAATATTAGATAGGGTTAAAAAATCAAACAGGGAAGTAAAATAACGACAATAAGGCAAGCCTGACCCCCATGATCCCGATGAAGAAAATAATAGCGCCTTTGTTTTATCCATTATCGCTTTGTCTTGGGTTTCTGCTTGTGAGCATTTTTCTTCTCTGTTTTACTCGCAGGCGAAGGACGGGGAAGCTGATGGTCTGCCTGGGCTTTGTTCTGCTGGCGCTGTTCAGCTATGCCCCTCTCCCCGATATCGCTCTTGAGTCCCTGGAATGCAGATACGCTCCCCTTGTCGATGTGTCTCAATTCTCCGATGTTAAGTGGGTGGTCGTGCTGGGTGGCGGCCATAATTCGGATTCAAAATTTCCCGCTACATTGCAGCTCTCCGAATCCTCCCTCAGCCGTCTTGTCGAGGGGGTTCGAATCCACGGGCTCCTGCCGGAAAGCTGTCTTGTTTTATCGGGTGGCGCTGTCTTTGATCCGGTATCTGAAGCAGAGGTGATGGCGCGCGCTGCCGGGGTTATGGGGGTAGGGGGCGACGGGATTGTCCTCGAGGAGCTTTCCAGGGATACCGGTGATCAGGCCCGATTAGTTCACGAAATAGTCGGAGATGAAAGATTTATCCTGGTAACCTCCGCCTCGCATATGCCCCGTTCGATGGTCCTCTTCCGGAAATCCGGTATGGAACCGATACCGGCCCCCACGGATTACCGGGTGAAAAAAAGGCAAAGGCTCAGCCCGGGTGTCTTCTTCCCCAATGCCGGCAATCTTCGCAAGATGGAAATGGTCTTTCATGAATACCTGGGTCTGTGCTGGACAGCCCTGACTCACTCTCTTGACAGGCTATATTGAGCATGGTAGTGTCGTGCCGCTCAAGAAATGTCATCTCCATTAAACAGGGAAGTGTTTAATTGCCGCGAATAATTAATAATTAAGATGTGACCCTCTTTAGATGAGAACGATTATACACAATAAAAACTTTTACCTGATGCTTTTTGCCGACGCGGTTGTTGTGGCGTTGGCTTATAGCCTGGGATATCTGGTTCGCTTTGAGGGGGATATTCCCTTGCAGAATCTGGCGCATTTTAAGGCCGCCCTGCCGTTTGTCGTCCCTCTCAAACTGATCTGTTTTTTCATATTCGGTCTTTACAGGGGGATGTGGAGATACACAAGTCTCGCGGATATAAGGAAGGTCCTTAAAGCGGCGGCGCTTTCCTCCATAATTATTATATTGACTATTCTGTTTTTATACCGCTTCCAGGGTTATGCCCGTTCGGTGTATGTTATCGATTTTGTGTTCACGTTTCTCCTTGTGGGGGGGATCCGGGTTTCCGTTCGACTGTTTTTTGCCGGTGAGTATCCGTTTTCCCGGGTATTTAAACGCGGCGGAGAATTTTCCGCGAGGACATTGCTGATCGTCGGCGCGGGAGACGCGGGTGAAAAGGTGCTCAGGGAAATTCTGGAACATCCGTCGATTAATGTAAAACCTGTGGGATTTCTTGATGATGATCCGGTCAAAAAGGGGAAGGCAATCCATGGAATTCCCGTCCTGGGAACGCTGGATGATATCGGCAGGATTAAAGAGAAGTTCGAGGAGATACTGATTACCATTCCTTCGGTCAGGGGTGAGGCGATGCGGCGTATCGTTTCTCTGTGTGAAGAGACGGGGAAGCCGTTTCGAACCGTGCCCGGAATCTGGGAGCTGATCGAGGGAAAGGTTTCGGTAAAATCGATTCGCAAGGTACGGCTGGAAGACCTGCTGGATCGAGAGGAGATTCATCTGGACGAAGAGGAGATTCGTCAATACATAAAAGACAAGCGGGTTATGATTACAGGGGCGGGGGGATCCATAGGGTCTGAGCTGGTAAGGCAGATGGGACGTTTTCAGCCACAGGCGCTGGCGCTTCTGGATTTCAGCGAGGAAAATCTTTTTCAGATAGAGGGAGAGTGCCGGCAGCGGTTCGGTTTTATCCCGGTATCGGGGTTTCTGGTTGATGTGAAAAACCGGGAATCCACGTGCAGGGCGTTTCGTGAATTTGGCCCTGACGTTGTCTTTCATGCCGCCGCTTATAAGCATGTTCCCATGCAGGAAATGCACCCGTGGGAGGCGGTGTTCAATAATATCGCGGGCACACGAAACCTGGTCGAGGCGGCCCTGGAAAACCGGGTGGAGCGCTTTGTGCTTGTCTCGACGGATAAGGCCGTGCGGCCCGGCAATGTTATGGGCGCGACGAAACGCGTGGCTGAGATGCTTGTAGAATGCGTGAATGGCGGTGGCGTGACGCGTTTTATGGCTGTGCGCTTCGGGAATGTGCTCTGGAGCTCCGGGTCGGCGATTCCCCTGTTTCAGAAACAGATTTCCCGGGGCTTGCCTGTGACTATTACGCATCCGGAGATAACGCGTTATTTCATGAGCATTCCGGAGGCCGCACAGCTCATCCTTCAGGCGGGAGCTATGGGGAGGGGATGCGAGATATTCATCCTGGATATGGGCAAGCCCATGCGTATTGTCGATCTGGCCCGGGATCTGATACGTCTCAGCGGTCTTGAGCCGGACAAGGATATCCCCATTCAATTTATAGGGCTCAGGCCGGGGGAAAAGCTCTATGAAGAACTGATTACGGAAGGGGAGGGGATCGTGGCCACTGATCATGAGAAAATCCTCGTCCTGTGTGGTAACGCGCACAATCGTGACGCCCTCAATGCACAGATCGACGAACTCCTCGCAGTCGCGGCCACCTACGATGCCGCCGCCATAAGAGAAAAACTCCTTGAAATCGTACCGGAATACACACCAGGAGGGTCACATCTTAATTATTAATTATTCGCGTATTCAAACAGTGAAATCCGCTACTTCGCTACTATTTCGGCCAGATCAGAGGACGAATAGTTAATAATTAAGATGTGACCCTCTTAAATGGGGTCAGACTCGATTTAATTCATGACTCCTGTGACCCTCATGCGACGGTTTAAATTACCGCGAATAATTAATAATTAAGATGTGACCCTCTATGAATGAGAAACCTACATTGTTCCTCATAGATGGAACGAATTATATCTATCGCGCGTTTTACGCGATTCGCGGGCTTTCCAATTCCAGGGGATTTCCCACTAACGCGATCTATGGTTTTACCAATATGCTCATGAAGCTGTGCCGCGACTGGGGGCCGGAGTATATCGCCGTTGTGTTCGACGCGAAAGGTCCCACGTTCAGGCATGAGGCGTATGATCAGTACAAGGCGAACCGCAGCGCGATGCCCGATGAACTTCGCCCCCAGATCCCGCATATCAGGGATGTCGTCCGCGGTTTTTCCATGAAGGTCATCGAAGAGCAGGGGGTAGAGGCGGATGATATTATCGGCACCCTGGCGAAGAGATACGGGCAGGCGGGGATGAAGGTGGTCATCGCCTCCGGTGATAAGGATCTGATGCAGCTTGTGTCGGATAATGTCCTGATGGTGGATACCATGAAGGACATATCCTACGATGTGGAGGGTGTCCGGAACCGTTTCGGCGTTGGTCCCGACAGGGTGATCGATATACTGGGTCTCGCGGGGGACACATCGGATAATATCCCCGGTGTCCCCGGTGTGGGTGAAAAAACCGCGCTCAAACTGGTGAACCAGTTCGGCTCTCTCGAAGGTGTCCTGGAAAATGCCGGAGAGGTCAAGGGCAGGGGACTGAGTGAAAAACTGAAGGAGTTTGCCGATCAGGCCCGCATGAGCAGGGATCTGGCCACTATCAGAACGGATGTCCCGGTGGATTTCGATCTGGAGGATCTGCGTTTCAGGGAACCCGATGTGGAGGCTCTGAAGGAGATCTTCCGGGAGTTCGAATTTCCCGCCCTCATCTCGAAACTGGGGCTAAAGGAGGAGCGGGAGGAGACGGATTATCGCCTGATTATCGATGAAACGGAATTCGATAGTCTGCTAGGTGAACTTCGACAGTCCGATGGGTTTTCCTTCGATCTGGAATTGACTTCAGATGAGGCGATGAGGTCAGAGATCGTTGGAATAGCGGTCTGCAGCGGCGCGAAGAAGGCCTGCTATATACCCCTGTCTCACACGTGTGAGGAGGCGCAGGAACAGCTTGCCGCGGATATGGCGCTGGGACGGCTGGCCCCGCTCTTTTCCGATGACAGCCTGAAGAAATACGGGCATGATCTCAAGACGGCGTCTGTTGTCCTCTCGCGGATGGGGATCGCGCTGAATGGGCACGGATGCGATGTCATGGTGGCATCTTATGTCCTTAATCCCTCCCTGCGCGGGTATGGTCTGCCGGATGTGGCGCAGGATCACCTCGGTCGCGGTATTGCTTCCCTCAAAGACCTGACGGGGAGTGGCGCGAAGACGATTCCTTTTCAGGCCGTGCCTCTGGAAGATGCCGCGGATTACGCGTGCCGCAGGGCGGATTTTATATTCAGACTCTCGCCCCTGCTGGATGAGAAGATTGAGGAGGCGGGTCTGAGTGATCTTTTCCATGGGGTGGAAATGCCCCTTGTCGGGGTGCTTGCCTCGATGGAAAAGAAGGGAGTTCTTCTTGATTGTGAGCTTCTGGGTGAAATATCACGCGGGCTTGGAGAACGGCTCGGCGTCTCCGAGGAGAAGATATACGGTCTGGCGGAGGAGGAGTTCAATATAAATTCCCCGAAACAGTTGCAGGCGATACTCTTCGACAGGCTCGGCCTTCCCCGGGGCAGGAAGACGAAGGCGGGCTACTCGACGGATGTGGACGTATTGACGAACCTCGCGAGATCCTATGAGCTTCCGGCGGAGATACTTGAGTACCGCGGCATGGCAAAGCTCAAATCGACCTATGTCGATGCCCTGCCCGCGCTTGTCAATCCGGAGACGGGGAGGGTGCACACATCGTATAATCAGACTGTGACGGCGACGGGAAGGCTCTCGAGCAGCAATCCCAATCTCCAGAACATACCGATAAGGACGGCCGAGGGGAAGAGGATACGCCAGGCCTTCATCGCGCCTGAAGGATGCGAAATCGTGTCGGCCGACTATTCTCAGATAGAGCTTCGTATCCTGGCGCATCTCTCCGGGGACAAGCTGCTTATAGAGGCGTTCGAATCCGGCGAAGATGTGCACGCAAAGACGGCCTCCGACATATTCGGAGTGTTTCCCGGGATGGTCAGCGAGGAGATGCGCAGGCAGGCAAAGGTGATAAACTTCGGCGTCATTTATGGGATGAGCCCCTTCGGTCTTGCCAGAGAGCTGGGGATAAGCCAGAAGCGCGCGAAAGATTACATAGATGAATATTTCTCCAGATTTTCCGGCGTTCGCGGGTTCATAGAAGAGACGCTGGTAAAGGCCGGAGAGAGGGGATTCGTCACTACGCTCCTGAACCGCCGGCGATATATACCGGAGATCAAAAGTGGAAATGTCCAGGTCCGCCAGTTCGCGGAAAGGACGGCCATCAACACCCCCATACAGGGGACGGCGGCCGATCTGATCAAGGTGGCGATGCTGAATATCGCGGGCGGGATCAGGGAAAAGAGACTGTCCGCGTCTATGATTATGCAGGTACACGATGAACTTGTTTTCGAAGTTCCGGCGTGGGAGAAGGAAGAGGTTATGAACCTTGTCAGGCGGGAGATGGAAAAAGTGATAACCCTGAAAGTGCCGCTGAAGGTGGAGATCGCCTCCGGTAGAAACTGGGATGAGGCGCATTAAAACAGAGCGCCAGGGAGGGTCACATCTTAATTATTAACTATTCGTCCTCTGATCTGGCCGAAATAGTAGCGAAGTAGCGGATTTCACTGTTTGAATACGCGAATAGTTAATAATTAAGATGTGACCCTCATGGTGAGATTATGAAATGGATAACAGGCTGGCTGGTACAATTGGGATTAGGGGATAAAATGGCGGCAGTTTGCGCGGATGTCATTGCGGCTTTCGGCATCCTTGTGTTTGCCGGTCTTATTTATATTGTTGTAAGGCGATTTGTCATGAAGGGTATCATCCGCCTGGCGAAACAGACCAGGACGGACTGGGACGATATCCTCCTCAGGGAAAGATTCTTCCAGCGTGCCTCGCATCTGGCGCCCGCTCTGGTCATCTATTTCATGGCCCCTCTTGCCTTCGGCGGACACGAATCTGTCGTGGCGGTGGCGCAGTGTGCCGCCAAGGTATATATGCTGATTGCCGGTTTACTGGTGGCGGATTCGCTGTTAGACGCTGTTGTGGATGTCTCCCGTTCCCGCAATCTTCCATATAAGTCATCCGTTCGAGGGTTCGCGCAGGCATTCAAGATTATCCTGTATATTGTTATCGGCGTCGTCATCCTTTCCATGATTGCCGGGAAATCACCAGCCTTTTTCATCGGCGGTATGGGCGCGATGACGGCGGTGCTGATACTGGTTTTCAGGGACTCCATCCTGGGATTTGTCGCCGGGATCCAGATGTCTACAAATAAGATGGTAAACATAGGCGACTGGATCGAGATGCCCAAATATGGCGCGGATGGTGACGTGATCGATATTTCTCTGACAACGGTGAAGGTGCGGAACTGGGACCAGACAATTATCACTATTCCGACCTATGCCATGATCTCCGATTCCTTTAAGAATTGGCGGGGAATGACTGAATCGGGAGGGCGGCGTATAAAGCGAGCCCTTTACATCGACATGACGAGCATTATGTTCTGCACGGAAGATATGCTGAACAGGTTTTCCAGGATCCAGTATATTTCGGGATATATCGCCGCAAAAAAGGAAGAACTGGCCGAGTATAACGCTGAATGCCAGGTGGACGAATCAGAGGTTGTAAATGGCCGTCGTCTTACCAATATCGGCACATTCAGGGCCTATATTACCGCGTATCTTCGGAATCACCCGAAGATACATCAGAATATGACCCTTATGGTGAGACAACGGGCCCCCACGGATCATGGACTGCCGATTGAGATCTACGCGTTCAGCAACGATCAGGCCTGGGTCAATTATGAGGGAATTCAGGCCGATATCTTTGACCATATCCTGGCGGTTGTCCCGCGGTTCGAACTGCGGATCTTCCAGAATCCGACAGGAGAGGATTTTAAAAAGATTAGGGGACGTTCTTAACTTATTAACTTAAAGGCGGATCAGGAGGCAGAAGACAGAAGTCAGGAGACAGAAGAAGGAAGAAAGGGAGTCCAATCCTTGTACCCTGTTCTCCGGCTAAATTGGAGAAGGATCATATTTGACAAACTCGTAAAAAGTCGAAATATACACAATTTTGTCATTCCGGCGGAAGCCGGAATCCAGTCCCGACGAGTCGGGATTAAGTAGTTATGTGCTTCTGGATTCCCGCTTACGCGAGAATGACAGACTTTTTACGGAAGCATCATATTTGTATGTGACCCTCTTAATTTCGGAGCGAATAGTTAATAATTAAGATGTGACCCTCTTAATAAATAAATGCTGAGGAGGAGACAGGTATGGCGATTATAGAATGGAAAAAGGATGGGACGGTTGCGGTTATGACTATGAACAATGGCGAGAACAGGCACAATCCTGATTTTAACAGGGCTATCCTGAACGCCTTTGATGAGATCGAGAAGGACGAGACTGTCTCATCCGTGGTTATCACTTCAAGTGACCAGAAGAACTGGTCTCAGGGCATCGATGTTGAATGGATAATGGGTGCGATGAATAATAAGGAAACCGCGGCGATCAAGGATTTTATGTATGGCCTGAACAGGACATTTACAAGAATCCTGAATTTTCCGATGCCCGTTATCGCGTCCATAAACGGGCATGTCTTTGGAGACGGGACCATCATGGCCTGTGCCTGTGATTTCAGGTTCATGAAGGCGGACAAGGGATATTTCTGTTTCCCGGAGGTGGATATAAACATCCCCTTCCTGCCGGGGATGTTAGCTGTTATAAAAAAGGCGATCCCGTACTACAAACTTGAAGAGCTTGTGTACAGCGGGAAGAGGGCGGGCGCGAAGGAACTGGAGGCAAGTCACGTGATTGTGAAGGCGTCTGAAAACGAGGAGGAGCTCCTTGAAGACGCGATGGCGTTCGCCAGGACCTTCACCAAGAACAGGCCGGTATTCGAACAACTGAAAAAGAGACTGCACAAGCATATCGTTGAAATCATGGAGAAGGAAGACCCGGAGTTCATAGAGCCCCTCAATATAATGGCATGAGATGACTCTCTTGATTAATGGTCTTTTCGCCCAATCTCTGCGTTATGCTCAAAAAATAATCCTCGGAATATCAAGTATATGCACCCCAAGGGCATTTCCTGCGGGGCACCTGCGGTTATTTTTTTCGCATGCCTTGATCTTGAACAAAAATCCTCATAAATCAACAGGGTCATGAGATGGCGAAACACAATGTTGTCGTAGTCGGAGGCGGCGCGTCCGGCATGATGGCCTCCGGACAGGCCGCCGAAATGGGTGCGGATACGCTGCTGCTTGAGAAGATGCACCGCCCGGGACGCAAGCTTGGCATCACGGGCAAGGGGCGGTGCAACCTCACGAATGTGGCTTCACTTCCGGAGATTATCTCGCACTTCGGGTCCAACGGGGTTTTTCTCCGGCAGGCCTTTCACCGTTTTTCGAATGATGAGCTTGTGGCGTTCTTTGGGGATCTGGGTGTTTCCACTGTTGTCGAACGCGGAGGACGTATATTCCCGGAGAGCGGACAGGCACGGGATGTGGTGGACGCGCTGACTGGATGGATGAGAAGGCAGGGCGTGACGGTGCGGCGGAAAGTATCCGTGGATGGCCTGCTTATCGAAGGGCGCAAGGTCTGCGGTGTGCGTGATTCCGGTGGAGAGACATACCCCGCGGATGCCGTTATTATAGCGACGGGGGGCGTATCTTATCCCGCCACGGGTTCAACCGGCGATGGGTATCGTCTGGCCCGGTCGGCAGGACATTCAATAGTGGCCCCGCGCCCCGCGCTGATTCCCCTGGAGACCGGAGGTGATGTGGCGCCGCGTCTGCAGGGCCTTGGCATGCGCAATGTGAATGTCAGTGTCCTGATTGACGGCAGAAAACAGGGCGAGGCGTTCGGAGAGATGCTCTTCACGCATTTCGGCCTTTCCGGACCGGTCATCCTTTCCCTCAGCGGCAAAGTAACGGACGCGTTGAATCTGGGCGGCCGGGTGATCATCTCCATCGACCTGAAACCCGCGCTGGATGAACGCAAGCTGGATGAAAGGCTGTTGCGTGATCTTGACGCGCATGGAAAACGCAAGTTTCAGACGTTGCTGGAAGGTCTGCTGCCCGCCAAACTGATACCCGTATGCATGGAGCTTACTGAAATCCCTCCGGACAGGAGGGGCCACCAGATTACCGCAAGTGAGAGGGGGCGTCTGCGGGCATGGCTCAAGGATTTTCGCTTTGAGGTAACCGGAACCCGCCCCATTTCCGAGGCCATCATCACCGCGGGCGGGATAAATACGGAGGAGATAGATCCCCGCACAATGGCATCACGCCTTGTCGGCGGACTCTATTTCGCGGGTGAGGTGATGGATATAGACGCCGATACCGGAGGCTATAATCTCCAGGCCGCGTTTTCCACCGGCCGGCTCGCGGGAAGATCTGCCGTTAAATAGGGACACTTCCCTATTTAGCAAGTCGGTGTAATTACTCAGGCATAAATAATAGATAGAGTTAAATATTTAAATAGGGAAGTGTCCCTATTTAACTTCGCTCTTAGCCCCTACCTGAAACTTTTTCTCTCTGATCTTCTCCACGATCTCTTCCAGGTCTGTCTTACTGTCTTCAAACTTTACAGTGATTATTGATGTCGTGGGGTCCAGTTTGAAATCAAGAACACCCTCTGCTTTTTTCAGGATAGAACTTATCCTAGCCTTGCCTGCTCACCCCCAGCATCCGGAAACATTCAGGCGATACGTCTTTTCGGCGGCAATGGATGTCTGCGGAAGGGCCATAAGAATTGCGCAGAGGAGTATTACTGCAATAATTTTCCCTGTAGTCATTCGTTAAAGGTTTTTCACTTTCTTGGGACATTTTTCCTGTTTAAATGGGAAATAAGGGGACAGTATACTTATTTCGCTTTTATCTTGTGATCAGGCAGTTCTTTCCCGCAGAATTAAGTATACTGTCCCCTTATTTCCCTTATTTCCTTATTTCAAGATGTGACCCTCTTAAAGGTCGTCCACTTTTTTGAGTATCTTCAGCTTCCCTTTGCTGATCATGTCTTCTCTTACCCCCTCCAGCCATGACAGGAGATATCCTTCTTTCTTCAGGCTGAGGAGGTAATCTTTTATGGAGTCTTTCCTGGCTTCCCATTCTTTTTCGTCCAGCCTGCCTTCTTCTTTAAATCTTATCACAATATATTTTCCATTGACGAAGAATACATTGTCAGGGCAGGGCTCTTTTTCGGATATCCTGATAAGAGCTTCTTCCAGTTCCTGAGAGTAGCCGATCTTCGGTATGTTGGGACCCGGCAGAAATAATCCGGTTTCCGACAGCTTCAGACCTTTGTCTCTGGAGAGCTTTGCCATATCCATTCCATCCTTCAGATGACCGAGCATCTCTTCGGCCTTCTTCCTGGATAACCTTATGGATTCGCTCTCTGTGTAACTCTTTTCAACCTTCTTCGCGACTTCCCTGAGTTCGGGGATATAGGAAGGTCTCAGTGATACAAGCCTGAATATATAGTGCCCGCTGCCATCGGAAAATACGCGTCCCAGATCACCCTCTTGCAGATCGAATACATATTCGCCCAGGTCCTGAATGCCGGCTAATTGACCGGTGAAGGGGGTATCGCGGAAGAATTCCGATGTCTCTATGGCAAGCCCCTTTCCCCCGGCATACTCTTCAAAGTTTTCCTCCTGGTATATCGTATCGTGCGCCTTCTTTGCCTCTTCAAAGGCAGCGTCCATACCCTTTGCCGATTTCAATCTGGAGACAATTTCGCTTTTTACTTCCGACAGGGGTTTCGCTTTTCCGTTATCTTCGAACTCGCCTTCGTGATAGTCGTAATATTCCTCTATCTCTTCGTCTGATATGTTCGCGGAGCCGGCGAAAGATTCCCCCTTGAAGGCAATGTGCTCGATCACCGCCCCTTGAGGCATTCTGAACTCCTCACTATGTTCTTTGAGATACCTTTCAAGGTTTTCTTTGGAGGGCCGCGCTTTGGCCTTGAGCTTATCCGTGGCGATCTCTATGAAGTTTATATTGATCTTTCTGTTTTGCGTATTGTAGATGTCGCGGACTTCCTTATCGGATACCTTTGCCGACTCTCTGATAAGCCTTTCCAGTTTTCCTGCTTTTAACGCCCTTCTCTGAATGGCTTCAAAGTCCTCCGGGGCCATCCTCTGATACCGAAGAGCTCGCTGATACAGGTTGTTGTCGAAGACGCCGTTTCTCTGGAAGGCCGGATAGGAAAGAATGGATGCCTTCAGTTCATCGTCGCTTACGTCCAGTTTCAGATCATCGGCCTTTGACAGGATTATCGCCCGGTTTATGAGACTGTCGAATGCCTGTTGTTTCGGGTTCATTTTTTTCAGCAGATCATCGGTAAGATTGTCGCCATATCGCTGACGATAGAAGTCCAGCAGGTTCTGATACTCATTTCTGAATTCCGCGTAAGCTATTCGTGATCCGTCGATCTCCGCAATGGTTTCAGTCTCCTTGTCCCCTCGCATGGATCCGAAGTAAAAGACAAAGACGATGATAATGATACCCAGCACGACCTTCATGAGCCAGTTTTTGGCGTGTGTCCGCATTAATTGGAGCATATCCTGACCTTTCAATTTTGATGAGTGGCATTAGTAGTATAGTGGCCTCCAAAATGCAATGATTTTTTGTAACAGTTCACGGTTGCCGGTTCACAGTTCACAGCTCACAGTTTTTCAACCGTAAATCCCGACGAGTCGGGATTATGATTTTTTGAAGGGCGACAGACTTCTTACAAATCCGTTAGTGGTGGCACAGGGCACATCCCTGGTGCGTATTTTTAATTGATTAGGTTGTTGAAATACTGTATAGGTGAAAGCCGACCACGATACGACCATGATGAATAAGGGAGGGTTGGAAACTTGCTGTTTGATTATATTCTGGGTGCAATATCGAATGATCTGGCCATCGATCTGGGGACGGCTAACACTCTGGTTTATGTAAAGGGGAAGGGGGTTGTCCTGGATGAGCCCTCGGTTGTCGCCGTGCACAGGGACTTGAGGGGAACAAAGAAGATCCTCGCCGTGGGAGTGGACGCGAAGAGGATGCTGGGTAAGACACCCGGAAACATTGTGGCTATAAGGCCCATGAAAGACGGCGTGATAGCTGATTTCGAGATTACGGAAGCCATGTTGCGTCACTTTATACTTCGTGTTCACAATAGAAGGACCTTTGTGCGTCCGAGGATCATAATATCCATTCCCTCGGGCATTACTCCGGTTGAGAGGAGGGCGGTCAAGGAAACCGCGGAATCGGCCGGGGCGAGGGAGGTCTACCTTATCGAAGAACCTATGGCTGCCGCGATAGGGGCCGGCCTGCCCATAACGGAGCCTGTGAGTTCCATGGTCGTTGATATCGGCGGGGGGACTACGGAGGTTGCGGTAATTTCGCTGGCAGGTATTGTCTATTCAAAATCCGTCAGGGTCGCGGGAGACAGGATAGATAGCACTATCGTACAGTATATGAAGAGAAAACACAGTCTTCTTATAGGCGAGAGAACAGGAGAAATGATCAAGACCACCATCGGGTGCGCCTATCCGGATAACGAGTTGAAAACAGTGGACGTCAAAGGCCGAGACTTGATATCGGGTATTCCCAAGATTGTTGAGATAAATTCTGAAGAAGTGACGGAGGCGATGGCGGAACCGGTGGGTGTCATAATTAATGCCGTAAGAGACGCTCTGGAGAATGCTCCACCGGAGCTGGCAGGCGATATCGTCGACAGGGGTATAGTACTGGCCGGAGGAGGCGCCCTCCTGAGAAATCTGGACGTGCTGCTCAGGGAAGAAACCGGGCTGCCCATAACGATAGCGGATGATCCTCTCTCAGTGGTGGCCAGAGGCGCCGGCAAGGCTCTGGATGAGCTGGATATACTGAAAGAGGTAACCATCCAGCTGTAATCATCTGAAAATAGAAAATAGAAACTGGAAACTTGGACTTCATGCTTTTCTCCGGAACTTCCAATTCTCAATTTCAAGTTTCAAGCCATGAACAACTGTACGGGCTTTGAGCTTGTCCGGGTTGAGATAAGAAATGACATCTCCCAAAAGATATTACACGGTTATCGCGGCCCTTGTCCTTGTAGTCGTTGTTTCCCTTACAATCTTCTCCCTGAATTTTAAATCACCCGGGAAAGCGGGCTTCTTCAAAAAGATCGTATTGGAGATGGCCGCGCCTCTGAATTATGCAGTCAATTTGGCATTCAGCTCCATCGGCGGGGCATGGAAAAGATATGTTATGCTGGTGGGACTGGAAAAAGAGAACCGGGAGCTGAACGCAAGAGTTGTGTCTCTGACAAGGGATGTAAACGATTATCGTGAAATATCCCTTGAGTATGCAAGGCTGAAGAAACTCATGAACATAAAGGGTGGCTCAGGGTTTCCGACAGTTGTCGCCAGGGTGGTGGGAAGAAACAGGCTCTCTGTGTTCAGAACGGTGTTGATCGATAAGGGAACTGCCGATGGAATAGAGCCCGGTTTTCCGGTAATAACCGCGGAGGGTGTGGCCGGTAAGATAATGGAGGTTTCATGGAATGCGTCAAAAGTCCTTCTTCTTGTAGATTATAACAGTAATATCGATGCCCTGGTCCAGAGAAACAGATGTCAGGGTGTGCTCCGGGGGCGTGGCGGATCCTGGTGTGAATTGAAATACGTCCAGAGATCCGAAGATGTAGAAGAGGGAGATGTAGTAATATCTTCCGGTCTTGCCGGAGTTTTCCCCAAGGGTCTGGTTCTCGGAAAGGTTGCCGCGGTTGATAAGGAAGAGGCCGGTTTGTTCCAGAGAATCAGAGTAAGCCCGGCAGTCGATATTACCAAAGTGGAAGAGGCTCTTGTTATATTGAAGAGAACTGGAGAGGATAGATGATATATTATCTTCTGTTGCCGGTTTTTTCACTGCTCCTGCTTACAATTCAGATAACCGTTTTTGACATACTTTTCTTCGGGAAGGCGGGGCTGGAGATATCATTGATACTGGTTGTATATGCCGGCTTCCACCTGAGCCTTGCAAGGGGCGGGATACTGTCTTTTGTCCTCGGATTCTTTCTGGATTGTATTACCGGTGTCATGCCGGGCTTCTTTGTGTTCAACTACATGCTGATATTTTTGATCTCTAAAGCGGTTTCACTCAAGGTATATGGCGGGGGAATCATCTTCACGGCCGGTTTCACGTTTATATGCGCCCTCCTCGGAAAGCTTTTGATAGCTTTGATGTATGAGGTCTTGTACGGTATCAGCGTGTTTTATGATGTATTGAATGTCTCGTTTCTCCAGGCCGTGGTTACCGGTGTGTCCGCGCCTGCTTTTTTTGCTCTGTTTTATCGTCTTGAGGGTTTGCTGAATGTTTGGGAATCAAGATCGCCTGACCAACTATGATCCGTGGAAATTCAGGAAGAAAATTCGAGTGGTTATATGGCTGGTGTTTCTTGCATTTTTCATTCTGACCGCCAGGCTCTGGTATCTCCAGGTTGTCAAGGGGGATAATCTGAGGCAGCGGTCCGAGAACAATCGAATCCGCATCCAGGAGATAAAACCACTCAGGGGATTGATCATGGACACCCACGGGGATATCCTGGTGGACAATCAATCCTCTTTTGATATATCCATAATTCCGGAGGCCGCAAAGAATATAGAAGATGTTATGAGTAAGCTGGCAGGCCTTTGCGATTGGGGGCCGGACGCGATATTCTATGATAACGCTTCTTTTAAGTCCGGCAAACCTTTTGTCCCTGTCAGGATCAGCAGAAATATAGGGAGGGATAAACTGGCCACAGTGGAAACCAATTCCATGGATCTGCCGGGTGTGGTGGTCGATGTTGTCCCTGTAAGGGAATATATATATGGGGAGATGATGGCTCACATCCTTGGTTATGTCGGAGAGATAAGCGCCTCCGAGTTGAACAGGGATGCTTACTCCGGTTACAGGCTGGATGACATAGTCGGAAAGTATGGAATCGAGAAATATCTGGATGAATATCTCAAGGGTGAAAGAGGAGGAGAACAGACAGAGGTAGATGCCGTCGGAAGAAGACTGAACGTGCTGGGAAAGATCAAGTCTGTTCCCGGTCATAATGTTATCCTTAACATTGATGCCGATCTTCAAAAGATCTGCTGGGATGCCTTTCAAGAGAAAGCGGGAACGGCGATTGTTATGGACCCGCGTACCGGCTGTGTTATGGCAATGGTAAACAGGCCATCTTTTGACCCGAATCTCTTTAACCGCGGAATATCCGGGGAGAACTGGAAGAAACTGACGACGAATCCTCTGTGTCCTCTGCAGAACAAGGCTGTTTCAGGGCAATATCCCCCCGGCTCCACCTATAAACTGGTCGTCGCGGCCGCGGCGCTTGAGGAGGGTCTGGTAACAGAGGATACCCAAATATTCTGTGACGGCACATACCGGATGGGGGACAGGACTTTCAGGTGCTGGAAGAAGGGTGGTCACGGTACGGTGGATCTGCATCGCGCCATAGTGGAATCATGTGATGTCTATTTTTATCATCTGGGGGAGATGCTTGGTGTTGATAAACTGGCGGAGTATGCCGCAGGGTTTGGTTTTGGATATACAACCGGCGTAGCTCTTCCGGGAGAAAAGAAGGGTCTGGTTCCTACAAAGGAATGGAAGCTGAAAAAATACGGGGAACCCTGGCAGAGGGGTGAAACCACCTCGTTGTCCATAGGACAGGGGTTTTCCCTTGTTACTCCCCTGCAGTTGCTTAGGGCGTATTGTTCAATAGCCAACGGCGGAATTCTCTATAGACCGCGGCTTATAAAGGGTATTGAGACGGTGGACAGACAAACAGTCAGAGGGTTTCCTCCTGAAAAAGAGAGGAGTATTCCTGTCAGCGGAAAAAATGTCGATATATTGAAGCATGGTCTGTGGGGGGCGGTTAATGAACCCCACGGCACTGGCTGGGCACTGAAAAGAAAGGAAATGGATGTGTGCGGGAAGACCGGCACCGCGCAGGTTATAAGTATGCCGGAGGATGGGGAGGACCAGAAGGGTGATGTCCCGTACAGATTCAGAGATCATGCCCTGTTTGTCTGTTTTGTACCTTACAAAGATCCCGAAATAGCGGTTCTGGTTATTGTGGAACATGGGGGACATGGCGGGTCCGTGTCTGCACCCATTGCGCGCAGGATCGTTGACGGGTATTTTAATCTCGAGAGAAAAGAGCAAAAGATGTGAAGATTGATCGTAGATTGTTTGCCAATTTTGACTGGGTCCTTCTGGGACTGGTTCTTCTGATAAGCGGTATAGGGATTTTGAATCTCTATAGCGCCGGTTCTAACCTGTCCGCGGGAGGAGAACCTCTCTACATAAAACAGATGACCTGGGTCTTGCTGGGACTTGTTATGATGGTTATCGCTTTCAGCGTCGATTATCATATTATCATAAGACATGCCTATCTTATTTATGTGATTTCAGTCCTGTTGCTTTTGCTGGTTTTTTTCTACGGGAACATTACCCACGGTTCACAGAGATGGCTGGCGCTGTACGGATTTTCCTTTCAGCCGTCGGAATTGATGAAGCTGGCAATTATCATTGTCCTGGTGAGGTACTTTGATGATAATATGGAGAAAGGTTATCGTTTTGGTAATCTTGTGGTCCTCCTGACAGTCGTGGGGATACCTTTTTTTATGATAGCAAGACAACCGGACCTGGGTACCGCGATGTTTCTGATGGTACTGTTTCTTTCCATGGCGGTTTTTGCCGGGGTCGGCAGGAAATTTCTTATATACTTTACCCTGGGTGGCATGATATTAGCTCCGCTGTGCTGGTTTTTCATGAAGGACTACCAGAGGGAAAGAATACTTACCTTTCTGAGCCCTGAACGGGATCCCCTCGGAGCGGGTTATCATATCATACAATCCATAATCGCCATTGGTTCCGGCGGCATCTGGGGAAAGGGGTTCCTGAAGGGAACTCAGACACAGCTGAGATTTTTGCCTGAGCAGCAGACGGATTTTGTTTTTTCCGTTTTTGCCGAGGAATGGGGGTTTGGCGGGGTATTTGTCCTGATGTTTATATTTTTTGTGTTGATCATGTGGGGTCTGAAGATTACACGATATTCCAGAGATTTGCCGGGGGCATTGACGGCCTTTGGAGTGACGATGTTTGTCTTCTGGGGTATATTTATAAACGTCGGCATGGCTATCGGCATATTCCCTGTTGTGGGAATACCGCTCCCTTTTTTCAGTTATGGGGGGTCTTCAATGATTGCTCTGATGATAGGGGCGGGCCTGCTGATGAATGTGAGTATGCGGAGGTTTATCCTTCAACCATGATACATTCGCAAAAAGTCTTAAAAATGTCATGCCGGACCCCGTATCCGGTACGGGGCAGGCCTGATCCGGCATCCAGAACATGTTGAAATTACTGGATTCCGGCTTCCGCCGGAATGACGGAAAATGGCATTTTCTGACTTTTTACGAATGTATCAATCTTGACAGTTTTATGAGTCCCGCAGTCACCCGTTTGTGGAGGGACACGCGGAGAGGAGATTTTGAATGATGAACAGGAAAAAAGACAAAGATGAGGAGATAAAGGCCTTTCTGGGTAAGGGCGCGGAGTTCAATGGAAAACTTGTCCTGAGTGGCCTGGTGAGAATCGATGGCGAATTCAAGGGTGAGGCATTGGGCAGCGGGATGTTGATCATAGGAGAGGGCGCCTATGTCGAAGCGGATATCGCGGTTGACAGTATATTGATTTCCGGTGAAGTAAGGGGGAATCTCGATATCAGGGAAAATGCAGAGATTTCGTCCACGGGCAGACTCCTGGGCAGCATGAAGACGTCGATTCTTGTGGTGAAAGAGGGCGCTGTAATCGATGGCGCGTGTCATATGTCGGGCAAGGATAAGGATGAAGGTGAATATAAGGATAAGGACGGATATACAGTAGCCGAAACAGGCGAATAGAGTGGCGCTTCCAGGCAGCCTGACAAGCGGATATGGACGGAGCTTTTTACGAATACATCAAACGTCCTCAGCAAAGGGAAGATTCCGGATATATAGTATGACCGCCGGTCAAAAAAAACTTGACAAGGTCATGGAGTTATGGTTAGTACTTCCCGATTTTTGGCAGAGACCTCAATAGAGACTTTCCCAAAGTTATTTTTAATCTTCAGACATTTCTCACATAGTAATGGGGGTTTGTCATGACAAACCCTTAATATCAAGGAGTGGTGGATATCAAATGGTAGAGCTGAATTATACAGTCTGGATCCAGATGGCCAATTTCCTCTTGTTAATCTTGTTGCTCAACTTCCTCCTTTACAAGCCTGTTTTAAAGATCATCGAAAAAAGAGATAAAAAGATTGAAGAGTCGAATGAGGAAGTAAGATCTCTCGATGAAACAATCAAGCGTAAAATGGCCCGGTACGAGGAACAGATACGTCAGGCAAGAACAGAGGCTGCTGCTCAGAGAGATGAAATTGAAAAAGAAGGGACAGAGCAGGGGGAAGTGATAACCGGAAAAGTAAGGAATGAGATCTCGAAAAAAATGGAAGACTTTAAGGCTGATATGCAGAAAGAAGCGGATGAAGCCAGGGGTGTTCTGCGGGATCAAACCAGAACGATAGCCGGGGAGATTTCTGAAAAGATATTGGGAAGGGGTATATAGATGAAGCGCCTTTTAGTTGTTTTTGGTTTGGCCCTGGCATTGTTGCTGGCACCTGCTGTCCTTGCTGTCGCGGATAGCGGTCAGGGTGGTGAGAAGGGTCTGCAAAGCGAGAAAGCCCTGCAGAGCATCGGGGCGAAGGAAGGCGTGGAAATAGAAGCTGAAGATATCGCCATGGAAGATATTGTTGAAGAGGAACACCATGGAGAGGATCATGGCAAGGCAAAACTTATCAATTTTGGCTGGAGGATTCTTAATTTTGTCGTATTGTTTGTAATTCTTTATAAACTTTCAGCCAAGGCTATCAGGAATTTTTTTGCCGGTGGTCGCGAATCCATAAAGGCTTCACTGGAAGAGGCCGTGACGGCAAAAGAGGAGGCGGAAAAGAGGCTCAGGGAACACTCCGACAGGCTGGATAAGGCTACGGCGGAGATACAGGGAATCGCCGATATGATAAAGGCACAGGGGGTTGCTGAGAAAGAGAAAATTATCGAAGAGGCAAAGAAAACCGCCGAGAAAATGGAGGAAGATTCAAAGGCCAGGATGGATCAGGAATTTAAAAGGGTACTTAATCAACTCAGGACGGAAGCCACGGAGCTTTCCGTTAAGATGGCGGAAGAGATCTTAAAGAAGAACATCGAAGAAAAAGATCACGAAACTATGGTTAACGATTTCTTAGACAGGATGGTGAGCCGAAATTGATTGGGAGCGATATTGCAAAGAGATACGCGAGGGCGCTGTTTGATATAGCGCGAGAGGAAGACAGAATAGAAGCCATAGGCGGCGAACTTAATGGATTCTCTTCCATATTGAAGGAAAACGAGAATTTGGTGGAATTCTTTGCCAATCCCGTATTCAGCTGCCCTGATAAAGCGGCTGTCATGGGAGATATTCTTGATAAGACTGATATGTCGGCCACTACGTCGAACTTTCTGAAGTTGCTGGTGGATAAGGAGAGGACGGATATCCTTGAGCAGATTGAAGAGTGCTACCGGAAATATATGGATGATGTTTTGAATAAGGTGAGGGTCAGCGTAAAGACGGCATTCCCACTGTCAAGTGAGCTGTCCGTGAGAATCAAAAAACAGATGGAAGGCCTGACTGGAAAGAACGTTGAGATGGTTGTTGACGAAGATCCATCATTGTTGGGCGGTGTTGTTATAGGGGTCGGAGACACCCTTTACGATGGCAGTGTCAGGGCTCAACTGAACAACATGAGGGAACTCATAAGGGAGGAGATGTAAGGGATGGGTGCAATCAGGGCAGAGGAAATAACACAGATAATTTCCAAACAGATAAAAGATTATGAGAACAAACTGGATGTCAGTGAAACAGGTACAGTCCTGTCGGTTGGAGATGGTATCGCCAGAGTTTACGGTGTGGAGAATGCCATGGCCATGGAGCTCCTCGAGTTTCCCGGCGGCATATTGGGAATGGTGCTCAACCTTGAGAGGGACAACGTCGGTGTCGCCATCCTGGGTGAGGATATACATATCAAAGAAGGTGATGTGGTCAAGAGGACGGGCAAGATCGCGCAGATCCCGGTGGGCGAGGCTGTTCTGGGACGCGTTATTGATGCCACAGGAGAACCTCTGGATGGGAAGGGTCCCATAGAAACGGACACCTACAGCAGGATAGAGATGGTCGCGCCAGGCGTTATCGACAGACAGCCGGTTAACCAGCCTGTCTATACGGGATTAAAGTCTATCGATGCCATGACGCCTATCGGAAGGGGACAGAGAGAACTCATCATCGGAGACCGCCAGATAGGCAAGACGGCAATATGCATAGATACCATTATCAGGCAGAGGGATACAGGAATCAAGTGTATCTATGTTGCCATAGGACAGAAGAAATCAACGGTGGCCCAGGTGGTCGAGGCACTGAGAAAGCACGACGCGATGAGTTACACCTGCGTCGTCGCGGCCTGTGCCAGTGATCCCGGAACGCTGCAGTACATAGCCGCGTTCGCGGGGTGCAGCATCGGAGAATACTTCAGGGACAACGGACAGGATGCCCTGATTATGTACGACGACCTCTCCAAACAGGCAGTGGCCTACAGACAGATATCGCTTCTACTGAGGAGACCTCCCGGACGTGAGGCCTATCCCGGAGATATTTTCTATAACCATTCAAGGCTTTTGGAACGTGCCGCCAGGGTGAACGAGAAACTGGGCGGCGGTTCTCTTACTGCGCTCCCCATTATCGAGACTCAGGCCGGGGACGTCTCCGCGTTTATCCCCACGAACGTTATCTCCATTACAGACGGTCAAGTTTACCTCGAGCCGGATCTGTTCTTCTCGGGCGTGAGACCCGCGATCAATGTCGGCCTGTCCGTTTCAAGGGTTGGCGGCGCGGCGCAGGTGAAGGCTATGAAACAGGTTGCCGGCACCCTGAAACTCGACCTGGCCCAGTATCGGGAGCTCGCCTCCTTCTCGCAGTTCGGAAGCGACCTCGACAAGGCGACTCAGGCGCAGTTGAACAGGGGGGGGAGGCTTGTCGAAATTCTGAAGCAGCCCCAGTATCAGCCGATGTCGCTGGCTCAGGAGGTGGTGGTTCTGTACGCGGGCGTCAGGGGGTTTGTGGATAAATATCCTTTGGAAAGCCTCAAGGATTATGAGAAGGAGCTCCTGAGCTTTGTGGATAGCAAACATCCGGATGTAATGAAAGAGATAGATGAGAAACAGGAGCTGAGTCCTGAGCTGGACAACAGGATAAAGGATATGTTAACGGAGTTTGATTCGGTATTTACCTCCGAGTAGAGAAACAGGCATCTGAGTACTGCTGTATAATCCGGAGATGGTACAGGGGAGTGGTTGTTAATGGGCGCATCGTTAAAAGACATTAAGAGACAATCTATAGCCGTAGATAAGACCAGACAAATCACCCGTGCTATGAACATGGTGGCGGCGTCAAAGTTGAAGGCGGCGCAGTCGAAGATGGAGAATTTCAGGCCTTACGCGGATAAGATTATGGATGTATTTGACAGTCTGGCCGGGAGAGTGACATCGACCACGAATCCCCTGCTTGCCGTGCGTGAGCCACGCAGGATCAGGGTAATCATGATGACATCGGACAGGGGCCTCTGCGGCGGGTTTAATGCGAATATAATAAAGGAAGTTGAGAAATTCACAAAAGAAAAAACGGCTGAGGGGAAGGAAGTGTCGTTGATCGCCGTCGGCAAGAAGGGGAGAGATCCCTTCAGAAAGAAGGTAAAGATAGCGGGCGAGCATATAGACCAGCTGAGCCGCTTCGATATCAGCCTGGCTGCAGGCATTGCGGGAGAGGCGGTGCCGCCATTTGTCGCTGAAGAATATGACGAGCTGTACCTCTGCTACAATGAATTCCGGAGTGTTGCTTCGCAGAAGCCCAGAATGATCAGATTATTGCCCGCATCCTCCGTTGGTTCAGATGAGGGAGAACCTGAATCCACAGTTGATTACATTTACGAACCTTCCGAGGAAGAACTTCTGGCCCATATTATCCCCCTGTATTTGAGGGTACTTATCTACAGGGGACTGCTGGAGACGTCGGCAGGTGAGCATGGCGCCAGGATGGTTGCGATGGATAACGCGAGAAGCAGTTGTGAAGATATGTTGCAGAGCCTTACCCGGCAGTTTAACAGGGCGCGGCAGGCGGCCATTACCGCTGAGCTTATGGATATTGTAGGCGGTACGGAGGCACTGTCGGCAGGGTAATCGCACATAAAAGGATAGACATTACTTAAGGAGATGGGAATGAATACAGGAAAGATTGTGCAGGTAATTGGTCCCGTAATCGATGTGGAGTTTGAAGAGGGGAACCTTCCCAACATCATGAATGCTCTCACGATTACGAATCCGACCATCAACGATGAAGAGGATAATCTTGTTGTGGAAGTTGCCCAGCATCTCGGTGATAACGTGGTCAGATGTATCGCCATGGAGATCACGGATGGTCTCGTGAGAGGGATGGAGGTCAGAGATACGGGAGCCCCCATTACAGTGCCTGTCGGAGATGCCTGTCTTGGAAGGATCGTCAATGTTATCGGGAAACCGGTTGACGGCCTGGGGCCGATAAGCTCCGAGAAGACCATGCCCATTCACCGTGATGCCCCCTCGTTCCTGGAGCAGGACACATCGGTGCACGTCCTTGAAACCGGCGTCAAGGTTATCGACCTTCTTGTTCCCTTTCCCCGTGGCGGGAAGATGGGGATGTTCGGTGGCGCGGGTGTCGGAAAGACGGTCGTTATGATGGAGATGATTCATAACATCGCGATGCATCATGGAGGCATCTCGGTATTCGGAGGCGTCGGCGAGAGGACAAGAGAAGGGAATGACCTTTACCTGGAGATGAAAGAATCCGGGGTTATCGACAAGGCGGCCCTCGTCTACGGGCAGATGACGGAACCTCCGGGAGCAAGATCCAGAGTGGCGCTCACGGCGCTTACGGCGGCGGAGTACTTCAGAGATGAAGAGGGACAGGATGTGCTCCTCTTTATCGATAATATATTCAGATTTACGCAGGCGGGTTCCGAGGTGTCGGCCCTCCTGGGAAGAATGCCTTCCGCGGTCGGATATCAGCCGACGCTGGCTACAGACCTTGGAGAACTCCAGGAGCGGATCACGTCGACGAACAAGGGCTCCATCACGGCGGTGCAGTGCGTATATGTTCCCGCGGATGACCTGACCGACCCTGCGCCGGCCACCACATTCGCCCACCTTGACGGAACGGTCGTTCTCTCGAGGCCCATCGCGGAGCTTGGTATTTATCCTGCTGTCGATCCCCTCGATTCCACGTCGCGTATCCTGGATCCGAATGTTATCGGTGAAGAGCATTATAAGACTTCACGAGAGGTTCAGATCATACTTCAGAAATACAAAGATCTTCAGGATATCATTGCTATTCTTGGTATGGATGAGCTTTCCGAGGAAGACAGGTTGACGGTCAGCAGGGCGAGAAAGATCCAGAGATTTCTCTCGCAGCCCTTCTTCGTGGCCGCCCAGTTTACCGGTACGGAGGGCAAGTTCGTAACGGTGCAGGATACGGTAAAGGCTTTCAGGGAAATCCTGGATGGGATACATGATGACCTGCCCGAGCAGGCATTTTACATGGTCGGCGGGATAGAGGATGTCAAGGAAAAAGCAGCTAAACTTACGGAAGGCTAAGCCGGAGGATTGTTAGATGGCCGATCAACTGATGTTGGAGATAGTTACACCTGAAAAGCTCGCGTTCAGCGATGTTGTCGAAGAGGTGACATTATCAGGAAGCGAAGGAGAATTCGGGGTATTAATCGGTCACGCGCCACTCTTGAGTTCTATAAAATTCGGTGAGCTCAACTATACGAAAGACAGCAAGAAGACATATTGGTTTGCCGGTGACGGATACGCGGAGATAACGAATCTCAAGGCAACAGTTCTTGTTGAATCGATCGAGGAGGCGAAGTCCATAATAGGGGAGGAAGCGCAGAAGACCAGAGAATCGGTGGAAGCGCAGCTGGCCGGGATGGACAAGGATGATCCCGATTACGAGAGGGTGAAGAAAACTCTGGGCAGGGCTGAGGCAAGGCTTAAGGTCGCAGAGAAAGTGTAGGGGTGTGGCTTCTGCATAATTTCCTGTATGTCCGTTATATCAAGGCGATTGGACATTAAAGCCAGGGGAGCTTGCTCCCCTGGCTTGTTTTTTCTGTGGCGGAGGCATCAACTCATGGAGAAATCAAGAGAGTGCTTGCTGAACATCCTGACATTTACCCTGATTTATGCGTTGTCCGGCCTTGTTTTCGCGGATTTCGCAGTTGCGGCGGAGGCCGCGGTCCATTCCCATGGCGCACATAATATCGGGACAGAACTGCCCGTCTGGACGGCGGTTCCATTTGTCGGGATACTTTTGTCCATAGCCCTGTGCCCGCTTCTGATACCCCATTTCTGGCATAACCATTTCGGAAAGATCTCGGCCTTCTGGGCGCTGCTCTTTGCTGTGCCCTTCCTTTTCACCTATCATAATATAGCTCTCCACCATATACTCCATATATACCTGATAGACTATATCCCCTTCATCATACTCCTGTGGGGGCTGTTTACGATAGCCGGAGGGATTGTCGTGAGCGGTTCACTGAAAGGCACCCCCGCAGTCAATACCGTTATGCTGCTGATAGGCACGATTCTGGCGTCATGCGTGGGCACGACAGGGGCGGCCATGGTTATGATACGCCCGGTTCTCAGAGCGAACAGGGACAGATTGAAGAAGACGCATATTGTATGTTTCTTTATATTTCTTGTGGCGAATATAGGCGGCTCTCTCACACCGCTGGGCGATCCCCCTCTCTTTCTTGGGTTTCTCCACAATGTTCCATTCTTCTGGGTTACAACGAATCTGCTGCCACACATGTTGACCGCTTCCGCAATATTGCTGGTAATGTTTTTCATAGTTGACACCTTTTACTACCGCAGGGAGAAGGATCACGTAGAGAGCGGGCCCGAAGAAGAGAAGACTCCCCTCAAGATAGAGGGAGTTGTCAACTTTGTGTTCCTCCTGGGGGTCATCGGTCTCGTGCTGATGAGCGGTTACTGGAAGCCGGGGCATCTCAGTGTGGTGGGAGTGCATCTGGAATATCAAAGTATAGTGAGAGATTTCGGCATTATCACAATGGGGGTCCTTTCCCTCGTGGTTACATCCAGGAGATTAAGAGAGGCCAATGATTTCAGCTGGTTTCCCATTGCGGAGGTAGCAAAACTGTTTGCCGGCATATTCATGACGATCATCCCGGCGCTTGCAATATTGAAGGCGGGGAACGACGGCGCCCTGTCAGGCCTTGTGCTTGCTGTAAAAGAATCATACCACTACTTCTGGGTTACGGGGATATTGTCATCTTTCCTTGATAACGCGCCCACATATCTCACCTTCTTTAATCTGGCCCTCGGGAAACTGGGCATTACAGAGGCCATGGTCCCGGGCGCGCTTGCGGCGAAGGCGGTTACGGCAAATCCGGAGTTCATAATGTATCTGAAGGCTATTTCCGTGGGGGCCGTCTTCATGGGGGCGAACACTTATATAGGCAACGCTCCGAACTTTATGGTCAAATCCATAGCGGAGGAATCGGGTGTAACCATGCCCAGCTTCTTCGGGTATATGATAAAATATTCAATTCCCATTCTTGCCCCTGTCTTTCTTATTATCACCTTCATATTTTTTTAGCGGGTAGAGGATTATATAAAAAGGATTCAAGGGGTCGAGGGGTCGAGTGAAAGGAAGAAAGACAAACCTGGAATCCTTAGTCCTTTTTTTATCTGTTAACGCCTGAGGCGAATATCCAAGGCGTGCAGTAGGAAGGTATGTATGTTTTTGTGAACCTGACATCTGAAAAGAACTTTGTCAGGATACCTTCAGCTACCTTAAGGGTTTCCTCGTCGTAATCCGAGCAGCACTGGGCCGTGATCATGCCGGAAGGTTTCAGGCTGGCACTGATCTTTGTGAAGAGATCGTCCAGAAAAATCTCCCGATCCATGTCAATAAAGGCCTCCGGGTGCATCGTCAGATCGTAGATGATGGCATCGAACCAGCAGTTGTTGCCCAGGAAACTGAAGACGTCGTTGTTGATGATTTCAACCCTTTCATCGTCGAATGCGTCGTGGCAGACACCTCTCAGATATCTCCCGCACGCTGTTGTGACCTCTTCGTCTATATCGATCAACGTGACCTTCCGGGGGTTGTGTTTCAAGAGTTCGTAGAGCACTCCACCGTCGCCTCCGCCCAGGATCGCCACATTGTACAGGGGAATTCCGGCCTTGACGAGGGGAGATACCATACTTTCATTGTAGAGACAGGCATCCTTCTCGGCTATCTGAAGATCGTTGTCAAGGAAGAGCATCCTTCCGAAATCCCTGTTGTCTATGATCCTGATATTCTGATACTTCGACATCTTGTTGAAGATATCTTTATCGATGTGATACCTTATATCAAAACCGCTTAGATTGGTATCGTCCGTTATCCAGTTTTTGCTGTTTATCTCAAGGGGATTTCCTCTTGAGATCTCCGCGATTCTTGTGCTTCCCGGATCGAGCTTTTCCTTGAAATAATCCAGCAGCTCAAGAGATGCCTGACTGTCGCGGGAGCAGGTGAAGATATCCAGGGACGCGTGGCGTGCTTCCGGGTACGTGTGTATGGCCACGTGCGATTCGCTTATGACGGCGATGGCGGTAATTCCTATGGGGTCATAACAGTGGCTGCTGAGGCTCACAAGGCCGAGGGCGCATCTGTCGATGCCGTCGCGCAACATCTGCTCGATCGATTCCCTGTCATTGAGTATATCTCTGGAGCAGTTGAAGAATTCTGCTATTACCTGTATTCCCTGCGGTTTCATGGTAACCCCCATATGAATCAATGAGTTAATCAAAGGTACGGCGGCGTTCTTATATAAAAAAAGCATGTCAGGTGTCAAGAGAATAAAAGGTTCCAGTGAAAACCCGCAGGCGGAAAGAAAGGGCGGCAACCAGTTATTCATTGACAAAGATAATCACTCGTTGTACTTCTGTAACCAGCGAAGTGAGCGGGGCATGATACCATGCAGGACAGATTGATAAGGATCGCGGCAACGGGTCTGGGCAGTGGCCTTTCGCCTCTTGCCCCCGGAACGGCTGGGACGCTGGTGGGGATACCTGTGTATATGGTTTTTTCCCGCTTTCCATGGCCGCTTTATCTCCTGTCGGTTATCGCCTTTTCGCTTTTTGCCGTTTATGTTTCGCAGGAGGCGGAAAAAATATACAATGAGAAGGACCCGCCCCGGATCGTTATTGACGAGATAGCCGGGTTTCAGGTCACCATGTTTCTGGTTGCGCCGACTGTCTGGCATATATTACTGGGATTTATAATCTTTAGAGTATTTGACATTATCAAGCCATTCCCGATACGTCTCTGCGAGAGAAGTTTCCCCGGGGGCTATGGCGTGGTGGGTGATGACATAGTTGCCGGCATTTACGGGAATATCATACTGCTTCTGCTTATCAGATTTGTGGTTTAAAGGAATATAATGGATATCGGAATACTGGTCATAGGGAACGAACTGACAAGCGGCATGACGCAGGATACAAATTCTTCCTTTATTGCGCGTGAGCTGCATGAGTATGGGTGGAGTGTATCGGCGGTGATGGCCGTTGGTGACGATAGAGATGCCATCAAGGGGGGGATTGACTATTTCCTGGGAATTTCCGATGCGCTTATAATCACGGGAGGGCTTGGCCCGACAGCGGATGATATGACGACAGCGGCTGTTGCCGGCGCATTTGACCTTGATCTGTATACCGATAATGCAGTTCTCAAAAGGCTTAAGGAACGGTTCGACAGACTTGATATTCCGTGGACGGAAAATAACGCGAAACAGGCCATGTTCCCCGAGGGCGCCGGCATCATAGATAATCCCGTTGGTACTGCCTGTGGGTTTTTCCTGGAACGCAGCGGCAGACCTGTCGCCGTCATACCTGGGGTTCCTGCCGAGGCAAGGAAACTGCTTACGGGGGGTGTGATTCCTCTCTTCAGAGAAAAGCTCGCGTATCGTGAACATATCGCGAAAAGAACGATAAAGATCTTTGGACTTACAGAGTCAGGGATCGATGAGACGCTTCTGCATGAAAATCTTAATATCCCCGGGGTAAGTGTGGGCTCCTATCCCCGGTTTCCGGAGATACGTCTGGTTGTCATATCCAGAGGCGAAGACAGGGATAGTGTGGAGGAAAACCTCGGAGCTGCCTGTAAGAGAATCGAAGAAAAGCTTCACAGGTATATATTCGGTTATGACGATGATACCATGGAAGGGGTAGTGGCCGCTTTTCTCACTGATAGAGGATTGACACTCTCAGTGGCAGAGTCGTGTACCGGAGGCCTGATAACCGACCGTCTGACAGATGTGCCGGGCAGTTCGGTGTTTCTGGAAAGGGGTGTGGTTACATACAGCAATACCTCAAAGGTGGATCTTTTAGGGGTGCCGGATTCAGTCATAAAGGAACATGGAGCTGTGAGTGAAGAGGCGGCTGTTCTGATGGCGGAGGGTGTAAAGAGGATTGCGGGGACGGATATAGGACTGGCCACAACAGGTATCGCGGGTCCGACAGGTGGAACGGAGGAGAAACCAGTGGGGACTGTCTTTATCGCGCTGTCCACCGGAGAGGGCACCACATGCCGCAGGTTTCTGTTCAGGTGGGATCGCAGGAGAATAAAGGAGATATCGTCGCAGATAGCCCTGAATATGCTGAGGAGGTTTCTGGCAGGATCAAACAGTTAGATAATCGGGGACAGGTTTAAACCTGTCCCCACTGATCTAAAATGTTTGAATTCGCTGCGAAAAGACTTTTCACGAGTTTGCAAACCTTGGTGCACCCGTAAAAAGTCAATATTAAAGAGGGCTGTCATGAAGGACGGAAAACCGATCAGGGTATTTCTGGCGATAGAACTTCCACAGGATATAAAAGACCTGATAGAAGATATTAAAGAAAGATTAAGGCCCGCGCTGAAAGGGATAAGATGGACGAGACCGGAAGGGATGCACCTTACGTTGAAGTTTTTCGGCGATGTATCTCAGGATGATGTGGTCCGCATTTCGGAGGTTGTTGGAAGAAACGTCAGGGGCATTGCCCCCATGGAACTGAATGTGGGTTTGCCGGGAGGATTTCCCAGCCTGAAGAAACCGAGGGTATTATGGCTCGGCATAGGTGGAGATATACAGAGGCTTGCGGCCCTTCATGCAGAGATTGAGGGGGATCTGGAAGAATGCGGTTTTCCGGGAGAAAAAAGAGCATTTAAACCGCACCTTACGCTGGGAAGGGCCCGGTCACACGGCGGAATAATCTCCGGAGCAGAGGACGTGATTACAAAAACAGGGGAGCCTGGCGCACACCGGTTTGATATACGGGAACTTATACTCTTCGAGAGTGAGCTGAAGCCCGGTGGCGCGGTATACAGAAAACTTGCCAGCTTTCCATTCGGCGGGCATTAATTTTGGATTCTTAATAACATTTTTTGACGGGCGGTACGTTATACCGATAAAGGGAGGTCGCTATGATATCTGATACAGATAAGGAAAGGTCTGTGGAGCTGGCTATAACACAGATCGAGAAGCAATTTGGAAAGGGTTCCATCATGAGGCTGGGCGGGGATGAATTTATATCAAATGTGCCCGCCATATCTACAGGTTCCATAAGCCTTGATCTGGCCCTTGGTGTCGGCGGTGTTCCCAGGGGAAGGGTCATTGAGATATTTGGCCCCGAATCAGGTGGGAAGACTACCCTTGCGCTTCACATTGTCGCGGAGGCGCAAAAGGCAGGCGGTCTCGCGGCGTTTGTGGACGCGGAACACGCGCTGGACGTGACTTATGCCAGAAATATCGGTGTGAATACGGATGATCTACTCATATCCCAGCCTGATACGGGGGAGCAGGCGCTTGAGATCGCCGAGGTTCTGGTGAGGAGCGGCGCGCTCGATGTCCTCGTTATAGACTCCGTTGCGGCCCTGGTGCCGCGGTCAGAGCTCGAGGGAGACATGGGGGACGCGCAGATGGGGCTTCAGGCGAGACTGATGTCACAGGCGCTCAGGAAGCTTACTGGAGCCATAGGCAAGACCATGACGACGGTTATTTTTATTAATCAGCTGCGTATGAAGATAGGAGTATTCTTTGGTAATCCGGAGACAACAACCGGGGGAAACGCCCTCAAGTTCTATTCAACCATGCGTCTGGATATACGCAGGATCGCTGCCATAAAACAGGGGCAGGATGTTATAGGAAACAGGACAAGGGTAAAGGTGGTTAAGAACAAGGTCGCGCCCCCATTCAAACAGACGGAATTTGATATCATTTTCGGAGAGGGTATCTCAAAGGATGGCGATCTCCTTGATCTGGCGTCTGACAACGGAATTGTTGAGAAGGCGGGCGCCTGGTATTCGTACGGAGGGGAAAGGATAGGACAGGGCAGGGAGAACACCAAAGAGTTTCTGAAGGATAACCCCGACATAAAGGATCGGATAACGGATGAAGTCTGCCAGAAATTCGGCCTGAAAAAGGATGAGGTAAAGGAAAAAGAATAGTGGACGACGATCCTTTGTATGAGAAGGCAAGGCAAAAGGCGCTGCGGTATCTTTTATACAGGGGACGAAGTGTAGAGGAGGTGCGATCAAAACTTGCCCAAAAGGGTTTTGACGGTGCCGTAATCAAGAAGGTTGTTGACAGATTTATCGATCTTGGGTATCTGAACGATAAGAATTTTGCAAGGCAATGGGCAAAAAGCCTCGCCGTCAGCAGGTTGTGGGGTGACAGGAAGATAGAGATAAGCCTTGTCGAGAAGGGAATCTCCCGCGATCTTATAGAAGAAGCTATCGCCGAGGCAAGGAAGGAAAAAGACGAACGGAGCGCCATAGAAGATCTTGTTGGAAAGAGACTTCGCAGGGAATCTGAATGCGAGGTCTTTTCATATAAGGGGAAGAGAAGACTGACGCAGAGTCTCGCGGGCAGGGGATTTCCTGTGGGGCTTATACTGGATGTGCTGAGAGAGATGGGGAATAAATAATTTTGTATTGATGTTCCCAGAATTCCGGAATTTGCCCCATTGAGGGTTATAGGCCCTCAATAAGAAAATGAAAAACATTGCGCGGCAAAGACTCCTCATTTCAATTCTCGTTGCGATGGTGTTTTCTGCGTTTGCAATTCCACCGATTGTTTCGTCCTGTAGCCTTGCCGACCCTGATATAGGAGGGAATTACAAGATGACCCAACTCTTCATTATTCACACAAAGACGCTTACCATTGAAAGGAAATTGCGGGGCAGGTGGAATTTTGTGGGCAAGGAAGACCAAACAAATAAATCCGTCCCCTTTTTTCTTCTTTTTTCGATCATAGTTATGGAATTGAACAGAAACCATGGAATCACTTACATGTATATCACGATATGTGTGGAGATATGCAGAACTATAGAATAACTTGTTGTTCCGGACGCTACGTGTCCTCGACAATCGCTGCGGATTTCATTCACTGGCTGCTCGGCGCGAAGCGCCTCACAACCAGCGAATGCAGCGCGTTAGGCGTTCTTAGGCTTGCGTGCATTGTTCCTTAAAAACAGTTGATATGATCCGAAGGAGAAAGTAACTATGCTGAGCTATGTCATTATTTTAGTTGCCCTTGTCGGTTTGACCATACATAGGTACCTGAATTCATTTAGGGAGAACAGACTACTGCCATATCCAATAGGCTTTAATGTGTTCACCATATTCTTCGTCTTGTTTTACCTTGCCAGCTTTATATGGATGTTCGGAATAGTGGCAGGAATCATTATATCGGCATTGTGTTTCTTTCAACTAATACATTCTGCGTTGCTTTGGATATTCGCTTTGCCTTGGCTTGTCAAGATGAACAAGAACGAAGAAATGCCTGAAGTAAACAGGCTCGTCTACTCAAGCTTTGCATTCATCGTGGGCGTACTTGGAATTATTACGATTATCAACTTCTTTGTGTCTTCTTATAGAGGCATGTGGGAAGGAATTGAGGACAACATATGGCTGATCGTAATCACCTTTGTGGCTGTAATGTTGATTGGAAATCTCGCTAGAAGCATTGTCTTTAGAAAGATACAAAAGCTATATAATAATCCGGAACCAGCAGAATCCTCAAATCCTAACGTTCCTGATGAGATAAAAGAAACCTATAGGCTTCTTGATAAGGTTGCTGATGAGCTGAAGGGCGTAGATGAATTCTTGCTTCAAGAGATAATTAAGGAGGCTATACAATCGCTAACAATAGATCAGGCCCAAATGAACGACTATGTAAAAGAAATAAGAGAAAATAAACGGAGTCCACAAGAATGGGTCTTTACATATATAATCAATGATGCTGCTGATAAAATGGAAAGCGGTAAATATCATGTTTATAGAGGAGTGTTAGATAGTACAGGAGAAGCATATAAAGCGATTTTCGAACGAGGAATAAGAGCTATGATCGGAATAGGTGCATATTCAAAAGAATGGGCAGATCAACATATCCGCGAGCCGGTCTATTCAAATATTAAGAAAGTAGGCTGATGATAAGAAACGCCTAACACATAGCGCTGGAGTTGACCACGTAGGGGAAAGCGCGATCAGCTTGGCCTCGTTGAACAAGTAGGCAGGGCTATTTCAATCAGCGCGGCAAATCAGCTTATCGTTATGTGGAAAAAATAATAAAAAAGGGGTAATACATGTTTGGTGCAAAAAGTTTAGCCAGAAAAATGATTCAAGGCGTGGATGTTGTGAAATTGGTCTTATATAAAATCCTTACAGATGAATTTTCAGAAAAATATCAGAATAATGGAGAAGAATTTTACAAAACTCTCGCTGCTGCCTTAATAAATGAAATATTTTGCTGTCATAATGAAATGAGTCGTTCGGTGTTTGATGAAAATAAAAATACAGTTATTGACGAAATCAAGAATTTAGGCACAAATCATCCCGAACTAAAACGACCCATCACTGATGCTTTAAGAGCTTCCGTTCAAGCCAACTTTATGTTATCAGGGAAAATGCAAGATAATTTCGAAGAAGTATTCAATAATGCAATTGAAAGAGACATTTTTATAAAAGGTGGTGAAAAGCCTGAACCTAAAACTTTTTTAGAGATGACCGAAAAACTTATTCAGAAATATAATATAAAATAACCACATAACAACTCAATTGAGCGGATTTTTCCGCAGCTTTGCTGCTCCCCAAACCGCTCATTTCGGGCGTGTGTGCCGGGCATGGCACAGAACTAGCGGGGTGAAAGTCCCCGTGCCAGGTGTTCGCAGAGCCGAAGGCTAGGAGAAGGGCAAGGGCGCCATCGTGAGGTGAGGTCTGGAGGAAGCCCAATCCAAAAGCGTGGGGCGACGAACAGGAACCGGATCTGAGGTGTGGTACGTCCGGGGCGAGCGGGCACGTGACCGCAAAGCCCTCCATCTGCGATTGGGGCGTGCTTTATAAATCCGGCGTTTACGCGCGGCAAGCTCTGTGTCTTACCCCGGGAGGCCTGTACGGTGTCGGTATGGCAGATATGGTATGCGACTATTAAGTCCACGTGTGGGGAAACCCTTGAAACAGGTATGTCGAAACCTAAGTCGCCATGCACAGACTGAGAGTGGAGCAATCCACTCTGACCGCCGTGCAGGAGTCAGCAGAGGGCATAGTAGGAGGACCGAGACAGACATTATTCTTCTGAAGTATGGACGAACTAGGAACCCGCCCTGCAATCGAAAGAGCAGGAGCCGGAAACTCTCAGCCTAAACGGAAGAAAGATTTAATGTTATGCCGCCTCTGAAGGCCCGAACGGTTCCCTGAGAAGGGATTAAATGATAGGACTGCAGGACGAGGGACGAGTGAACAATAGACCGGCAAAACAATTGTGGTTGCCTTTTGAGATAAAGGGCGGAGCTTATGGAAGAGGTGGTTGATCGGGATAACCTGTTGACTGCCCTTCGCAACGTCAAACGGAACGGAGGTGCTCCTGGAGTAGACGGTATGACGGTAAAGGAATTGCCGGAATACCTGAAAAGGCAGTGGCCGAAGATCCGCAGGCAACTTATCAGTGGGACATATGTTCCGCTGCCAGTCAGGCGGGTAGAAATACCCAAACCCGGAGGAGGAATACGCCAACTCGGTATTCCATCCGTGCTGGATCGATTTGTCCAGCAAGCATTAATGCAAGTACTGCAGCGAGAGTGGGACGCAACCTTTTCAGAGTCAAGCTATGGTTTTAGACCGAAAAGGAGTGCCCATCAAGCCATAAAACAATCCCAAAAGTATCTCAAAGAGGGATACAGATGGGTAGTTGACATGGATCTTGAGAAGTTTTTCGACCGAGTAAATCACGACAAGCTGATGAGCGAGGTACGGAAGCGAGTTTCAGACAGGCGAGTGAATACACTGATTCTGCGATTTTTACGATCCGGAGTGGAGCACGAAGGGGAGCTTCTTATAATGGAGATGGGAACTCCACAAGGAGGGCCGCTGTCGCCGTTACTGGCCAACCTGCTGCTCGACACCCTGGATCGGGAACTGGAACGTAGAGGGCATCGATTTGTGCGTTATGCGGATGACTGTAATATATACGTTAAAAGCAGACGTGCAGGTTCGAGAGTTCTTAAAAGTATCAGTCAATTTCTGGATCGACATTTGAAGCTGTCAGTCAATGAAGCGAAAAGTGCCGTGGGGAGGCCATGGGAACGTCAGTTTCTGGGTTTTACCCTCAGTTCTCGACTGAACAGACGAATCAGTTCTAAATCGATTAAACGTTTTAAGAACAGGATTAGGGAAATCACCTGTCGGGTTCGTGGAAGACGCATCGAAGTAATAGTGAAGGAGCTTCGCCGGTTCATAATAGGCTGGCAGGCATATTTTGACATTACAGAGGTGCGTTACGTTCTGAAAGAACTGGACTCCTGGGTTAGGCGACGTCTTCGGTGCTATCTTTGGAAGCAATGGGGACGTCGTGGCTACCGGGAGTTGAGGAAGCTGGGAGTGAGTAGAGATCTTGCTTGGAATACAGCGAAATCTGCCCATGGTCCATGGAGGCTGAGCCGCAGTCCGGGATTGGCATTCGCATTGACGACAAAGTATTTTGCAAGTCTGGGGTTGCCGAGGCTGTTTATTAAACCGACTTAATCAACCGAACCGCCGTGGTACGTGATCCGTATGCCCGGTGGTGTGGGAGGAGGGGAGTCGCGAGGCTCCCCCCTATCCCGATTAGCAATTAAATATGAGTATTCCGAGAAAACATCACTATCTGCCACAGTTTTATTTGGAAGGTTTTAAAATATTGCCTCAAAAGGGCAAAAAACCTCATATCTGGCAAATTGAAAAAGTTGGGGAACAGAAGTACTATAACCCAGCGATAACAGATACAGGGTGTATTCGTGATTATCACTCTCTTGACCATGAACTGGAGCCTGACCATAAAACAATCGAGTCCGTTCTTTCAACTATTGAAGCAAAGCAAGCTGAATTAGTTCAATCAATTATTAACTCAAAGGACATGAATCATTCTCAAATAGCAGAACTTGCGGGATTAATTTCTCTAATGAGATATCGAATCCCTGCTTTTGCATCGTATATTGAAACCAGTCACAAAAAAATAGTTCTCGACAGCTTCAAGATCATGTATCAAACTGGAAAATTTCCCTCTCCTCCTAAGATGATTCGGCAAATGTTTGAATCTAAAGGAATAGACGAAACTCTCAACATTAAAATTTCGAATTGGGAAATTGTTGAAAAAATATTAGAAGTTGGTTTGTCATCTGAAAGTATCAGTATGCTGTTACAGCTTAACTATCAAATTTATAGCACAAAGGAGCCGGATATATTTATTACTTCCGATAATCCGGTTGCGTTATTTCATCCAAATTATGAAGACTTAAAACCATATGGGATTGGTTTGGCAATCAAAGGAGTAGAACTCACATTTCCTCTTAGCTCCAATACATTGGTTGTTGCTGGACATCATCTTAAGCCAGGCTCCTATTTTGCCAACCATAATCAAGTGAATGAATTCAACCGAAGAACAATAATAATGGCTGAAAACTATATATTCTCAAATAAAATTAGTACTGAGTTAAAAAAACATATAAACGATTTAAAAGATAATTTTGCTGGTTTCACTTTTGATAATCTATACTATGGTAAAGGTAGTGTATACGTATCAAGGTTTATACCAGTACAATGATTGCTAACAACTCGCTACGGATTTCATCCACTGGCTGCTCGGCGCGAAGGAGAGGAAAAAGGAGAGGAAAAAGGAAAACGGAAAAGGGGACAGATTTATTTTTATCCTTGAATGTGGATAAAGGGGACAATTCCCGAAGGGGGATAGAGCTTCGAATTCGGGGGACACAATACTAAATTATTGACAAGAAAATAATGGGGTCAACGTTGCCACTGACTCTTGTTTTTGATTACCATCTATAATCCACAACAGATTATTAAGCGGGGAGTTTGATCTTCATTGAAAAATGCCATCGGCCTGAGACACACAGTGGACTCCTATATAATCGATGTTCGAGCAGTAACCCGGATGGGACTTGACATAAAGATCTTTCGCATGAATCGCCTTGGCATCTCTCAGGACGGGATTGCAAAGAGATCAGGGCAAACGAGAGATATTATCAGATTGAAAAGGGCGACAACGCCAAAATCGCCATGAAAACCATAATCGACCGGGGCATTGAAAGCTTAAGAGTTATATCACTACAAAAAGAGAGGTGTATTATGTTCAAACTCACGGATTATATTCCCAGAGCGGAGTTGGAAACATTCTGCCGGAGAAATCATATAACCAAAATGTCTCTTTTCGGTTCCGCCCTGCGTGATGAATTAAAGCCGGGCAGTGATATTGACATTCTTGTGGAGTTTGACAAAAACCATATGCCGGAATGGAAATCGAGCTGGCGGAGATGTTCGGCAGAAAAGTCGATCTGCGCACACCTGCTGAACTCAGCCGGTATTTCAGAGATGATGTCATGGAAAAAGCGAAGGTGGAATATGCAATCTGAAGATAAAATCCGCCTGCTGCATATTCTTGATGAAGCTGCTGAAGCCTGTCATTACGTAGAAGGTATTACGTTTGATGAATTTGTCAAAGAGGGTAAGACCGTTCGGGCTGTTATTCGATGCATAGAAGTTATCGGCGAAGCGACCTCAAAAATATCCATGGAATTTCGCAAAGAACATCCGGATGTCCCCTGGCAAAAAATAATCGGAATGCGTAATCGCTTGATACATGTTTATTTTGATATTGATTACAATATTATTTGGCAGACAGCTAAAGAAAACCTGCCGCCTTTAATTGAACAATTGCAATCAATTCTGCAAAACAGTGAGCAGTAAATGAAACAGATAGATAAGCTCATCATCAACACTTCAAGCACCCATCGATATGAAAGCGCCAAGTTAAAGACGAAACAGCCATTTGATCCATCGAAAATGTTGCCGAACCCAAAATATTTAGAGATGAGTGCGGTTGCAAAACGCAATGTTTTGGCCGTTTAAATTTTTAACCATAGGCCTGTTGAAAGGCTCTATGAATTAACTTTGTATAGGAGATATATATTGATGACAGGCAGTGAGATCAGAGAAAAATTTCTTGAATATTTCAAAGAACGGGGCCACACGGTTGTGGCCAGTTCATCACTTATCCCGAAGGAAGATCCGACATTGCTCTTCACCAACTCCGGCATGGTCCAATTCAAGAACCTTTTTCTGGGGCAGGAGAGGCGTAATTACAAGAGGGCCGCCACATCGCAGAAGTGTGTCAGGGCCGGGGGAAAGCACAATGACCTGGAAAACGTCGGGTTTACCGCGCGGCACCACACCTTCTTCGAGATGCTGGGCAATTTTTCCTTCGGCGACTACTTTAAGGATGAGGCCATAGCATGGGGGTGGGAGTTCCTTACGGATCTCATGGGTCTTCCCGAAGACAGGCTGTGGGTGAGCATTTTCAGGGATGATGACGAGGCCTTTGAGATATGGAATAAAAAGGTCGGGGTGCCGGCAGAACGCATAGTGCGTATGGGAGAAAAGGACAACTTCTGGATGATGGGTGATACCGGCCCCTGCGGCCCCTGTTCGGAGATATACTACGATCTGGGTAAAGACGCGGGATGCGGAAGGCCAGAGTGCAGTCTGGAATGTGAATGCGGCCGCTATGTGGAGATATGGAACCTTGTATTTACGCAGTATGACAGAGACGAATCGGGGACGTTGACACCCCTGCCGAGTCCCAACATAGATACAGGAATGGGGCTTGAACGACTGGCGGCGGTTATGCAGGGTGTGGAGAGCAACTACGACTGCGACCTCTTTCGGGACATCATTCTGCACATCGAAGGTGTGTCCGGCAAGAAATATAAGGATAACGAAGAATACGATATATCCATCAGGGTCATAGCCGACCACTGCAGGGCCATAACATTCCTTATCAGTGACGGAGTTCTTCCTGTCAACGAAGGGAGAGGGTACGTCCTTCGGAGGATACTGAGGAGGGCCGCCCGGCATGGAAAGCTCCTCGGTCTTGACAGACCTTTTCTGCATGACATGGTTCCCGTGGTTATAGGGGGAATGAAAGACTTCTACCCGGAACTCCTGGACAAGGAATCCTATGTAAGGAAAGTGATTGTTAATGAGGAACAGCGCTTCATGGAAACCCTCGATGCCGGCCTGCGAATACTGAATGACGAAATGGAGTCCCTGGAAAACAGGGGAGAGAAGATAATCCCCGGCGAGATAGTGTTCAAACTCTACGATACCTTTGGCTTCCCGACCGATCTGACCGGAGAGACCGCGATGTCAAGCGGCATGTCTCTGGATATGGAGGGCTTTGAAAAATTCATGGAGGCCCAGAGAAAGAAGGCGAGAGAGTCATGGAAGGGGAGTGGTGAAGAAGAGGTGGCAGATATCTACAGGACTCTTTCCATAGATGGAATTTCCACACTGTTCGCGGGCTACGAAGGTAATATCGAAGCAACTTCCCGCGTCGTCGCAATCCTGAAGGACGATAAAGAGGTCGATTCCCTCTCGGAAGGTGAAAAAGGTGAGATATTTACGGATAAAACCCCATTCTACGGAGAAGTGGGCGGGCAGGTGGGGGATGTGGGCGTCATAGAGGGTGATGCCGCGATTTTCGATGTATGGGACACGCAAAAGCCCCTTGACGATCTCTTTACACACATAGGCAAGCTCAAAGAGGGACAGATAAAGGTTGGTGATTCCGTTGTTACGAAGGTCGATGCCGAAACGAGAAAAGCGGTAGAGGCGAACCATTCCGGCACGCATGTGTTACAGGCGGCCCTTAAAACCGTGCTGGGCGATCATGTCAAACAGTCCGGCTCTCTCGTGAATTTCGAGAGGCTCCGGTTCGATTTCACCCATTTCGCGGGGATAGAAGATGAAGAAATGGAAAGAATCGAAAGACTGGCCAACGAGTATATAAGGAAAAACGCGCTGGTTGAAACGAAGGTACTGTCCCATGCGGACGCCTTGAAAACAGGCGCCACAGCGGTGTTTGATGAGAAGTATGGAGATACGGTAAGGGTGGTCAGAATGGGAGACTTCAGTATGGAGCTGTGCGGGGGCACGCATGTCCTGCGCACGGGGGACATAGGGTTTCTGAAGATTGTCCATGAATCGGCGGTTGCCGCGGGTGTGAGGAGAATAGAAGCGGTGACCGGCAGTGAGGCCGTGCGATATGTGGGAAAAATGGAGAGGGCGTTGAAGGATTCGGCGCTTCTTGTAAAAACCAGTCCTCTGGATCTTTCGGAGAGGGTGGGCAAGTTGTTGAAACGTCAGAAGGAATTTGAAAAGGAAATCGAAGCACTGAAGGGAAAACTGGCGGCGAAGGAGTCCTCTGACATCCTTGATAAGATAAAGGAAATAAAGGGCGTTAAGATGCTCGTATCCATGGTTGATGTGCCTGATGTGCGAACCCTTCGTGATTTCGGAGATAAGGTGAGGGACAGAATTTCCTCCGGTGTTGTGCTGCTGGGAAGCAAAGTCGGGGATAAAGCCATGCTCCTGTGTATGGTGACGAAGGATCTTACTGATCGATATAACGCGGGAAAGCTAATCGGAGAAATAGCGCCGGTTGTCGGGGGAAGCGGAGGAGGCCGTCCCGACATGGCCCAGGCCGGTGGATCCAAACCTGAGAAACTGGAGGAAGCGCTTGGCAGGATGGAAGAGATTCTGCTCAGAGACTGATGACATGTTATAAAGAGTGTCGAGGCAGCGTGAGGCCTGTGTGCCCCACAGAGGGCACGCTACATATAGCAGATTTGAATTACCGGGAAGCTCAATAATTTCAATGTAATGACAGGGCATAGGAGGTGTCTGTATGGCCGAATTTTCTGCCGATTATGAAAGCTTCAGAAGCGCGGACGACTTGAAGATCTTCTACAGGAGATACCAGGCCGATCCCGAGAAGGCGCGGATGGTAATTGCCCATGGATTGGGTGAGCATTCCGGGCGATATGATAACGTTATTGAACGGCTCCTTCCCCAGGGCATAAGCATATGGGCACCGGATCACAGGGGGCATGGGCAGAGTGATGGTCGCAGAGGGCACATAGACTCCTTCTACCAGTATGTGGAGGACCTTCGCAAACTTGTTGAAATTGCCAGGGATGGAATGGCCGAAGGTGTAAAGATCTTTCTCCTGGGGCATAGTCTGGGAGGGCTTATCGCGCTGCGGTTTGCCGCCTGCTTTCCGGAAATGATGGATGGTGTGATTATCTCTTCACCATCGCTCGGGGTGACTGTGGATATACCTGTCGTCAAGGCATTTGCCGGCAGGATTATGTCAACCCTCTGGCCGACCCTCAGTCTTTCCAATGAACTGGATGCATCGAAGATCAGCCATGATGAAGAGGTGGTTCGCGCTTACAGGGATGATCCTCTGGTTCATGACAAAGTGAGCGCCCGCTGGTTTACCGAGTTTTTATCGGCCATGGAAGCTGCCGGCCGTTCGGCCCCGGAGATAAAAGTTCCTCTGCTGATGCAGCTTGCGAGTGATGATCACCTTACGAATACAGACACATCGGCAAGGTTCTTTGAGGCCTTAAGCTCTGATGACAAGACACTTTACGTCTACGAGGATCTCTACCACGAGATATACAACGAGAGAACGGAACAGAAGAAGCGGGTGTTGGATGATCTGGATGCCTGGCTTTTGAAACACATTTGATAGAAGAGGTGTCTGAAAATGGCGGAATATATTGGCGCTGTAGATCAAGGAACAACAAGCACCCGGTTTATCATCTTCGACCGCGGCGGAAAGATCGTTGGTCTCGATCAGAAGGAACACAGGCAGATCTTTTCCAAACCCGGGTGGGTGGAGCATGATCCCCTTGAGATATGGAGAAATACCGGGGATGTTATCCGTGGCGCGCTGAGCAAGTCCGGGATCTCCGTGGCGGACCTGGCCGCAATCGGCATTACAAACCAGCGCGAGACCACGGTGGTCTGGGAAAAAGATACTGGCAGACCATACGCCAATGCCATTGTCTGGCAGTGCACGCGCACAGGGGAGATTTGTCGTGAATTGACCAGGGATGGAGGTCAGGACAGATTTCGCGAGAAGACCGGATTACCCATAGCCACCTATTTTTCAGGGCCGAAGATCAAGTGGATACTGGACAATGTTCCCGGGGTGCGGGAGGACGCCCTCAGGGGCAGAGCTCTCTTCGGCACCATGGAGAGCTGGATAATCTGGTGGCTTACCGGCGGACCTGACGGCGGCATCCATGTGACCGATGCGACCAATGCCAGCCGTACCATGCTCATGGGTCTGAATACTCTCGAGTGGGACGATGACATCCTGAATATCCTGGATATACCGCGGCAGATGTTGCCGGCGATTGTTCCGTCCAGCGACGGGAATTTCAGCGGTACGACATCCGCGGACGGGCCGCTGGGTGCAAAGGTGCCGGTATGCGGCGCCCTGGGAGACCAGCAGGCCGCTCTTGTGGGCCAGGCCTGTTTTGAAAAGGGTGAAGCTAAGAACACATACGGGACCGGCTGCTTTCTGCTGCTCAATACAGGTACGACGCCCGTTCCCTCCAGCCATGGTCTGATTACCACGCTGGCCTATCAGATAAATGATGACAGACCGGTCTATTGTCTTGAAGGCTCCATCGCGATTGCCGGAGCCCTTGTGCAGTGGTTGAGGGACAATCTTGGTCTGATATCCAGTTCATCAGAGATCGAGGCCCTGGCCGATACGGTTGAAGACAGCGGCGGGATCTATTTCGTTCCCGCGTTTTCCGGACTCTTCGCACCATACTGGCGCAGTGACGCGAGAGGCGTGATCGCGGGCCTGACACAGTATGTGAACAAAGGCCACATTGCCCGTGCAGTGCTGGATGCCAACGCCTATCAGACGAAGGATATAGTTGAAGCCATGAACAGGGATTCCGGTGTAGAGCTGTCCGCGCTCAAGGTGGACGGTGGCATGGTGCACAATGAGATGCTTATGCAGTTTGTGGCGGATATACTGGATGTTCCGGTTATCAGGCCTGTGGTTTCGGAGACGACGGCCCTGGGAGCCGCCTATGCCGCCGGGCTTGCGGTTGGTTTCTGGTCCAATCTCGGCGAACTGAAGCAGAACTGGTCCGAAGAGAAGAGGTGGCTGCCCGGCATGGAACAGAAAGAGAGGGAAGAAAGATATTCCGGCTGGCAGAAGGCGGTTCAAAAGACATTCGGATGGGTTGAAGAGGGTTGAGCAGGCTGAAAGATTCAATCTTTCTGATCAAACAAAAAATCCCCCGTCTTTGCGGAAGGCGGGGGATTTCTCTTGCAGATTATATGGAGGCAAGTTCTTTTTATTGCTTTTTCATCTTTTTCATGAACATGCGCGCTTCCCCATAGAGTCTCCAGATGCACAGGAATACGGCCAGTATGAAGAGACCTAACATGAAACTGGGTTCGGTATTAAGTTTGGCATCAATCCAGCGACCGGCATAGAGAAACATGAACGAGGATACGACGATAACAAGGCCCCATACACTTATCTGTAATATCTGAGAGAGCGTTGACCTCAGGTTCATTGAATGGTGTGTGATCATCATGGTTGTGCCCTCCTTTCTTAATCGATTCCCCGCGCAAAGGGCGGGGGCGTAAATTTCAGCTTACCAGTGTTTTGAGTGCATTTACAACAGGCGCCGTGAAGAGCGCTACGAGTACCGCGTAGAGCGCGAAGGAGCCGACAGCCTCGCTGAGATACAGTCTGGAATATTTGTGCTTCAGGGACGTGATTATCATGCCTCCAACTATCAGGCATCCGAGGTGAAAGTAGGGAAAACTTCCAGCGCTGGTTGCCACATATTCAGCATAGCCGAATGAAGCGGTTGTCAGCACCACAAAAGCTGCCAGGATTAGTGTTTGGAATATTCTTTTCATGGGTTATATCCTCCTTGGGGTTTTTCTTTTTGGCTTTTACTAATGAAATAACCGTGCCAGTTTCCGGGTTTCGGGGTAAAATAATTACAACATGCCGAATATATTGACGTTATTCTGGCGGGCATGACAGGAAAATACGGCGTAAAGGTGTTGGAATACAAAGTCTGTTAAAAGAAACGTCCAATCCGGTTTAATGAAATGTTCACAAAGGTGGCGAAAGCGGGGGATGGGAATTTAAAATGAATATCCCGCGGCACGATCAAAGTTGTCTGAGAAAGATCTGAGGAGTTGTGATAAAATGACTTAGGCTTATGGAGGATGTATCATGGTGGATATTTCTCAGATCGACTACCGGATTTTCGACAAACCGGAAATCCTTACCTTTCTTTTCTACCCGCGCCGGGAAGACAGTTCTTTCAGACCCGAAGGAGATATTCACGATATGCGGATACCGGTGGACGATCACGTGACCATCGGCGCGCGTTTTCACCACACGCAAAAGACGGCCCCAACAATCCTGTTTTTCCATGGAAACGGGGAGATCGTGGCCGATTACGATGAGATCGGTCCCATATACGCGCAGACAGGCGTCAATTTCCTCCCAGTCGATTACCGGGGATATGGTCGCTCCACGGGAACCCCCACGGTAACGGCTATGATGCGGGATTCTCATGTCATTTTTGAATACATCTGGAACTGGCTCGATGAAGGAGATTATACCGGTCCTCTGATAGTCATGGGGCGGTCACTGGGCAGCGCGCCGGCCCTTGAACTGGCAGCACATTATAAAGACCGGATCGATGGTCTCATCATTGAAAGCGGATTCGCATACCTCCTGCCGCTACTTCGGTTAATCGGCGTTCCTCTTTCCGAGATGGACATTTCCGAAGAAGATGGCTGCCGGAACATTGAAAAGATCAGAACCTTTGACAAACCTACGCTGATTATTCATGCCCAGTTCGATCACATCATTCCCTTTACCGACGGCAAAGACCTCTACGAGGCCGGTACGGCCCGGGACAAGCACATTCTCATGATTCCCGAAGCCGATCATAATACGATATTTATGAGAGGATTCCGGGCCTATATGTCGGCAATCGCGGATTTTCTTCACCTGATTACTGATTAATCCAGCGCATTCTCATGATTCCCTAAACCGATCATAATACGATATATTCATGCAATTATCACATGTAGTTATGATTATATAAAATATCCCTTGACAGGATCGGGAAATGCATATAGTGAACTGTAAAGCTGCGCTTTAAGCTTTATGAATTCACTGCCGTTTGACGAAAATCCATTCATATATTGACAATCAAAAGAAGGTTAAAACGATGTCGTCGTTGGAAAAAATTTATACTGAGGACCACCGGATACTCAGAGATTTGTTGAAAAAGTATCCTGAAAAAAACATCGTCCTCATTCACAAGGAGGCTAAATGACAGAAGATATTTTTCGGGCGTTACAGAAAAGATTGGACAAATATTCTCTCGGCTTTCCCGCGACAGACATCCGAGTGGAGCTTGAAATTTTAAAGAAGCTCTTCACCGAAGGAGATGCGGCGATGTTCCTTGAACTTACACCCATGCTGGAGTCGCCGGAGTCGATCGCCCCACGTGTAAGCCGATCTGCTGAAGATGTGGCTGCACAATTGGAGGATATGGCCAGGCGGGGTTTGCTTTTTCGTCTGCAGAGAGGTGATTCGGTTAAATACGGCGCCATTCCGTTCGTCCACGGCCTGTTCGAGTTCCAGGTTAAAAGGCTTGATCGGGATATGGCGGAGCTGGTTGAGCGGTACGGCCAGATAGACTTCAAAGAAGCCATTATCAAAAACGCGGATTCCTTCCTTCGCACAATTCCGGTTGAACGCTCAATAGATGTAACGCAAAACATCGCGGCTTATGATGACGCGTGCGAAATGCTCAGGAATATGAAAAAAATTGTCGTTACCGACTGTATCTGCAGAAAGCAGAAGGGACTGATTGATAAAGGGTGCGGCAAACCGCTTGAAGCCTGTTTCATGTTCGGGAGCATGGGGCAATACTATCTTGACAACAAAATGGGACGCGAGGTTGACGCTGACGAGGCGATACGGATTTTAACAAAAGCCCAGGAAGCCGGGCTGGTAACACAACCGGCCACATCGCAGAATCCGTCAGGGATGTGCAATTGTTGCGGTGATTGCTGCGGAATTCTCAATGCGCTTAATACACTTCCCAATCCGGCTGAATATGTTTTTTCCAATCATTTTGCCGTGATTGACCAGGAGGCATGCAGCGGTTGCGAAGTCTGTATTGATCGTTGCCAGATGGGTGCCGTGAAGATGAATGATGATGACGTGGCACAGATCAATCCGGATCGCTGCATCGGATGCGGATTGTGCGTAACGACCTGTCCAACGGATGCCCTTCAGCTTGTTCCGAAACCCGAAGAAAAGCGCCGCACGCCTCCGGCCAATAATGTTGAACAAATGATGGCCATGGCCGAAAAGAGAGGGATTCAATTTTAAAAATTTGAGAAAGTTACCTTAAATATTTCAGAAGCAGCCTGGTGAATCATCAGGAAAATATTGCCGGAAATAAATATGATGCATTCGTAAAAAGTCGAAATCAGCACAATTTTGTCATTCCCGTGAAAACGGGAATCCGTGCGCCTGGGAGCAGGCGCGATCTGAGAGGTGAAAGTCCTCTCTCGGGAGATGTCCACTCCCGGTAGCCGAAGGTAACTGCGTCGTCGCGAGGCGGGGTGGAGA
>JAFDAS010000070.1 GCA_019313695.1 Deltaproteobacteria bacterium
GTATCAAGGACTGGGCGATACTCTTCTGGAATTTCATACGCTACATTCTCTGGGGCTCCAAACTCGATATACTTTCTAACAAGCCAAAGTCTCACATCATTCCGCAATGTCCCTGCCCACTCTTTCAAATCTTGTGAGATTCTATCAATCGGCATCCCAATCACAGGTGGCTTGATCAGAATCTCAGCAAGCACTTTCCTAATGTCGATTTCTTTGATTTTCTCTTCTTTGAATTTTTCCTTTACATCCTCAGATTCAGTAAACATCTGAATCACGATTTCTTCGAGTATCTGCCGGCTCTCAGAAGTAGCTACCGCTATCATCTGTTTTGCTACCTGGGGCGCTATATGGCTCCATACGCTGTGATGAACAAGTTCAACTTCTACTACATACCAAGTTCGAGAAGCCAAATCTATTGCGAAACCGTCAGGTATGGTGCCGAACCCATCCCTTGTTTTTATCAATTTTTTGGGGAGAAATATTGAGGAAGAACCAAAGAAATATTCAGCGTTTTCAATTACAACATCTTCTATCTCTTGTTCATTTTCAAATTCAGCTTCGATAAACTTTTTGTCACCTTGTATTATCATTTCTTTCTCCTGCGCGATCGGCTGCATTTACCTTGTTGGCTGATCCTGTTCAATGGGCCCTCCCAAGGACGTGATCCTGGAGTATCCGTTTTGTAATCTGAATGGCCTTTGCTTTAGGCAAATCCTTGTGGCAAAGTGCTGAAACTCTTCTAAGTGTTTGCTTTGAAGACCCTTTCCTTGTTTCAATCGACCACTTGTTGTTCGAGGTGCGTGTCCTGACGACCTCATAACACTTATAGTCCCAGCCTGAAGCCCATCTTGTGCCATTCGATAGAGTCTGTTCATTCCAATTCATGCAAATGCTTACCTGCTCTAGAGCGTGCCGCAGCTCTTCGGCAGTTCGGAATCTTCTTGCGGGCTCAATGGCCATTGCACGGTTGACAAGGGATCGGACAGGCCTGGGAATAAACTCCCTATACTTGTTCCGATCGGGGTATGTGCCATCATTGCACGCCTGCCGAATGTCACCTGGTGGCATCGTTGGCAAATAGATATCTCCGTTAATGAGACGGTACAGGGTAACTCCCGCAGCGTAGATATCGGAGAGGACACTATATGTACCTCCAGAGTGAATCTCTGGAGCAAGATGCAATATGTAGGCGTAGTTTTTCGCGCCAAGGGTTTTCAGGTTTACACCTTTTGGCACAGCAAGTCCGAAATCCGAAAGCTTCCCTTCGGTATTTGAGCCCACCAGTATATTCGCTGGCTTGATGTCACGGTGCAGTAGCCCTCTCTCGTGTGCGTGTTGAAGACCACGCAACGCATCGACCATAATGCGGTGTGCTCGTGTTAGCGGAACGTAATCTCCCTTGGCTTCATCTTCCAGACTGCCCTTTGATAGATACTCCATGGCAATATATATCTTCCCGTCTTCCATCGTCCCGGTCTCCTCAACCTTGACGACGTTTGGATGTTCGGCCTTCTTGAGTATCTGAGCTTCGTGAAAAATATTTTTGGGATTCAATACCTTGCTGGGCGGAATAAGCTTGAGGGCTCTAACAGCATTTAGCCCCGTATCGACAACACGCCACACTTCGCCGAAATGTCCGGCACCAAGTCGCTCCTTAAAATCAAAACTAGCTGCCATTTCTAGAGTTCACTCCATCCGGCGAGGATAGCTTCCTTTTCTTTGTCGGATTTGCTGTCAAACATAGGGATCACGCTTGTGTCGAGTTCCGTTTGCAGGTAGTGACCTCTGCCTTTTAAACCAAGATCCTTTGCTATTGTACTCTTGACTTTCTTAAAGATGCCACTCATTCCGTTCTTGCCTCCTGCAATATAGACAGCTGCTTCCAGTTCCACACGCTCTGCATAGGGTTTCCCGCGCGAAGGACCCTCAGAGGCTTTCATGACAACCTTTTCAGTACCATGTTTCTCGATTAGTTCTTCGATTTCTTGAACCATCCAGTAGAGCAAGCGCGGGCGTGAGAAATTTTTCGGTACTGCGACCAAAGCACAGTACTGGACGTCAGGGCTCTTCTTCGATCCGGTCATGACTGCGTAAGTAAAGTCTTTATTGCTGCATCGAATACCGAGTACGCTCATTCACTCCTCCTTTCGGTCAGCCAATACTGCCAATAAACCGAAATCCGTAATATTGATGTGTATATACGGCATTATTGTCGGTCTATAGATATGAATGCGCAACTTATGTAAATTATAGTGTATTTGTGATCAGGTCTTGGAATGTCGTATTCAACCCCACCGGGTCACAAAAAAACAAAACCCTGTCTCTCATTACGAAAAACAGGGTTTTCATAGTCATACCTAAACTCCCTTGGCAGATTCAGGTCCGACAACTCAAAACTTCTATTATTTAATGTCTGAATTACACCGCGGAGAGAGTTGCATCATCAGGATAATATGTCAAGTAATATCTCTTAATTATGGGCATGTTCGTTGATGGGTACGGCTTTTTGCTGATCGGGGTTGAAATACAGGCGCGGGCAATATATATCTGAACAGTATTTTGCGTGCATGTGGGGGAAGCGGGTAAGCGCGCAGAGGAGGTTATGAAGTGGGCATTTTACAGCTGTCGGCAAATCACAGAAAATGGATCCGGAGATTGCATCAGAGAAAATCCCGCGAGAAGGAGGGGGTGTTCATCGCCGAGGGATTTAACGCGCTTGAGGCCGCTATTGAAACAGCCTGTCATCCGATACTGGAGGTTGTGGCTGATGAAGACCACCTCGAATCGATTGCCGATATCCTTCCCGGGGATGTTCCGGTCTACGGATGTTCCGGCAGTATAATGGAGGAGATCTCCACGGAGAAGACGCCGCAGGGTGTAGTAGTAATCTGCCACCGGGGGAAATTCCACTTCCCTGATCTGGAACGCAGGGCTTCCGATACACTGCTATACATAGACAGGGTATCCGATCCGGGGAACCTGGGAACCATTATGCGCACAGCCGCCTGGTTTGATGTAAGGCAACTGATTCTGAGTCCTTCCTGCGTGGATCCTTTCAATACAAAGGCAATACGGGCATCCGCCGGAACTGTTTTTGGAATAGAGATATATCAGTCCGTCGATCCACAGCAGATACGTCAGTTCGCGGACAGGACGGGATACAGTATGATGGCAATGGTTCCGCGAGGCGGCATCCCGCCGGGCGAATGGGAGAAGGGGGGCAGAAATATTGTGTTACTGGGGCAGGAGGCGGATGGATTGTCGGAGGAACTGACAGAATATGCCGACCGGCTTGTTTCAATCCCTGGCAGGGGAAATGTGGAATCTCTGAACCTGTCGGTTGCCGCCGCTATTATCCTCTACGAGATAGCGAAATAACGTAAACCTGTCAATCCAGTTCTCCGGAGCGGCTTTCTCTGAAAAAGCGGTACGGAAAAGAGATTTCGGAAATGACCATGCCCGTGAGTATGAGGGTGGCTCCGATAAGCCCCTTGACGCCAAACCTCTCGCCGATTGCCCAGTACGCGTACAGCGCCGCGAACACCGGTTCCATGCAGAAGATAAGCGCCGTGTGCGTGGGGCTCGTGAATCGCTGCATGGAGGTCTGTACCAGGAAGGCGAAGATCGTGGCGAAGAGGACACAGATAACCAGCGCCCAGAGTATTTCCTGATGCCAGACCAGAATTTCATTGCCGCCGAATTTTGCCACCAGTGTGCTGAAGAGAGCCACTACGCCTATCTGAATGGTTGTGAGCCAGTAAACATCGCTTTCGCGCGCGAATCTGCCGGTAAAAATGAGGTGCAGCGCGATACATGCCGCGCAGATCATGGCAAGGATGTCTCCCCTGTTAAACGACCAGCCGCCGTTCGTGCAGAGAAGATAAAGCCCCGCGGCGGCCAGAATTACACCCAGTTTCACGCTGCGGTTCACTGCCTGTTTCAAGAGGATGGCTCCGGCTATAGGCACAAGAACGACGTTAAGGCCTGTCAAAAACGCGGTATTCGAGGCGGTTGTATACAGAAGGGCCATGGTCTGAAACGCGAACGCGCCAAAGAGCAGGGTGCCGATGACCGCGCCCCTTCCAAGGTATTCTTTTTTGAACGGTCGTCTCGAAATCAGGCAAATCACGAGAAGTATCAAAAACGCCAGGCTGAAGCGCTGTGACAGAAAGAGGAATACCCCGACCTGTTCCACCGCCTGTTTGACTATTACGAATGTGGTTCCCCAGAAAAATGTGGTGACAAGGAGCAGAAAATACGCACCCAGTCTGCGCATCTTTCCCGATGAGTTTTTCATATAACCTGTCCCCTTTCAGACAGAATCGCCTTATATCGCTTGAGTTTTTTAAAAGCAAACAAAATAATTGACCCGGCTTTTTGTCTTGACAATCCCCCGGCTCAATAGTAGGTACAGCCGGTAACAATCAGCTTTTATAAAAGGAGGAGAATATGAAGAGTAGTCGTATAATTATTGCGTTATTAGTGATCGCCGGATTTGTTGCAATACCGGTTATCGGAGGCTCCGCCTTTGCGGCGGAGAAGGTCTATACCGTTGCCACGGATGCCACATGGCCCCCGATGGAAATGGTGAACGCAGACAAGGATATCGTAGGTTTTGACATCGATTTTCTCAGTGCGGTAGCCAAAGAGGCAGGGTTTAAGGTGAAATTCAAAAACACCGCGTGGGATGGAATCTTTGCGGGTATTGCCGCCGGCAAATATGATGCCATCATATCTTCTGTCACTATTACTGAAGAACGTAAGAAAGTGATGAGCTTCTCTAACCCTTATATCAATGCCGGCCAGGTACTCATTGTCCCGAAGACCTCGAATGCTGTTCTTATCTCGGATCTGAAGGGAAAGAAGATAGGCGCCCAGATAGGTACGACAGGTGGCCTTGAAGTCAAAAAAGCGAAGGGCGTGGAGCTTAAAAGCTATGACGAGATAGGTCTGGCATTTGAAGATATGGCCGTGGGACGCCTCAGCGGTGTGGTCTGCGATACCCCGGTGGCCGCGCAGTACGCGCTCCAGCAGGCGGAATACAAAGAGAAGTTCAAGATTGTGGGAGATGTCCTTACAACGGAAAACTACGGTATAGCGGTAAATAAGAAGAGCACGAAACTGCTTGATCTGATCAACAAGGGTATCAAAGCCGTACAGGCCAAAGGTATCGACAAGCAGTTGGAAGAGAAGTGGCTGAGATAGCAGACGCAGACAAAGACAAACCCAAAAAGATAGTTATAGACGTAGGCGATGGAGCCGCAATCCCCAGCAAAGAAGATGTGGGGTTGTTTACGGCGTGGAGGGTTGCCTTCACAGGCTCTATCGCTATAGTCGCCTATCTGGCAATCTTTCACCCGGATCCCTACTGGAGGATCTTAAAATTTCTTCCGGATGGGATACTGGTGACCTTCCAGGTTACGATAGCGGCGATAATCCTATCACTGGTAATAGGCCTCTTTACCGGTCTCGGAAGGATATCGAAGAACAAAATTCTGAACGGGATCGCGTCGCTGTATGTGGAGGTCATCCGGGGGATCCCCCTGCTTGTCCAGTTGTTCTATATCTACTTCGCCCTGGGACGCATAGTAAATGTGCCCGCCATGGCCAGCGCCATAATCGCGATGTCCGTTTGTTACGGGGCATACATGGGGGAAATCTTCCGCGCCGGTATCGAATCGATTCCCAAGGGGCAGATGGAGGCGGCCCGATCCCTGGGTATGACCTCGGCGCAGGCCATGCGTCACGTGATACTGCCTCAGGCCATCAAGACCATCCTTCCTCCCGTCGGCAATGAGTTTGTGGCGCTCCTGAAGGATTCATCCCTGGTCTCCATACTTGCCGTATCCGATCTCCTGAGAAGGGGGCGCGAGTTTGCTGCCGAATCCTTCAACTATTTTGAAACCTATACGATGGTTGCTCTCGTCTATCTGATTATCACACTATTTCTATCAAAACTTATCAGCATCATGGAGGACAGGGTAGGTGCCAACAGATAAAAGTCCCGTCATGGTCGAGATGAGGGATGTATACAAATACTTCGGGCAGCTTAAGGCGCTGGATAACGTTTCGCTGGATGTCTATGACGGCGAAAAGATGGTACTCATCGGGCCGAGCGGTTCCGGCAAGAGCACACTGCTGCGCTCGATCAATCAGCTTGAAAAGATAGACCGGGGCCACATCATTGTTGACGGTATTGATATCAGCGATCCCGAGACAGACATAAACAAGGTTCGCGAAGAGATAGGGATGGTCTTTCAGTCCTTTAATGTCTTTCCCCACAAGACCGTTCTGGAAAATGTCAGCCTTGCCCAGGTTGTTGTGCGCAAACGCTCCAAAAAAGAGGCGTCGGAAATATCCAGGGAACTACTCGACAAGGTGGGTATTATTGAGAAGGCGAACGAGTATCCCGAGAAGCTATCCGGAGGACAGCAACAGCGCGTCGCCATTGCGAGAGCGCTGGCTATGAAACCCAAGATAATGCTCTTTGATGAACCCACATCGGCGCTGGATCCTGAGATGATAGGAGAAGTTCTCGAGGTCATGATAAAGCTGGCGAAGGAAGGAATAACCATGATAGTGGTCACACACGAGATGGGCTTTGCCCGGGAAGTGGCGGACAGGATCATATTCATGGATTACGGGGCGATCGTAGAGGAAGGAACGCCCGAACACTTCTTTAAAAATCCCATCCAGGAACGCACCAAGATATTTCTCAATCAGATTCTTTAGTGTCGTGTTAATCAAGAAATGTCATTTCGACCATTATTCTGTCATTTCGACCGCAGGGAGAAATCTAAGATTTCTCGTCGCTAACGCTCCTCGAAATGACAGAGCATCGTTGACATGATTGTAGTCTCTCCGGCTTAATTCCGTGACATCAGGTGGCTTACGGCGCCGTCCAGTCCGTCCAGGGTAAGCTCAAACATGGGGAATACCTTCTTTATAATATCGGTAGTCCATGTGTTCTCCCATGCGCGTCTGGAATGCGGATTGAGCCAGACGCAGTGACGAAAGGTTTGAGCAAGAAACTGAAGGTTCTCAATGCTGGGTTTCCGCTTCTTTTCCCCGAAATAGATGGATCCCCCCTCAGCCATCAATTCATAAGGCGCCATGCTGGCATCACCTACGACGATGATCCTCGTTTCCGGATCTTTCTTTATAAAATCTGTGACCAGTTCCGGTTTGTTGTATCTGGCCGCGTCCGACCAAACTCTGTCGTAGATGGTGTTATGGAAAAAGTAGGTCTTGAGGTCCTTGAACTGATTTCTCGTGTAATCAAAGAGCGTCTGCACAAGTGGAATATAGGGGTCCATGGACCAGCCGCCGTTGTCTATCATCAGGATAACTTTCAGCCGGTCCGCGAGGCGACGGTCAAAAATGATCTCTATCTCACCGGCATTCCGCATGGTTTCATAAATCGTTTTTTGCACGTTGACCACATCCATAGGTCCGGAAGGCACCATCCTGCGAAGCTTTTTCAATGCCTCCCCAATCTGTGACTGAGTCAGGGGACCCTCCTGGGAGTAATCCCTGTAGCGCCGGTCGAGAGCTACCTTTATGGCGGACCTGTTTCGTGAAACGCCCCCAACGCGCATACCGCCGGGATGATGGCCGGAATGTCCCACTGGCGAGGTTCCACCGGTGCCTATCCACCTGTTGCCGCCCTGGTGGGCCTCGGTCTGATCCTTGAGACGATCGAGGAAATATTTCTCCAGTTCTTCCGGGGTAAGTTTGTTCAGGTCTTTCTCATCTACGTCGAGAGCGGCGGCGACAGCCTCCGGATTTTTCAACCACTCTTCCAGGAGCAGCTTCGCCATCTCGCTGAGTTCGAAGTCTTCGAGATCGGGCAGTTCCACACCTTCGAAGTGGTGCGCGAACACCCGATCATATGCGTCGAAATACCGCTCACTCTTGACTAATATGGCACGGGCAACGATGTAGAAGCCATTCAGGGAGCGGATGAGACCTGTACAAAGGGCTCGCTGCAACTTGAGAAAAGACGTGGGAGTTACCGGGATCCCATGGTCCCTCAGGTTATAGAAGAAACTGACAAACACGATCCTTACTCCTGTGGGTCTATCGTATGGCTGAGTCTATCCACGATGCCGGGAAATCGCCCCGGTTGCCACCTTCATGTCCGGGCTCTTTTTATACAGAACTCCCAGATAGGGGACATCGCCCCGGTCGAGGAGTGACAGCTTGAAATCGGGGTCGGCCTTAAGAGCCCGTATCCAGTTGATGAGCTCTCTCGTGGCGGGTTTCTTCTCGATCCCCTCCAGTTTCCTCAACCCATAAAAGGTCTTGATGCAGGCATCGGTTGTTTCTCTTCCCAGATCGGGGAAGTGGACGTCGATAATCATGCGCATGGTATCCTCGCCCGGGAAGGCAATATGATGGAAATTGCAACGTCCGAGGAAAGGGTCGGAGAGATCCTTCTTGGCGTTTGAGGTAATGATGATAACGGGACGATGCCTCGCGGAGATGGTTTTGTCTATCTCAATAATATCAAATTCCATCTGATCCAGAACGTCCAGCATGTCATCCTGAAAATCCGTGTCGGCCTTGTCGATCTCGTCAATCAGGAGCACCGTTCTTGTATCCGCGACAAATGCCTGCCCGATCTTCCCCATCTTTATATACTCTTCGATATCACTGACATCTCTGCTGGAATCACCGAATCGACTGTCGTTTAGACGCGTCAGCGTGTCGTACTGATACAGAGCGTCCACCAGTTTCATGCTTGATTTGACATTCAGGACGATCAGGGGCATGTTGAGGCTATCCGCGATAGCATAAGCCAGCATGGTTTTGCCCGTTCCCGGTTCACCCTTGAGGAGAAGAGGCATCTCCAGGGCCATCGAGACATTAACAATCTCGGCAAGCTCATCATCCAGAACGTACTTATCGGCACCCTTGAATCTGCTGAAGTTATTTTGAACCATGATTTTCTAATCCTTTTGTTTGCATATTTCATCTGAGTGGAAAGTCCGGGAAACACCCACCTGGGGTCTTCCTCTCAACTCCTAACGGTGGTGGTTCATATCAGAACATAACAGAAAATGGAAATAAAATGACAAAACCGTCAAGTTTGATGCACTCGTAAAAAGTCGGGCTTAGTGAATATGTCATTTCGACCGTAGGGAGAAATCTTGTGCTTTCAATATGTTAGGTGCCTAAGATTTCTCGTTTCACTCGAAATGAGCATCAAGTTTGACAAAGTCGTAAAAAGTCATAAAACGCCATTTTTTGTCATTCCGGCGGAAGCCGGAATCCAGTAATTTCAATATGTTCTGGATGCCGGATCAAGTCCGGCATGACGTTTTGGGGACTTTTTACGAATGCATCAAGTTTGACTTTTCTTAAAATCCCTGAGTCCCAGGATTTCTGCCGCATCATCCTCTATATTATCCTGCCATCCGGAACGTACATTGTCATGCGAGTCAAAACGCCTTACGTACGGTTTTATATCAATCAGGGGCGTGCCATCCAATACATCAACACCCTCTACCTGCAGGATATTGTCCCTGATCGACAATAGTCTGACAATGCTGATACCCAGGGGATTCGGTCTGCATGGGGCGCGGGTTGCAAACAGGCCACGATCTTTATCTTCGAGATAGGGTTTAAGGATAAGTTTCACATCTTTACATTTATGAAAATAGTAGAGAAGATAGATATAAGAAAATCCATCCAGATCCAGCAGCCCGTCGGAATACTCCGGGTTGACAGTTACCGTACCCTTTATACCCCTCGCAAAAACGGGTTGGATCGGTGTTCTGGAAGGATCTTTGTGCGGCGTGTTTATGATTCCGACAGGCCGGATGATGAATTCCTGCTTTCCATCATCACCGTAGCGAATTGTGCGGGTATCCGGAATATGTTCGCTGTCATTGTCCATCTGTTTATTATCCCCGGGATGGAAATCTGCCGGATTTTGTGCGGCACTATACAGCCGCAAGTTCCTCGAGGCTCTCACAGTCGAGCACTTTTATATGCTTACCTTTTACCTCTATTATATGCTCTACCATCATCTTTTTCAGTATCCGTGACAATGTCTCCGGGGTTGTACCCAATATCTTGGCTATCTCTTTCTGATTAACCGCCAGTTCCATATTGTCACCCTTGCTGCAAGCTTTTTCCGGAGTTGAAAGAAGAAGAAACGAAGCGACCCTTTGAGGAATTCTCATTAGTGATAACGTTTCGATCATGGTCATGGAGTCCTTGAGCATGCAGGACATGACCGATATTATATTGAAAAGAATCGTCGGGTCCTGATGGCCTAATGTCTTAATAGCCTCGGCGGGAAAGATAAGAAGAGTGCTCTGTTCAATGGCCATGGCATTTGCCGGAAATATAAAGTCTGAGGAGGTTGCACACATTCCAAACAGCTCACCCGGACCAAACAGGTGAAGTGTCTGTTCCCTGCCATCAACAGAATTCTTGAACATCTTTACCCTTCCCCGGGCAATCATATAAAATTCGCGAATTTTGTCATTCTCAGCTATAATGAGTTGTTTTACTCTATATTTCTTCTTGCGTGTGAAACTTGCCAGGGTCTCAAGCTGCTCTTTCGACAGACCTCTTGACAAAGGAACGGAACTGAGAAACTCAATGGTATCCATGGATTCTCCTTTCCTATAAAAAATTGATCTGTATCAATGATACAGACAAAAAAATATTGTATAAGCCACACGCCAACTATAACAAATGTAATAAATTATTCAACAAAAAAACAATATAAGCAAGGAGGGAAAGAAAAAATGAAGAAGGCTGATGTAGTTGTTTTGGGGGGATTGTCCGGAATTACAGCTGGCGTAAGTTGCAGACGTCACTATCCTGAAAAGAAAGTGATCCTTGTCAGAAAGGAAGGCACCGTTCTTATTCCATGCGGTATTCCTTATATATACGGTACGGTGGGAGGTCCGGAAAACAATGTCATACCGGACGGACTACTGGAAAATAACGGGATCGAACTCATAAAGGGGGAGGCCGTGGATGTGGACAGGGCGAACAAAATTGTTTCT
>JAFDAS010000071.1 GCA_019313695.1 Deltaproteobacteria bacterium
CCAGTCCTCATTGAGGTAAAACCACCAACTGGAGAGCCGGATGCGGGAAATCCGCAAGTCCGGTTCGGAGGGAGGGGCGATACAAACCAATGTTTCGTTCCTACCCCTATAGTCCCGACGAGTCGGGATTAAGTGGTTAGCCCTCTATGGATTCCCGCCTACGCTGGAATGACAGACTTTTTACGGGTGCATCAACGGTTACTTGATTAGAAAGGTTATAAATAACATGAAGCAATTGATGTCAGGAAATGAGGCAATAGCGAGGGGGGCGTATGAGCACGGCATTACCTTTGCTTCCGCGTATCCCGGAACCCCGAGCACCGAAATAATGGAGGCATTTTCCAAATATGACGGTGTTTACGCCGAGTGGGGTCCGAATGAAAAGGTGGCCCTCGAGGTGGGAATAGGGGCGGCGCTGGGAGGCGCAAGGGCACTCGTGGTAATGAAGCATGTGGGCGTTAACGTGGCCGCCGATCCCCTCTTTACCGTGAGCTACACCGGTATCGAGGGAGGACTGGTCATCATCAGCGCGGACGATCCCTCCATGCACAGTTCCCAGAATGAGCAGGACAACAGAAACTATGCAAGATCCGCCAAGATCCCTATGCTGGAGCCTTCAGACAGCAGCGAGGCAAAGGAATTTATAAAGATCGCCTTCAGGATGAGCGAAGAGTTTGACACTCCCGTTTTTCTCAGGACCACCACAAGGGTTTCACACTCCAAATCCGTCGTCGAGCTGGAAGACCCGGAAGTCCATAAGGAAAAAAGAGGCACCCGGTATGATCCATCAAAGTATGTAATGGTTCCCGCCATGGCGAGACAGCGAAGGATTGAAGTTGAAAAGAGGATGGAGAAGCTCCAGGAGTTTGCGGAGACCTTTCCCGAAAACAGGATGGAAATAAATGATACAAGGGCCGGAATAATAACAGCCGGGATGCCTTATAATTACGCAAAGGACGCTTTCCCCGAATATTCCTATCTCAAGCTGGGCATGGTTCATCCCCTTCCTCGTGGGCTGATCAGGGAGTTTGCGTCGAAGGTGGAAAAGATATACGTCGTTGAAGAGCTTGACCCCTTTATTGAAGAACAGATAAGGGCAATGGGTATAGAGGTTGTCGGCAAGGAGGTATTCCCCTATACGGGTGAATTTGATCCAGGTATAGTGGAAACCGCTATTACAGGCAATGAGGTGACAGGGACGGATCTGCCGGCCCTTTCACTCCCCCCGAGACCACCGAACCTCTGCCCCGGCTGCCCGCACAGGGGACTTTTTTATGTCCTGGGAAAAATGAAGGTGTTTGTGACGGGTGATATAGGATGCTATACCCTGTCTTTCATGAAACCCCTTGAGGGGATGGGTTCATGTATCTGTATGGGGGCCAGCATAGGCATGGCACACGGTATGGATAAAGCCCTGGAAGAGAAGGGAAAGGTTGTGGGAGTGATTGGTGATTCCACCTTTATCCACTCGGGGATCACGCCTCTTCTCAATATGGTCTACAACAGGAGCAACGCCGTTGTCGTAATATGCGACAACAGGACAACCGCCATGACAGGGATGCAGGAACATCCCGCAACAGGGTTTACCCTGCAGGGCAAGGAGACTAAAGCGCTTGATTTTGTTGAACTTGCAAAGGCGCTTGGCTTGGATAACGTCAGGGTTATTGATCCATTTGATATAAAAAACACGAGGAGTGTAATAAAAGAGGAACTGTCCAGAGAAGAACCCTCTCTCATTATATCAAGGGCGCCGTGCGCTCTACTTGCCGTGAAACAAAAGGCGGCAGTCAGGACACCTTTGAGGATTGATCCGGACAAGTGCACCGGCTGCAGGGCGTGTCTCGGACTGGGGTGTCCTCCGATCTCATGGAAAAGGCTTGAGGATATGGATATAAAGATAGAAAAGAAGACAAAGAAGCAGGAGGGAATAGCTATTATAGATTCCTCACTCTGCACTGGGTGCACCCTGTGCCGGCAATTGTGCAGCGCGGGAGCCATAGAGGAGGTTGTGGAAGATGAGTGAGTCTGTAAGGAGCGTATTGCTGGTTGGCGTGGGCGGACATGGAGTAATAAGGGCGAGCGACATACTTTCCGCCGTCATGATGAACGCGGGGTTTGATGTAAAGAAGAGCGAAGTGCATGGAATGGCCCAGAGGGGAGGGTGCGTAAGCAGTCATGTAAGATTCGGCCGGAAGGTCTATTCCCCTCTTGCCAGGAAGGGGGACGTCGATGTCCTGGTTTCATTTGAAAAGCTGGAGACCCTGAGATACCTTGAATACCTGAAGTCCGACGGGAAGGTTATTATAAACAACGAAGAGGTATACCCTCCGTCGGTAAACCTCGGAGAGATAGAGTATCCCGGGGATGCAATAGATTTTGTAAAGGAACACTTTAAGAATGTAAAGATGGTGGACGCAACCGCCATGGCCCTCCGGTCGGGGGACAGGAGGATGGTCAATACGGTCATCCTGGGGGTACTGTCTTCATATCTGGATATAGAACCCGGCGTATGGGAAAATGTCCTGGAAGAGAGCTTTCCCTCGAAAATACTGAGGGGAAATATAGAAGCATTCAGATCGGGGAGGGGAGTATAGGAGAGAATGCGAAAGGTCGCCGAGGGGCTGTTCTTTCTTTTTCTGGTGTTTGCCGTGATGTCTCCCTGTGCCGCCAGGGGGGACGATCCGCGCGACTGTGAGAAGCAGTTCGAGTTTGCGGAAAGCCTTTTTGAGCAGGCCGATTTCTACCGGGCGATAGGTGAATACAAGAGACTGATATTCCTTTGTCCAGACGCTGAGGCGCTTTGTGAGAAAGCGTATTTCAAGACAGGTGTCGGCTATTTCAGGGCGAAGAGGTGGCTGAGCGCGATAGAGGCGTTTGACGCTTTCCTCGCTAATTTTCCCGACAGCCGGATGGCCTCGGAGGCGCTCTATTTTAAGGGTATGAGCGAAAAGAGCCTCTCATTGCATGAGGAAGCCCTTGCCACCTTCGCGCGTATCATAGAGGCCGAGACCGGCGAATACCGGGCGAAAGCGATCTACCAGAGTGCTCATGTTCTTGTGAATATGGAAAAATGGGAGAGGGCAGGGGAAATGTTTTCGAAAGTCCCGGAGGAAAGCAGGCTGCATGACTCCGCAGGCGTCTTCTCGGCAGGCCTTGAGAATATCGGCAATATTCCCTATAAATCCCCCGCTGTTGCCGGAACATTGGCTGCCATTATACCCGGTGCCGGCCATCTGTATACGCAGAGACGAAGGGATGCACTTGTCGCGTTCCTCCTGAACGGCGTGTTTATCTGGAGCGCCGTGGAACTGTTTAACGATGAAAAGTATGTCACCGGCGGCATAGTCACCTTTTTCGAGCTGGGATGGTACAGCGGTAATATATACAGCGCCGTCAGCAGCGCCCACAAATTCAACAGGAGAACCAAAAAAGATTTTCTGCAGGGGCTCAGAGACAGGGCCAGCCTTTCGTATCTGCGCGACAGCGATAATGCATGCAATTACCTTATGCTGAGCATGAGATTTTAATTATAACATGCTGAAATATATACTAAATATTGCCCTAATCCTTGTGTGTCTCGTTATGGGGACATCTATCGGACTCGGCGCCGGCGATTCCTTTGAGCCGTGGGAGTTTGAGCTTGGCGAGGCGAAACAGAAAACCGTGACGCGTTCCGATGCGCGCCAGGAGAATATTTCCCTGCCATCTCAAGCTGTTATGGGCGCCCTGAATTTCTTTTCGGAGTATATATCAAAGGTGGATGGAGACAGGTGTCCCATGCATCCCACCTGTGCTTCGTACAGCCGTCAGGCAGTAAAAAAACATGGGGTTTTTATGGGTATTGTCATGACGGCGGACAGACTTATCCACGAGGGCAGTGAGATGGATTACGCCCCCCTTGTGAAAGCAGGCGGCGGTGTGAGATATTATGATCCTGTAAACTGGAATGACTATTGGTGGTACAACAGGGAAAGTCTTGACAAATAACGCATAGTTAATAGATTAAGAGACATTATGGCAGAAGATTATTATAAAATACTCGGAATAGATAAAAACGCGTCCATCGATGACACAAAGAAGGCCTACAGAAAACTTGCCCTCAAATATCATCCCGACAAAAATCCCGGCAGCAAACCGGCCGAGGAGAAATTCAAGAAGATAAGCGAGGCGTACGCTGTCCTCGGAGATCCAGAGAAACGTAAGCAATACGACAGCTTCGGATCACAGGCATTCAGTCGTAACTTCTCGCAGGAAGACATATTCAGAGGGTTTGATCTGAATGAAATACTGAGGGGTTTTGGTGGCTCCAGGGGCAGGGGACATAGGCGGTCATATGAAAATGATGATCTGTTTTCACAGCTCTTTGGAAATCAGCAGTATAATCAACAGGTTCCCAGAAAAGGAAGAGATCTTGAGTATAACCTTTCCATAACCCTCGAGGAGGCATATTCCGGCGCGGAAAAGAGGATATCCTACAAGAAGGATGACGGTGGATTGAATGAAATGACCATTAAGATACCGAGGGGCATCGGTACAGGCAAAAAACTCAGGCTTGCCGGCAAGGGTCTTCCCGGTCTCAACGGTGGTCCCTCCGGAAATATGTTCATAAACATCACTGTCGCTCCCAATCCCGTTTTCACGAGGGATGGGGACGATATCTATATCCATAAAACCATTACCTTTCCTCAGGCAGTCCTTGGAACGTCCATCGATGTACAGACGCTGGGTGGAGAAACGAAGAGAATAAAAATACCAGCAGGCACCCAGAATAATACCAGGATAAGGATGAAGGAATTCGGACTCCCGCATTTCAAGAAAACTGGCACAGGCGATCAGTATGTCAGGGTCACTGTCGATATTCCCAAGAATATCACGAAGAAGCAGCGCGAGCTTGTCAAAAAGCTTTCTGAAGAGGGGCTCTGAAAGTCTAAGACGGCAAAACCGCTTTTGTCTGGCAGCCTTGTGGCAGTTCTGTTTATTGCTTTCCGTGCCTTTGGCTGGCGGGGGAAATGGCCAGAATCCGAAATACCATAATTTTAATAAATCATGAACGTCCGATAAGATATGTTATGTAAACTTTGCTTTAAATCAGTTTTAGTCAGGCGATGTAAAAAAGGTGTAGGTTGGGTTGAGATACGAAACCCAACAATCCGCAAAGCTTTGATAAGAAATTCTGTAAAACTACTCAGGTGGGTCGGCGTCCCGTCGAGTCACCCTGTTATATCCTTTAACAGGGGGAGCATAAGTTCCAGCGAACGTCTTCCCTCCTTTATAGTTTCGTCCGCCCGGTTGAATTCCAGAAGGCCTATATGTGCCAGTCGGGGCGATATCAGCAGATCGGGAGGATCTCCCGCGAGTCTCTGGCGCGTTATTCGATCCTGCATTATGTTTGTAGATGTCGCCATTACTTCGAAGATTGAAGGGCTGCGATCCGCGTTACCCGCTCCGAACCCGGCGGGGATGAGAGCTTTCCCCCGCTTTACTGTATTATCCAGATAGGACGCCAGCTGTTCACGCAATTTTCCTGTTGCCCTTCCTCTCTTTTTAGAAGGGGCCTTCCGCCGTGAGTTTTTCTTTATTCTGTGTTTTCCCATGATACCGGAGTTGAGGTTGACCGCTATGACGATATCGGCGCCCATTGCTCTGCACAGCGATACGGGTACCGGGTTCACCAGGCCACCATCTACAAGCCATTGCGTGTCCTGTTTAAAAGGTACGAATATGCCCGGCATTGACATACTCGCGCGCACGGCATCCATCAATGACCCGTTTCTGAGCCATACCTCGCGTCCCGACATCAGGTCTGTCGCAACAGCCGCGAAAGGCATGGAAAGATCCTCAATATTCGGATCCGCTAATCTTTCTTTGAAGAAATTTATAATCTTTTCCCCCTCAATGAAACCGGATCGGGGAAACATCACGTCTATGAATCCGATGACATCCGACCAGGAGAGCTCACGCACCCATTCATCCAGTTGATCCAGCGTGCCGGCTGCCAGCGCTCCACCGACAATTGAACCTATCGACGTTCCGCACACCATATCTATGGGAATTCCTTCATCCCGCAGGCCCTGTATCACGCCTATGTGTGACCACCCGCGGGCCGAGCCGCTGCCAAGCGCCAGACCGATTTTTCTTGTCATATCAAACCACCATCCTATTCCCCTACGCCAGCACGTAACACGTAGGTTGGGTTGAGGAACGAAACCCAACAAAAGCCTTACGCCAGCTCCATATCTCCCAATATCCCCAGTTTATCACCCATAATGATCAAGGCGCCCATGACCCCTTCTATACGCAGTCCGAAGTCGAGCGCGTCCTTTATGTCCCCTGCCCTTCTTACACGATTGCAGACAGCAGTTGCTGCGGCATCGGCCAGGGTTGCAGATTCTGACGTGACGCATACCGCGTCCGCCCTGCCGAAGCTCAGCGAATGCCCGACCGTTCCTGAAGATGTACAGACACCGACAATAGCTCCTCCACACTTTGTCCTGAGGGAAACCTTATAACTGAGAGGAGAATCTCCCGCGAAGATTCCAACAGTGGCATCTTTATTCATAAGTCGCAGAAATATGTCGCCGCCGTTTTCGATTATGACATTGTCTGAATATTTCATGAGATCCAGACCGACATTCCGCGCGATTGCCCCCGCGACGGAGGCCATAGGGCCGACTCCACAGCGGCTGGATGTCTCCATCATTTCCCTTATTATGGCCGGCGCGAATTCATCCATCTCAACCGGCGTCATGGAATTTATAAACGGGGGATTGTGCCTGATGTATTCTTCTATGGATTCCCGGTGTCTGCGCACGGATTGCACTGCCGCGTCTTCGCAATCACTGTCCGCGCCTATATAGAGATCCGTTTCCTTTATCTTTACCTGAAAGGAAACGAGGCCCTTTTTTGATATCCTGTTTCTGTAGGTTCGTTTATGGTATTCCATTCTCGACCGTGCCCGTATGCCTACATAAACCGCGTCGCGCCCGGACCCAGGATCTCGTCGGCCTCTTTCTTGATGTCTTCCGAGATCTCAATCCCCGAGCCTTCACCAAGAGATATGATGGTTTCGGCGCCGTTCGGTGACAATAGATGTATATATCCTGCATGGTTGCCTCTTCGTCTGTCAAGTATTGCCTTAAGTGACTCAACCACGTCTCCGTCCGATTTTTCGGTATCGATCATAAAATGTACGGAGGAAAAGGGCGTTTTAATGGCCTCCTCAACAGTGGTAATCTCAGATGCCACGATTTTCGCCCCCTCGTCACCGATATCAAGCCGCCCTTTTATGTAAAGGGGCTCTTCACTCCTGATTATGGAAATACTGTTTCTGTACAGATCCGCGAAGACAACAACAGTGATAAAACCTTTTAGATCCTCAATGGTTACATAGGCCATCGTGTCCTTTTTCTTTGTTGTGGTCTCCTTTACATTATTCACCACTCCGGCGACCGCAACGGTGCTCCCATCCTGCTTTCCGGATAATGTCAGGGAATCACTGTCCACAATGGTGTTAAGACTGTCCGCGTATTTCAGGAGGGGATGGCCGGTTATGTAAAAACCCAGCATCTCTTTCTCATAGGACAGCAGAACGTCATGATCCCACTCCGGGACATCGGGCAAATGCTGCTGTGTTGTGTCCTCAATATCCGGCTGATCGAAGAGACTGACCTGGCCGTTCATCCGGTCCCTGTTCCTTCTCTGGGCAGCGAGGGCAATGTCTTCGTAACCTTCCATCAGACGGCACCTGTTTTTCTCCAGGGAGTCAAACGCGCCGCATTTAATCAGACTTTCTATAACCTTCTTGTTGATCCTGTGCATATCCACTCTATCGCAGAAATCACGAAATGAAGTGAATTTTTCTTTCGATGTTCTGGCAAGTATTATGGAATCCACGGCGCCATTGCCGACATTTTTCACGGCGGACAGGCCGAATCTGATATTGTCCCCCACAACGCTGAAATCGGTGAAGGATTCATTTATGTCCGGGGGCAGCACGTTGATCCCCATATCCCTGCAGCTGCTGATATATTTTATGATATTGTCCCTGTTGTTTTTCTCGCTGGTGAGCAGGGCCGTCATGAATTCCACCGGGTAATGGGCCTTCAGGTACGCGGTCTGGAAGGAAATCATTGTGTAGGCGGTGCTGTGGGATTTGTTGAATCCATAACCTGCGAAGGTCTCCATCTGGTCCCATATTTTTTTTGCTTTGGCCTCTGGAATCTTGTTTTTCTTTGCGCCGGCGAGAAACTTGGGACTTTCCTTTTCCATCGCGGAGACTTTCTTTTTACTCATGGCTCTGCGAAGGTTATCCGCGTCCGCCATGCTGTAACCGCCGATTGCGCCGGCAATCTGCATTACCTGTTCCTGATAAATTATAGTGCCATAGGTTTCCTTCAGTACGTCTTCAAGGCGCGGATCTTCGTAAACAATTTTCTGTTTGCCCTGTTTTCTCGCTACGTAGTCAGGAATCATGGTCATTGGACCCGGGCGGTAGAGGGAGATAAGGGCGATAATATCCTCGATACAGTCCGGTTTTATACTGATGAGCAGGTCTTTCATGCCCGAGCTTTCAAGCTGGAAGACACCGTCCGTCTGTCCCTTCGCTAACAGTTTATATGTGTCTTCGTCATCAAGGGGAATGGCTTCGATTGAAAAGTCTTCTTCTCCCCTCCCCTCCCTGATGAATTTCAGTGTATCCCTGATAACTGTGAGCGTCCTGAGGCCCAGAAAGTCGAACTTTGTCAGACCGACGTTCTGCAGATCGTTCATCGAGTACTGCGTCACGATATCGTCATTGTTTGGGCTCTTGTACAGGGGAACCCTTTCCACAAGCGGTATGTCGGAGATGACAACTCCGGCCGCGTGTGTGGAGGCGTGGCGGTTCAGACCCTCCAGAGACTGGGACAAGTCGAGGAGCCTTTTGACTTTCTCATTCTTTTTTTGCTCCGCAGCGAGACGTGGCTCATCCTTTATCGCCTGTTTGAGTGTGATTCCCAGGGTGGGAGGTATCATCTTTGCGATTGTGTCAACTTCTCCATAGGGCATATTGAGTGCCCTGCCGACATCCCTGACAACCGCTTTTGCCTGCATTTTACCGAATGTAATGATCTGTGAAACCTGGTCGCTTCCATATTTTTCAGTTACATATCTTATAATCTCGTCCCTTCCCTCCATGCAGAAATCTATATCT
>JAFDAS010000273.1 GCA_019313695.1 Deltaproteobacteria bacterium
TGATCAGAGATCTTTGGTATTGCCTCCCGGGCATTTTCTATACGCGTTATGATCCGCTCATACTTTATGCCCAGTTCCTGTACTCCAACTTTGTCGGCTCTCTTTATGCGAAGTTTTTCCGCGTCTTCAAGGGTCAAATCATCCCGGAGACCACGAAGTATATCCTTGGCCTCGCTTCTCAGCACGTCTTTGCGTGTCTGAAGCTGGATGCGATCCCTGACTGCCTTGCGATGACTGCCCAGTTCCTGATGAATCTCCTCGATAAGCTCTGAATTTTCTATCAGACCTTCGGAAACTTGTAGTTTCGCCATATCTCGTTCGAGTGTTTCGATGCCCTGGAGGGCCTGATTGCGATCGTTTTCAACGACGCTGATCTTTGTGATTAGCTCATGTCTTTCATCTCTGAAATTTTCAGGGAGCAGGACGGCAGTTGCGTAGTTTTTATAATCCTCTATCAATTCTTTGCGCCGGGCAATAATGGGCAGAGCTTCCTTGATACGTTCCAGGCGGCGGCGATTCCGCTGTTTATCTGTCAGGTTCTGATTGACGATGTGTATATGTTCTTGCGCTTCGCGCAATGCCTGATCATGTTTAACCCATTCTTGACCAGGCAGTTGAGCCTCACGCAAAGCTTTTCGGTTTTTGCTTAAATTGCCCAATGCGTCATTTATTCGTGGCTTCTGTCCGGATGGTCTGAAAAGTTGATCGGCTTCGGACTGGAGATCTTGCTGAATTTCACGGAGATTAACGACACCCGATCCTGCGGCAAATATAACCTGGCCCATGCTTCCGCCGCCCGTGATGATTTCTTTACCCCCACGAACAAGATCGGCATGATCGATCCCGAACATGGTTACAAAAAAAACTTCGTCTATACCATTTAAAGACTGCCGGACGAGGGCCTCATCCAGCACAGCTTTATCGTCTGCAGCGCGAAGGGTGTTGCTTCTACCTTTGCGTCGGACAAACTCCAGTACATTCCCATTTTTACGTTCAATGGCAGCTCCGATCCGCATTTTGTCATATGGATGAAGAAACCCGTCTGGTGACCTTTCAGGAATGCCGTAGAGCATATGGCGCAGCGCCCTTAAGGCCGAACTCTTGCCTGCTTCGTTTGGCCCGTATATGATATGCAGACCTTCCTTTCCTTCACTTAAGTCAATTCGGACATCGGTGAAAGGGCCGTAAGCAATCAGCCTTATCTCGCGAATTTTCATTCGGATTCCTCTTTATGGATAAGCCGCTGGAGGAGCATCGGTCGCACCTGATCAAGTAAGCTGCCAAGCCATTTGGGATCATCAAATTTCATTCCGTCTGCGCCTTCTTTAAGTTCTCTGGGAACCTTTTTTTCAAGGTCTGCCAGTTCATCTGCCAAATCATTCAAACGGTCCGGGTCGGAATGCAACTCATCAAGAAGATGAACAAGCTCTCCTATGGCCCCTTCCGCTGATTTCAAGGCTTTGTCAGATAAGTGCTGCTTTGTTAAAAACCTCACTTTTTCAACCCAAACCTGACCCTCGCCGGTATTAACCGTCGCCGACCGGATCTCATTGGTCCATCTCTCCGTGTCTGAAGCAAGTTCAGTATGGGCGTGCGTGTCCCCTTCGATTACAACACGAGTCACCAGCGGCAGGCCTTCATTTTCATCTAAAAGCTTTTCGAGGTGTTTATTGAATCGATCAACCACATCGTAACCGCTACCGGCGCCGGATGTATCCACATTTACATGTCATCAACGGAAACAAGCACACAGCCTTTGGGCCCAGTCTCCTGGACATGTCGGCCCTGGATATTTCCCGGAAACACAATTAGCGGATCATCCATAAGCACTTCGTGCTGATGAACATGCCCCAGGGCCCAGTAGTCGTATCCTTTTGATCGTAACCCGTCCAGGGTGCAAGGGGCGTACGACTCGTGTCCCTCACGACCTGTCACGCATGTATGCAGCATGCCGATGTTGAAATATCCAGGCAGGCGCGGCGGGTATTTAGCGGAGAGATCCTTTTTTACGGCCGGTGAAGCAAAGCTCTGGCCGTGAATGGCGACGTCTATGTTGTTGATGCAAAGCGTTGCAGGCTTTTGAGTTGGAAACAGATGCACACTTTCAGGAAGCCGGAGCACCCTCGAAACCTTGCTGGCAGCATCATGATTCCCGGCCACAATGTATACAGGAATGTTGACGTCACGCAGCCTGTTCATTTGTGATACAAAATACAGGCCAGTGTTGTAGTCTTTCCAATCTCCGTCATAGAGATCTCCGGCGATGAGAACAAAGGACACCTTTTCCTTTATAGCAGTCTGAACCAGGTTGTCGAATGCCCGACGGGTCGCCTGG
>JAFDAS010000274.1 GCA_019313695.1 Deltaproteobacteria bacterium
ATCTTTTTCAAATTGACCGATTATTTCATTCAGACCCAGACCATCATCAGGGATATCGATACCGCTCATGACTCCTCCGGTTCCCCCTGAATTCAGTCTTATTTTATCAGGCAGGTCCTCCACCCCTATCGAGCCGTATTCCTTCATGACAACGAGCATCTCGGCCAGGTTTTGCAGTTCCCTTACATTGCCCGGCCAGTGATATTTTGTGAGGCAATTCATGGCTTCGAGCGATAATCCCTCTATATTTTTCTCTTTTGATTTATTAAATGTCCTCAGGAAATGATTGGCCAGGACGGGTATGTCCACCTTCCTTTCTCTGAGGGGCGGAAGATGGATGGGTATTACATTGATGCGATAAAAGAGATCCTCCCTGAATCTTTTTTCCGCCACGGCCTTTTCCAGATCCTGGTTTGTCGCGGTAATAATCCTTACGTCAACATCTATGGTCTTCATGCCTCCAATTCGTTCAAACTGCCTTTCCTGTATTACCCTCAATACCTTTACCTGCAATGAGGGACTCATGTCGCCTATCTCGTCCAGAAAGATTGTCCCCCCATGCGCCAATTCAAACCGTCCGGTTCTGCTTCGTATGGCCCCGGTAAAGGCGCCCTTTTCATGGCCAAACAATTCGCTTTCGAGGAGCTCTTCAGGGATTGCCCCGCAGTTTACCATAACAAGAGGAGATGCTTTTCTACCGCTGTTGAAGTGCAGCGCCCGTGCCACCAGCTCCTTGCCTGTTCCACTTTCGCCATATATGGCAACAGTGCTGTCCGATGATGCCACCTTTTTGATTTTTCCCAGAATTTCCTTCATGCTATCGCTGTAAGCTGTCAATTTGCCGAAATCGTATTTTTCCTCTAAATGTTTCCTGAGCGCGATGTTTTCCTCTCTGAGTTTTGCATGGGACAGCGCCCTCGCAACAGCCAGTTCGACGGCATCTTTTTTTAAAGGTTTTGTTATATAATCAAATGCTCCCATCTTCATGGCACTAATAGCGCTTTTTACGGTGGCATAACCGGTGATCATGATGACAATATTTTCAGGATTTATCTCTTTTATGAATTTAAGCAGGTCCAGACCATCAGTGTGAGGCATTTTCAGATCAGTTATGACCAGATCGTAGTTGTCACAGGGAAAGACATCCATCGCCTCCTTTCCATCTCTGACGGCCTTAACCTCATAGCCGTTTTCAGACAACAATTCAGTCAGATTTTCTCTGTTAAGATCGTTGTCTTCCGCAATTAATATCCTGGCTTTTTTCATGGTGTTTATGTGATAAGTGCTATGATATTCAGACCTCGTTATTTAGCCGTAAAAATTAGCCACTTTTTTTGACACTGATTATATCAGCGGGGAGTTGCCCACTTCAACTACGAGCGACTTGCCCGCCGGCGTTAGCGCCCCCAGGCTGCCCGGCGGCTGGGTTGTTCAAGAGGCTCAAGGCGTACCGTGACTTTGTGCGTTTCACTCTTTACCCAGCCTTGACAACTGGTAATAGCGCAGAACAAATCTACGTATTCATTTTTATTCTCATAAAACGGCAACAGCCACTCAACCATCTGCTTGCGGGCATTCCAGACAGAGCTGGTTACAAAATCAAACAGATTCTTACTCTCATTGCAGATGCGCTTAAAACATCTGTAGTCTTCCAGTAAGGTTATATCGATCTTTTCAGGCAGTTGCTTTATCTGCCGTTTCAGCTCGTCAATTTCAGCTTCCTGATTTTCTATCTTGTATTTCAGTCGGTGATGAGCGCTGTTTTGGCGTATACTGCCATCTTTGTTAACAACTTCTTTGCTCTTTGAAAACTTTTTATAGCTCTTGTTCAGTTGTGTTTTCAACCGTGCCAGCAGCCCCTGCTTTTGCTTGTAGTGCGGATTGGTAATTTCCTGCTTTTCACTTTCAACCATTTCAAATCCAGGCTGATAGTGCAGCGGATGTCTATCTGCAAGATGCTTGAAGGTATTCTCCGAAGCCCCCCAGCGGCTTAAAATCGCCAATGCACAGTCCTGCGTGCTCATCTTATCCGGCGATACACCGGCCAGAGTACTGGTCCTGCGATTGCTGGTTAAATTCCAAATGTAAATACGCCTTAACGTAAATTCTTCGTCACTGCCGTCTTCAAGCTTGTGGGTAAAGGTTTTTGTACCTTCAAAAATCCTATATGTCTTGGCATTGAACTCAAAGGTATCCTTGAACATCTCGGGTGTAAATGCGTCGAGTTTGCGGGCATCAGCATACTTTTCCCAGGTCACAAAACAGACATGGTCTTTTTGCAGCGTATGGAAAAACGCAGCTCCATAGCCTTCACGGTCAAAAACGTGGACCGGTGCCTGTACAAACTCATCTTGCCACTTTTTGCTCAAACTCACAATATAACTGCGCAGATCACCCTTGCCTTCCTGGATCTCAAAGTCCACAACACGTCCACTGATGTCGCTGGTCACCAGGTTTGTTCGGCCCGCAACCGGCATGCGCCGCTGGGTATTATAACCCGAGTGAACCTTCTCCTTGCCGGTATAGGGAAGAAGATGCCCGTCGGTAAACCATAACCACATGCCAACAAGGCCTGCGCGTAGCTGATGGCGGAAAAAATCCTTAAGCAGCCGGGCCGAGATTTCCTTTTCAGACACCTCGTGAAGCCATTGGCGTACCCTGAGCTTAGAGGGTACGCCTTTGATTCCCAGCACCAGACCGGCTTCGCGTGTACGAATGTTTTTAACCTGTTCAATGGAGCGGATGTTGTTGGCCGCCATTAAAATAAATACCATAAACACCTTGTAGCCGGCTCCGCAATATCCCATGATTAGTTGCAGCCATTTGTTTTTAGTGATCAAGGTGATCAGGTACATAAATACACCGGCATAGCGGGTGGCCTTCCAGTCATGTTCTTCACTAAAGGGCTGATCTTCTGCAGGTATTGACACCGTCGCCAAAGGCAAATCAAGTTGCCTGCTGCCGGCATC
>JAFDAS010000072.1 GCA_019313695.1 Deltaproteobacteria bacterium
TGTTAGATGTTGGGAAATTGGTGGCGGATTTGTATCCAGAGCCGAATGTAATATTGTATGGACTCCAATCCACCCTCATGGATATGGGTGAAGCATGCTTCTACCAGTCCCCCAAGAGTAGTGACCAGACAATCGTCTGCAAGGTCAAGATAGTATAGGGGTTTTATGAAAACTACTATAAACGGGATAAACGGGGATAGAATCCCTGAAACACTCAATGAATGCAATAGTATACGCTGTGCAACCTGTGCATACCACTTCCTAATACCTAAATGCGTAGGTGGTGGCTACGATGCCACAACGTGTCCAGTACGAAGATTACTTAACATTATATTCAGGAAAGAGATGTTTAAATGAAAAAAATACCTACTACGCTGCGTGAATGTGACAATATGGACTGTCTAACGTGCCCGGCATGTACTGACTTCATGCGTACACATTTCGAAACTGAGGAAATATTGTACAGTATTCTCAGTTGCAAAATACGACATCAATTACGATGTGATAGCAATGAGTGATAGTTGCCGCGATCGGATCAGCGAACGACGGAATATGCCGGAAACATTTCTGTATCGGTGTAATGCTCGGCATTTGCATCAGTTGGAATTGGTGTCTCAAAAGCATGGTATGACCCGGGCGGAATACATACGGGCGATGATTGACCGCGACTATCGCAGCCTCATACAGGCTGGTGTAATTGATGACTGGGTGAAAAAATGAGATCCTACAGAATAAACAAACAAGTGCCTGAATCGTTGGCTGAATGCTCTTATATTCGTTGTGAGGACTGTGTATACTATTGTTTGCTCACAGAATGGAAACTTGTAACAAAAAGCATGGAAACATGCCCAGTTCGGAGGTTGATGTTAGATATCCAACCAGATATCCAACTGATATTAGATATCTAACCCCAAATTTTCACTATTTTGTCCAGATTTTCAAACCATTGACCAACTCCGCCTGCCAACCCCTTAAACCTCTGTTCTTCCCGTAATCGACGACCCGCTGCAGCCAGATTTTCCACCGCCCCGGGTTGAATCACAGAAGGAATCCCCACCGGATAACCCGGGTCAGCAGGACCTACAATGTGCAAAGATTCATAAAATTCTTTCAGGGTTCCTGTTGGTGGTTCCCGGGCGCGTGCGGTCGCTTCATAATCATATACAGGGTCACCCCAAATCCCACGTTCCAGCGCAGCACCCGTCTGTATATAACCGCCGACAATATCAGTACTAACATCACTAACCGCGCCAGCAATCGCCCCACCAGCCGCTCCTATCTCTTTCTGGTATAGGATAACCGCTCCGACAACAACCGCGCCGATAACCAGATACGGCATAACAGCCCTAATTGCCGCTTCCTGTATAGCCATATTTTTTCATCTCCCGAACAGCAGAAATGCTGCAACAACAAGCGCACCGACCAGTATAAGCAATGGGATAGGGGTAGGTTCACTGGCTATGATACCGGCCGTGGTTGTAGGCAAAGTTCCCACTGGCAAAATATCCGGGATACCCGGTATAATGGATGCCTGTGAAGTAGGGTCATAACTGATGGTCTGTTGCTGCACCGACATAGCATCTATGTATGCCCGGTATGCAGCATCATTCCGCTCCATTCCGGTTGCTGTGTTCTGCTTGAATGACTCCTCCCAGGCATATGCATATTCCGCCCCGGAAAAAGCCTGTTTTGTCTCCAATGAAGGATCCGGTCCGGCATAATCCGAATTCATCCACCACTGACTGCCTAACTGCTGGCTGGCAATACTCCTATCAGCCGCCGCCGCTGCTTCTGCCTGTGTAAACTGGCGGAAAGTAGGGGTATATCGTTCACCAACATACCCTTTTTCTAGCCACATGGCATATTTAGCTTTCCACGCTTCTGTGCTTCTGTCTGTCATTTTGCAACCATGATCATGACTACCAATATCACCCCAACAGCAATTACAATCGCTATATCAGGGAATTCATCTTTTTTTGTTACTGCAGGTAAAATTGGCGTCGCAATAGCCGCCACATCTCCATTAGCTGCTGCAGGTACAACTGCAGGTAAAATTGGCATCGCAATAGCCGCCACATCTCCATTAGCTGCTGCAGGTACAACTGCAGGTAAAATTGGCATCGCAATAGCCGCCACATCTCCATTAGCTGCTGCTGTTGCCATTGTAACATATTCGTTCCGCGCCTTTGTCCAGATAAATTCAGAACCTCCGGCCTCTGCCAAATCAGCATAAGCATGGAGCCAAGCACGAAACCAATTTATATCCATCCTCTGATCGCGCATCCTCCTACCGCCGATTTCAACAATAATGTTAGTTTGATGTCGTGCCAGTTCCGGCGGATTGCTAGAATTCCCACCTCCGGTCTCGATCGCTTGAAGATAGACATTATAAATCCTGCTATAATCGTCCATAATCTATTTTATCCTCCAATGCATCTAGTAAATTTGATATACGCTCCAATTTTACGGTTATATCAAGGTTAAATTTTGACCTCTCATATAAGAGATAAACCGTAACACAAATCGGGAATCCAATCTGTGCTATTACGTCAGGGCTAATTAATTCCATGCTCCACCCAATTTATCACGCTTATATTCCAGATTTGCGTCAAAAATAACTATTTCACCGTCAATCGCCGTTCCTGTTGCAGCGATCCGCCGTAATCGTAACCCTAGTTTGTCACCAACAGACATACCAGCCGCCGGTATAGCAAATTCCAGCATATAGGCATCATATTGCGCCTCTCTATCAGTTAGAACAGCTTGTTGAACTTCGACGTCTGTCACGCCTGATGGCACCACTTCACCCCCACATACAATATGCGCGTGAGATACTTGTAGTTTAAAAACATCCCCTATGGTTTCAGCTCCTGCAAGATATACACAGACTTTAAATTTCAAGTCGGTTGTCCCATCCCATCGTTCAGGCACTTTGGTATGAAAAAACAATTCTTCATTATCAGCACTATGAATTGGGAGTGAAAAACCCGGAAACGCTCCCAACACAACAGCCGTTGGTTTTCCCAACGCTGCAACGGTGCTAAAATCAAGATCAGGTCTTAGGGTATGCTTACAACCAAGTTTAGAGTATAGTATACCTGACGATTGTCTCCATAGGGAAAGCAAACTTGCACCTGACATATTACCACACCGTTATAGACAGTTTTTCATAATTTTCATCTGTTCCTGCATTTTTACCCTGAATTGTTGCGGCATCTGCTATTAAGATGCAATCAAAGACACAACTGGAATTAGCCGGAATATAAAAATTCTCAGTGGTGCCTGAATCAATCGAAACAATAGCATCATAAGATCCCTGAAGGGACACATGCATATGTCGCCGGGCTCCACTAGCGGTAACAACTGTAGCATAAGCATTTGTTCCAACGGCATCAATTCCGTGTGCCTGTGGTGCAACAGCTTCAAGTTCTGTGATGATAATATCCTGCTTTGTCTCCATCGCTGTAAGGGACGCCTCGAGGGTATCCAGAGCGGTATTCCCGGTTGTCTGCAACGCCGCCGTTGACTTACCCGTTTCCAGGAGAGCCAGGGCGGTAATTGCATCGTCCTGCTTTGTCTCCATCGCTGTAAGGGACGCCTCGAGGGTATCCAGAGCGGTATTCCCGGTTGTCTGAAGCGCTGCTGTTGACTTACCCGTTTCCAGGAGAGCCAGGGCAGTAATTGCATCATCCTGTTTAGCCTCCATTGCTGTAAGGGACGTTTCCAGCGTTCCTAACGCGGTATTCCCAGTTGTCTGAAGCGCTGCTGTTGACTTACCCGTTTCCAGGAGAGCCAGGGCGGTAATTGCATCGTCCTGCTTTGTCTCCATCGCTGTAACCGAGGTCTCCAGAGTCCCCAATGCCGTAATCGTGTCGTCTTGTTTAGCCTCTGTGCTCTGAAGACCTAACGCTGTTATAACGTCGTCCTGTTTGTCCTCCGTTGCCGGATTTATGGCTACACCAACGGTATTTTCAATACTCAGATTCCGCATTGGTTCGGCTTTAAACAGATCGATATCACCGATGATCAACGAGATGCTTTTACCTGCCTGTGCTGCATGGGTCAGATACAGACGCTCAAAACTGGCCTGAATTGTGCGATATTGGCGCAAATCCAGTTTAACCGCGTCTCTGGTATCTAATTGTAAATATACGGCAGCTGTAGCCGTGGAAGAAATTATTGAAATCCGCTTCCCGGATAGCTTAATTTCCACGTCTGCTCTAGCTGTTGTTAAGTCAATGATTTTTTGCCCGTATTTTGTCATTTTAGCTCCCTGTGACACCATCTGTTGATTTTACATTGCCTAATATCCGAAAATTCTTTACACACGCTTTTACCCCAGAAACGCCGGTTGATTTTCCTTTCAGCACTATAGTATCGCCCTTTTTGAGACCATTTATAATATACGTTGCGTAGGCTGTGCCAACATATTGATTGGAGGTGGACACGCTCCCGATGAGTATATCGTTATGCCAGATCTGGAACCAGCAGGTCTGAGACACTGTGGCTCTCGGATGAAAACCAAATTTCATCGCATCAGGAGGTGTATCATCGAGAGTTATGGTCTTCAATAATTCCCAGGAATTGTTATCTAACACCGTGCATTTCTCGGCATCAGATGCAAAGAATATAGTCGTACCGTCCGTATCATTGTATGCAACCGCCGTACTGCCCGTTACTATTTCAGTCGGCATATAAAGCTCCTTAAATTCGCCATTTTTAAACAACGTTTGCAGCGCCCGCATGATCCGCCGTTCAACTTCTGCATATTCAGGCATTATTCCACCCAGAAAAAAGAAATTTCTATGAAGTATCCCCAAGTGCAGCAAATCTTGAACCAGATCGAAGCAGGATAACATCTGTGCCATTAGGTGTAATGGTCAAGATGGGTGCACCCGCCGCTGCATCAGGATCATACGAAAACCGCGCATCACCTGAGAGTGTGGCAACATCACCAACAACTGAAAACACACTCTCCTGTCGTTCCATGCTAGCCTCAAGAGACGGTGATCTAACCGGGATCCCTTTCCCAAATCCGAATTTCCGGTCGAAATACTGAATTTGTACGGTTTCGGGAGTATTCTCATAAACAACAGCCTCAATACCCATAGCATTAGTAACCTGAGCACCATTCGCAGCATCAACCACAACGGTGATTGTCTGTCCCAGTGCACCGCAGGCAATCAATGGTTTGTGTAATCTGTATGCCTGATTGCGTTCGAGTTGGGCTGCCAGGTCTGTGCCGGTGCCGTCGTCGCCTTTCAGGGACGCGTGGTTAATTACATCGCCCTTTTTCACATTCCCGTTCGCGGAATTGCTGAATAGTTTGTAATTCAGTGGAAAAGTCATTAGTCTATCATCTCCGATATTGCGCCAGGAACAACCCCGACAATGGGCGCTGCTTTGGTTGCAATCATATCATAGGCATATTTGCCGATTGCTATAGCTGCCAGAAGTGCTACTACACCACCAACGGCGGCAATTCCCCAACCCACAGTTAACTGTGGACGCGTGAGGTCAGCCCCTGCGGTTAGCTTAGAAAGGCTTATTTCTTTCATGCCGTATAATTAGCATACAAATATAAAATAGTATGTTTAAACAAAGGTAGTCTGTTTAAACTTTAATGGGGTTCATTCTGGTGATTTTTCTGCCGTCATCCAGAATAAAATGATAATCCTGATCCAGCCAGTCAAAATGATCAGCGATTGGATACCCATATCGCTCGAAATATGGGATTTCGTACGTATTACATCGATAAATTATTTGTTTGTCAGATTGAGTAATTAAAGTCTGTGAAACTAGGGCAGGTCTCTGACTGATGAATACCCCAATCACTCCGAACCGCTTCCCCTGTGTGGCTACCCTATCAAGTCGATCAAATGGGGCTTTCTTTGGACTAAGTAGATGCACCTCATCCACATAGAGATGACACCAAATCACTCTATCCCCTTTCGTATTGAAAATACGACCCATAGCAAACAGGATATCAATTATCTCGGATAATTCCGCCTGTTGCCCCTGTGGGGTTTCACTATGTGGTGTATACACAATACGCCGGTGCTTGTCTTCCAGGGCTTTTGTCAACGCCGATATCCCCGTTACTTCATAACCACCGAATTTTTTATGGAGGACTGGTTCAAACTGTGTGTTAAAAAAGATATTCCAGTTAGGCAAGGATGCGAACAGATGCCCTGCCATATATGTTTTGCCCGATGAAGTGGCCCCGAATATGCACATATGAGAATTATACACTGTTCCATACCTCCCATGTCATGGGCTCATCACCTTATCAGGACCTTTCAGCACCGCCATAACATCAATACCACACCCCAACACAGCCATAAGGATATATGTTGCCGGGTGTTCTGTCGGCACTTGTGGAGCATAGAAGAGCACAGTATAATACAATGCCGCGCCTATGTCATGCGCACTAGTAATATTACCCTCCTTATTTGCCAGCACTTTGTTCATAGACTCTAGATATAGCTCATCAATAGCCAGAGACAACGGGTGTTTCTTTGCGCTCGCAAAAGTAGGTTTTCCCATATTTTTAGGAATATCTGTTTTTTTCACTGTTTCGGATTCTTCTTTGTCCGGTATATCGGTAATTTCTATATCCAAATCAGGAAATTCTTTAATTTCGTCTGTCATTCAAAAATCGCCTCACAATCAGTACACTGGTACACGCACGCGGTTATGTTTCCGTCTCCATCACGAATACGCCAACGCTCTAAATCTCCCCCACAATTAGGACATTTTTCTTTCTGTGTTACCCGAATTTGTTTTTTAGCCACAATTGCCTCACCGTTTATGCTTAGATTTACACCCTTTGTTTTGTCCTGCAGGTCGATGTTTTGAGTTTTCAGATACCTCCAGACTGCCTGATACGTTACTCCCTGCGACAATGCGATCTCATTTACAGTTGCTCCATCCTTCCTGGATTGGAGCGCTGCCACTTTATCAAGTTTTGCCATGAATTTTCACATACTCCTCAACATCATTAGACATCCGGATTGAAACCTTTCTGGCCACAATTTCAGCAAATTTTTCCATCTCTTCTGAAATTCTTTCCTCATCTAGATCTTTGAGCAGATCAGCTATTTCCAATATATTCATACATAGTTTAAAAATTTAAACCAAATAGATTTATCCCTGTTTAAACGTTTCAACCAGGAGGATCCGAACCGGTGATGACATATTCAGCATAGAGCCGTTTGCGTGTGGCAACTTCTCGCGTGTCTAAGCGGGTATCTGGAATAAAATCTGGAATATCGTATACTACAGCGGCACCGCAAACAGGACATATAATGTCTTCTGTGAACCATTGTTGCCATACGAGTTTGAGCTTATTTGGAGCACAAACCCCGAAATAACTCACATTTGAGCCACGTTTTGCAGGATTTAAAGCGCAGTGTGAGAGGGCATAATATGCCCAGACGTCGACATCATCTTCGGTATTAAGCGCTCTGATCATTTTATACTGAAATTGGGAGGCAGTGTGGTCTTTTCCCGCGCCTTTGATAGATGCCATTTTTCCGTATCCAGCGATGTGAACGTGAGGAGACCAATAAACAAGGTCGTAGAATGGAGCGCCGTTGTGCACAGCGCCGCGGATTAATTCCCAAATTTTACCTCCGCCACCAAACTTTTCCCGGATTTTGGGCTTCACCCGGTACGTATGTAATATCATGGCTCCGCCTGTAATACCGCATGATTTAGCCAGTTTCAGGAAATGGGCCCGAAGCTTCTTCCATAGCAGAACCTCGTCATAGCCATAATCATCCAGAAATTTCTGACGTTCAGACGGATCAAGAGATATGGTGATGTGACGAGCAGGGTAAGGGTAGTTTGTGGCTTGCTGATAGCCACAGACATGTGCGCGTATTCGCTGTGCGCCCCGATATGCCCAGCCTTTCCAATGATGGCGACAGGCAGGCGAGCCGCAGGATTTTCCGGTTTTGGTCAGGGTAAAATGACTGGGATCTATAGAGCAGACTGCCTTTTTTGTCCAGCATCCGTCACCACGATCTTCCCCATCTGGGCACAGTCCATCAGCGGTTCCTGCCATGCCTGGATACATGAAATATGTGTATTCCCCGGGACTCATATCTGGGCGATAAACCGGATTTTCGAGATTCGAATAGTCAATCGTCCCCCCTTTCATTACTGGCACGGAAGCTGGATACAGAGAGGCGGTTCCCATGCCTCAATCACCCCCCACAGCACCGGCGGAAGAGACTTGAGATACCCCCTCCCATTGGTCGGGGGACTCCGCTGTCGCTCCGTCTGTACCCCCTGCCGGTTCACTCTCCAGTTCACCGGGATGGTTACCAAAAGTGTTATACGTCTCAAAGTTGAGATGAGTAAGTGTCTTTATCATATTCGTTTTTGGGGCTAACCCCCCCAAATCATTTTTCATAAGCTTTCAAAGTTCCTGTTGTTTCCACAAATATAAAACATTGCAGTATGTGGATATCTGTGGATCCTCGTGATCCGTTGTCTTGGGTGATCACCGGCAGGTATATACATTCTGAGTGTATATACTCAATTGTCCCGGGATACCCCAGGACAGGTGTGAAAAAAATGAAAACTACTAAAAACGGGGATAGAATCCCTGAAACCCTAAAAGAATGTAATACTACGATCTGTGCTCTGTGTATGCACAGCCACATTGCCGGGAAGGAGATGTCAGATGAATTTGACCCTGCAGATTGTCTTCCTCGGATGGAACTAAGGCGGGATCTTGGGTCAGTGTCGAATATGGGAGTGTATGAATGAAATATTTGGTTACCCGGGATGGGAAAGAAAACGAGTATGTAAATACTCTGTTAGATGTTGGGAAATTGGTGGCGGATTTGTATCCAGAGCCGAATGTAATATTGTATGGACTCCAATCCACCCTCATGGATATGGGTGAAGCATGCTTCTACCAGTCCCCCA
>JAFDAS010000073.1 GCA_019313695.1 Deltaproteobacteria bacterium
GACAAAGAATTGAAGAATGTTCGTATAGAGCGATCAGGTTTTCACGGTGAATGGAACTATAAGATCAAGCCAAAAGTTGCCATAGTGTAAAGGTTATTAATTTTCAATTCCTAAGGGGGTTATCGTGCGGACATCTGATCTGAAAAAATATTGTGAGAAGGCTCTTCAAGGAGGGGCAACCCATGCGAAAGTAATCCATCCGAATACCGTAGTAACCGCCCCGTGGGTACGATTTAAGTGTATGTTCGGATGTCCCTACAAACATCGATACAGTTGCCCGCCCCATACACCTACGCCGGAAGAGACGCGGGCAAACCTCGATTCGTATGAACGGGCAATTCTCTTTCATGCGGAGGCCCCGGCCGTAAAGGGACGAAGCAAAAGCATGATGGACTATCTTGACAATCTGGTCGAACTGGAAGGAGAGCTCTTCAAGGACGGCTACTACAAGGCATTCGTCATGCTGGCCGGCCCCTGTGTGCTGTGCAAAGAATGTGGAATAGTTACCGGAGTCCCCTGTCGTTTTCCCGGAAAAACCCGGCCCGCCATGGAAGCATGCGGTATCGACGTGTTTCAGACCGCTCGAAATAACGACTTTTTCATAACAGCCTTGAAGGAAAAATCTGAAACGCAAAATCTCTACTGTCTTATGCTGGTGGACTGAATCGCCGGTATGTCAGCCCGAAGAGCGTTTTTGGGCAGGGTGTTTGTTCTTTCTTGCGAAAAGGATCAGCGATGACGAGTGATAAGAAGTATATTGACGTTCAGGGGATTCTGGTTATCTTCGCGGAAAGTTCCTTGTGGCCGGACCCGGCAAATATATTCGTAATTCCCGATGATCGTGGTTTCTCAATGATAGATGTGGGGGGCAGGGGGAATTCAGGTTACAATCACCTTATGAGCGGCCTTGACCATTTGGGTTTGAAGCTCCCCGACCTCCATACGGTGGTGCTTTCTCATGCCCATCCCGATCATATGGGCGCCATGACATACATCCTCGAGGAAGTTCATCCGAAGGTTCTTATCCATTCACTGGATGTCGTCTCGGCCCTGAACCCGGCAAATTTGCACTACACCTTTGATATTCCCCTTGCAAAAGAGAAGTATGCCTCGTCCGGAGAACATCAGGATTTCGATTTACTTAAATTTTTCGATGATTTCGGATGTTCAATGAGCGCCGTGGAAGAAGTGGAGGAAATTCATGAGGGAGATGTAATCAGCCTGGGAGATTTTGAATTTGAGGTCATTCTCACACCGGGACACGCGCCGGGTCATATCTCGTTATTTGAAAAAAGGACGGGAATCCTGTTAGCGGGAGATCTGGTCGGAAACAGTCCGGCATGGTACACACCTAATTCAGGAGGACTGACCGGATATCTTGAAAGTCTCGACAAGCTGGAATCAAAGGATGCCTCTCTTCTGATCCCCTCTCATGGAATGATAGTGGATAATCCTTCGCAGGGAATCGATAGAATCCGCGGTAAATTATTAAAAAGGGAAGAGATCCTTATGGAAGCGTTGAAGGATGGACCCAAAAGTTTCATGGAATTAAACGCCGCGCTTTTCCGCCATGAAATAATCCACTTTTTCCCGGGGTGTGGAATTATAGAAAGCCATCTTATTAAGCTGGAACAGGACGGCATGGTCAACCGCGATGGAGACGTGATCTGCCTGAAATCTTGATGATAGAGTTCTGTGTCCGTTTTTTCACTTCCTTGTTTCGCTTTCATTCCTCCATATTCTTGAAGGTCTCCACTTCCCCATTCAACCAGTCGATCCAGCCTTCGATACCCGCGCCGGTTTTGCATGACACCTCAAGGATCGTAAGGCGGGGATTCAGGGCCAGAGCCCGCTCCCTTAACGCCGACATATCAAAATCACTGAGGGACAGATAATCAATTTTATTGATCAGCAGCAAATCGCAGATGGAGAACATGAGGGGGTATTTGAGAGGCTTGTCGTCCCCCTCGGGTACGCTCAGGATCATGATGTTTTTGTGTGCGCCCGTGTCGAACTCGGCGGGGCAGACCAGGTTTCCCACATTTTCGATTATGACCAGGTCAAGTTCGCTTACGTCCATGGCATCAATGCCCTGGGTAACCATGGTCGCGTCGAGGTGGCAGAATCCTCCCGTCCGGAGCTGAATCGCCGGGATTCCCCGGGCGGTGACCTTTTCCGCGTCTACCGTGGAATCAATATCCGCTTCGATAACGCCGAAGCGCACCTTTCCCGCAAGGCCTTCAACGGTCTGGAGTATCAGGCTGGTCTTTCCCGAACCGGGCGATGACATGAGATTGAGGAGCATTGTTTGTGTCCCCCGGAGACGTTCCCGAACCTCCCCGGCGAGTTTGATATTGTCGGAGAGGATATCCTCCTTTACTTCTATGAGTCTCACATTTTCCACTACTGCACCTCCATGTTCTTGATGTAATATTCACGTCCCGAAATAAGCGTGTACTCTTTCCCCCCGCAAGCCGTGCAGGTAAGGTCATTCAGGTTCTTTACGTCCGCTTCATAAGACTCCGAACAGGCATTGCACCGGACGATGACAGGCGTCCGTTCGATCTTGAGTTTCGCCTCCTCCGCCAGGGTGCCCTTACTCAGGTAATCAAAATAGCGCTGAATCCACTCGTCTTCAAGATCGCTGAGCTTGCCGATTCTCAAGTGCACGGTCATGACCTTGTGGACACTGTTTGCCCTGGCATGTTTCAGGACAATTTTCAGAATGCTCTCCGTAATGGGAAGTTCATGCATGGGGATATCCTTCCTTTACTCACGGGCTTTTAAGGCCGCGTAAATCCTTTCGTGAGTGGTGGCGGGCAGGCCCAGTCTTCCGGCTTCTCTGACTATGAATTCGACAAAAGTTTCTATTTCCGTTCGCTTTCCCTTCTCAAAATCCATTTGCAGTGATGTTTTAGCCTCATAGGGAAAAACCCTGGCTTTCTCGATGGTTGATTCCTTGATATCCTCAGGAAAATCAACACCATATGCCCCGGCAAGGGCCAGCAGTTCCTCAAGAAGATTGTTCATGAGCTCCATGCCCTCCCTGTTCTCCAGAAGCCCGCCTATGGTGGTGTTAAGGAAGGTCGTCGCGTTCGCGAGAGGAGAAACAAAAAGGTACTTTTCCCATGCGATTTTGTTGATATCGGTTCTGTACTGCGCGTCGATACCCGCTTCCCGGAATATATTCTCTATACGTGTCCCGTCGGTTTCGTCATTCGTTTCACTCCCGAAGAACATCTTGCATGAACCACCCGACTGCCGACAAACACCGGGCCGCACGATATGAGATCCGATATACACGCACCCGTTCCATATCCTTCCCTTATCGAGAACCGACTTCAATTTCTCCGCGTTATCCACCCCGTTCAGCACGGAAATGACGATGGTGTTTTCACCTGTGTTGGGCGCGAGCAGTCGCGCGCTTTCCATGAGGTCATAGCCCTTGACGCACAGGAGGATGATATCGAATATGCCGCAGTCCGACGGATCATCGGTTGCCAGATCTGGTCTGGCTGTGAAATTTCCTGCTGCCGCGCTCATCACCTGCAGCCCGTCTGTCTTTATAGCCTCCAGGTGTGGCCCGCGCGCTATGAAAACGACTTCAACATTTTCATCACCGGCGTAATGTTTTGCCAGCAGGCCTCCGTAATAACCGCCTACGCCGCCTATTCCCACTATCGCTATTTTCATCGGAATATCTCCTTTTACGCGTTTCCGCTCAGAGCACGGGAGCGAAACGAGGTTTGTCTCGTACTAATCATGACGGCTTCGTAAAAAGTCTGTCATTCCCGCGTAGGCGGGAATCCAGAAGCGCATAACTACTTAATCCCGACTCGTCGGGACTGGATTCCCGTTCCCCGATCGGAGTCGAGGACAAGCTTCAATCATAGGCCAGGCGAATCTCTTCATCCGCCAGTGTAGGCTGAATAATCTGTTTCCACCCGGGATCATTCCATGTCCCCATCTGATCATGCATAGTAAGGTATTTTTGCGGTATGGGGTGGGTGCCATAGACTACTTCAACGCCATATCTCTTTTCGATAAAATCATGAAAATAGGTGATACGGGGACATGGTGGATATCCAACAATCAGCCCGGTGGCAAGGTGTATCACATTTGCCCCGTTTCTTGTCATTTCATCCACGGCATATTCGATATTGCCTCCGGGACATCCGTCGCAGGTAGTATAACCGACAGCTTCGACTTCCATATTCCTGTACCGGCTGAAAGCGCCCTCTCTGTTCCGCAGTGACCTGAAACATTTTCCACCCGCGCATCTGCGGTATCGGTCACAGATGATTATTCCGATTTTGATTTTTTCACCCATTTTATGCTACCTCCTCATCCTTTTTTACCACGCAATATATCCCCTTGCCCTCAAGCCCGGGACCGAAACACAGATTATCTGATTTGCACTGCGCTTTCCGGAGATCCCCGGCCTTCCAGCGATTGATCAGGTCCGGTTCTCTGATGAAGGGACGGCTCATGGAGATATAATCTGCCACCCCGTTTTCCACAAGTTGTTTGGCGACTTCGATGGACCGCATACCACCGACCAGGATCAGGGGGATACCGATTTTCTTTTTGAAGGCACTCGCCTCTTCCCTGAAGTAGGCCTCTCTGTCCTGAGAATTGATCTTTGATCGGCTGGGGGACAGCCTGCCGCTTGCAAGCGTGCCTCCGCTCAGCTCTATCGCGTCTAAACCGGCACCGGCCAGCAGCCGCGCGACTTGAAGAGATTCCTCCAGGTCCAGCCCGTCCTCCACGCAATCCCGGCAGTTCATTTTGATCAATACCGGATAATCTTCGCCCACAGCCTCTCTGACGGCGCGGCATACTTCGAGATGAATCCGGGCCCGGTTGTGAATACTTCCTCCATATTCATCCCGGCGTTTGTTAAATGCGGGGGAGAGAAACTGGCTTAGCAGATAGCCATGGGCGGAATGAATCTGAACCCCGTCAAAGCCCGCTGATTTTGCTCTTCGGGCCGCGGCGGCAAAGGCGTCAACAATTCCCCTGATATCCCGCGCCGTTATTTCCTTTCGCGGTGATTCTGTAGTCAGCTCATCGAAGTCCGAGACAGCCAGAGGAGGTTGTCCTGTTAATTGAGTGGACGTAAAGCAACCGGCATGGGCCAGCTGGGCTATGATCCTGCCGCCACACGCGTGAACCTCGGCGGTCATCTCCTGAAGTCCGGGGACGAGTTCATCGTTGTAGATGCCAAGCTGCCAGGGACTCCCTTGCCCTTCCGGCCGGATATACGCGTGACTGCTGATAATCAGACCCACGCCGCCTCTGGCCAGGGCGGCCATTGTCTCAATCAGTTTCGGTGTGACAGCTCCATCATCGGCGGCCATCCCTTCCCATGTCGCCGATCGAACGAATCGATTCGGAAGATTCATGCCATTAATCACGCTGTTCTCAAATAGTTTGCTCATGTTTTCTCCTTAACGGTCCCAGACGGTAAAATGTGTATTATTGTAAGTTTGACCCCAGTTTTACTTTCATGGTAAATAATGTCAAGGAAAAGATGGAAAAGATGGCATTAATGATGGTCTCGTAAAAAGTCGAAATATGCACAATTTTGTCATTCCCGTGAAAACGGGAACCCAGTCTTTTCAGGTAGTTAGCCCTCCATGGATTCCCGCCTACGCGGGAATGACAGACTTTTTACGAATGCGTCATTAATAATTCTGTTGTTAATAATCAAGGAGGTTAACCCATGCGAAACATATTACGGCTTGTACTTCTTGGAACCTTCTGTCTTGTATTGGGGGGCTGTGGCTTATTCATAAAACATATTCCTCAGGGCCAGATCATGTCTCCGACCCCGATGGATCATTTTATCAAGGTTGGAGATGTGAATTTTCACTACCGGGAATATCCCGGAAAGGGTGAGGACGTATTTCTCCTTCACGGTTTTGGTTCCTCCACTTATACATGGGATGGTGTGGCCCCATATCTTCAGAAGCAGGGACATCATGTCTGGGCGCTTGATATGAAGGGCTTCGGGTGGTCCGATAAGCCGGAGGATGCGAAGTATGACCCCGTCACCCTCATGGAAGAAGTTAACCGGTGGATGGATGTGATGGGCCTTGATGATGTAACGTTTGTGGGTAATTCACTGGGAGGCGCTATCGCGGTGCTCATGGCCATTGAACACCCCGAGAGGATAGGGCGCATGGTTCTGATAGATGCAGCCTCTTACAGCCAGGCAGAGAGGCCTTTTGTTGTAAGGATGGCAGGCATGCCGTTTTCACGCGGCTTTGCGAAACTGTTCTTCGGCCGCTGGGCGATAAAATGGAATATGAAAAAGGTATTCTATCATCCTGACCGCGTGACGGAAGAAAAGGTAGACGCGTACTACGAGAGGATGTGCACCCAAAACGCGCTGGATGCCCAGATATCAGTGGCAAGGTCACTGGACTTTAGCATATTCGAAAAGTATACAAGGCGCATCCCTGAGATAAAAGCGAAGACCTTGATCATATGGGGGAGGGAGGACAGGTGGATACCCCTTGAAAACGGTCTCAGATTCAGGAAAGAGATTGCCGACTCCACCATTGTGGTGATACCCGAGTGCGGTCATATACCGCAGGAGGAATACCCTGAAAAAATCGCGAGGCTGATAGCTGATTTCATGCAGGATTAATCACACGGTCATGGACTCAAAGGGACGGATCATTCGTATTTCAGCCCCGGATGCGCTTTCGGATACCCTCTTGAGAAACCCCGGCATATCCTGAAAGGGCAGGTTCCTTGCCTTGCCGTTTTCCGGCATGGGAGAGGAAAAATCGTCATAGTGAAAGGGAATGATGATTTTTGGCTGCAATATCTCCGGAAGGCGGGTGCAATATTCTGGAATCTTCTTCCACCCCGGAACGCCCATAAAGAGAACATCGCAACGATGTCCCTCGATTTCCGGCTCTATAAAGTTTGCGCTTCCGGCGTGTATGAAAACAGTCCCTCCCATCTCCAGCTTCGGCATATAGACGTCACCGACCCTGTAGTCACTGGCTCTCATCGGCAGTCGGTTTTCAGGGTTGATCTCGCCCGGATAGGGGACTTTCCCGAAAAGAACCAGTCCATGCCTTGACCGGATCATGGTAACTGCCGCGCCTCCCGGCAGCTCAACCCGCTCACCTCCCTTGCACACGGTAACAATGCCGGGTTTTCCATGCAGGGCCATGAGTGTTTCAAGGCTGTTACTCCCTATCAGCGGACATTCAAGGCGCTTTGCGAATTCAGGAATATCAAGGACATGGTCAAAGTGTGTATGGCCCGCTATTATCGCCGATAATCCGCCCGGCAGTTTCTCAAGATAGCTGCCTATCAGGTCTGACTTCGGTTCCGGGTGGCCAAAGAAGATATCGAGCTTTCCGGGCCTCGAATGATAGGGATCTATCAATACGGTTTTCCCGCCTTCAGTAAGCTCAACCCCCGCGGCGCCGGTCCAGCGAATTTTTACCATGAGTGCACCTCCAACAGATTTCCCCAGTGTAACTATTCAGGTGGATAGGCTGTAGGCTGAAGGCATTTAGGGTACAATACAAAAAAACTAACAGCCTTTAGCCTAATCCCGACTTGTCGGGGCAGCCTGACAGTTGTCCCCCTGTGGACATGACAAAGAACGGGGCGTGGTTCGATGTGAACACAGGAGGATCTCTTCGCAAAATAGCCTGGATAGCGGGATTTCTTCTGAACTCGCGATCCAGAAACTGTCTGACATGCTTTCTGTCCCACCCTCCGGGATGCCTGAACTGCCTGTAGAGGGTCAGGTCGCCGGAATAAAAATCCTCTGTATCCAGGCCTGCCGCATCCGGGCCATAGGCGGGCATGTTGAATATTGCAAGGTTAAGATAGCTGATATATTCCTGATGTTCTATAACATAATCGAGGGTGTTTTTCGCCTCGCTGTACGTTTCGGACGGTGTCCCGAAGAGGAGATATATGTATGTGCCTATGCCGGCATCTCTGAGGTTTTTCAGCGCCATGGATGCCTCTTTCAGATCGATGCCCTTATCGAGCGCGTCAAGAACAGACTGATCCCCCGATTCAAGGCCTATCTTCATCATAACGCACCCGGAACGTTTCAGGTTTCTGCAGAAGTCAGGGTCTGTCAGTCGGCGTGTTACGCGCGCAAATCCGTACCAGGGGATACCGGGGGGATTGTCGACTATGGCCGTAAGGAGCGCCGGACTCATCGCGTTATCGAGAAAATGTATGAGGCAGGGGTTTTCGCGTTCGATAAGGTCTTCTATGTCGGAGATCGATTTATCCACCGGAAGGGGCGAATAGGAACCGCCCTCAGCCTTCTCCGGGCAGAAGGTGCACCGGCTCCAGTAGCAGCCGTTTGACGCGCTGTAAGGGAGGACAAAACCCGGAGACAGGTACGATTTTTCATGGAAGGGACTGTAATCCGGTGACGCGTGCCTATCCGAAGGGGACAATCCAAGTATGTCAAGGAGGGGGCCCTCGCCCGGCCCCGCCACCATATCGTCAACAAGACCATCAAACGGATTCCTCCAGCCGGGGTTGCTGAGCCATGATGTTACAAGGCCTCCGCCCAGAACCAGCCTTGCGTCGGGGCAGAGCTTTCTTATGAGACCGATCATGGAGAAGGCCGGTATGGCCTGGCTCAGATAGTTCAGCGAAATTCCGACAACGGAAGGCTCCTCATCTTCGAAAACAGCCATCAATCGCTCCATAAAATAACCGTAAAAGGGGCTTGTTTCCGGTTGTTCCGATGCCCTTATGAGATCGGAACTTCTGAGAGGGGAGAGGCGAAGATCCTGATAATTCGCGAGGCCGAGAGCCACACCATGAGCGCGCGCGACCTGATCGAGAACGCGGTCTATATCGTTTACCGCCCGCCCGTAGCGGTCTATATGTCTGTAGAGATCTGGGTGCAGAAGCGCGGAAACATTCGAATCCAGATGTTTCGATGCCCGCCTGGACCACGTATCGTCAGCCTCGACGGGATATCTCAGGAGACTCATCAGACCTTCAAGATTGGCATCCAACACACGGCAGCGAACATTATGTTTCCCAAGCGTCCCCAGGAGCTTTGCGATTCCCGCGGGCGGCTCGCAGGGCCTTACGACTGGAGGATTAATCAAAAGCATAATCAGGGACACTTCCCAAGGTCGGGGGTCAGGTCTTGCAATAACACATTTCAAATGGTTTGTTCGATACCGTACAGATGGAATGTTGCATTGCAAGACCTGACCCCATCTTGACTTAAATGATAATTGTATTAACACACATTGACCATCTGCGCCAGGTTGCGAAGAATTGCAAAGTCGAGATTAAGGATTTACCCCCTGTTACCACTTTAAAAATATTTATCGACAAAGCATTATTACTTTGCTAACAATACAAACATGTAGGAAAAAGTCAACATCATTGTTTGCCTTGCTGTTTTAAGGGATAATCTGTAGAAATGCGGTGTGGTCATTCGTGTCGACCAAGAGTAGTAGTGTTAAAATAAAACTATAGGAGGGATAACAGGATGAAGGTATGTAAAGGTGTTTTAGCAACGTTGACTGGAATAATTGTTGGGCTGGGGATGACTGTGAACGTCATTGGAGCCACATGGGATATGCCAACCCCGTATCCGGACAAGACTTTCCATACTCAGAATATTGCCATATTCGCTGACGATGTGAACAAGGCAACCGGGGGAAAACTGGAGATAAAAATACATTCCGCAGGTTCGCTCTTCAAGCATCCCGAGATCAAAAATGCTGTCCGTGCTGGACAGGTACCCATCGGAGAGTTCTTCCTTTCCCTTCTCTCCAATGAGCAACAGGTTTTCGGTGCCGATTCCCAGCCCTTTCTTGCTACCAACTATAAGGAAGCCAAAAAGCTCTGGGATGCTCAGCGACCTGTAGTTACGGCACTTCTATCCAAGCAGGGGCTTATGCCGCTTTTTTCCGTGCCCTGGCCACCACAGGGACTCTATACGAAAAAGGAGATAAAAACTGTTGATGATCTCAAGGGTATAAAATTCAGGGCGTACAATGCCACCTTGGAACTCTTTGCCAATCTGATCGGCGCCGCGCCGACTCAGGTAGAGGTACCCGATATTCCACAGGCTTTTTCCACCGGTCGTGTCGACGCGATGATCACCTCTCCTTCCACAGGGGCTAATTCCAGCGCATGGGATTTTGTCACGCATTACACAGACATTCAGGCCTGGCTGCCGAAAAACATAGTCGTCGTGAACAAGAAAGCCTTCAGAAAGCTGGATAAAAAGACCAGGGATGCAATTCTTACTGCAGCGAAGGCCGCTGAGACCAGGGGCTGGGAAATGAGCATGAAAGAGACGAACGCAAAGACCAAGATCCTCAAAGATAACGGGATTATTGTGGTAACTCCCAGTGTGGAGCTCATGACCGGTCTAAAGAAGATCGGTGCATCCATGCTCGAAAAATGGAAGGAAGGCGCAGGCAGTGAAGGTGAAACGCTGCTTAAGGCATACCAGGCGAAATAGGATTACCCGCTAACCGTGAAATAGTTGAACAACCCCGGCTGCGTCTCCTCCTGGAGCGGCAGCCGGGTCAAAGGAAAATGGATGCGCAGGTTCTTGAACCTTCTTTATAAAGCCAGCGGCTGGTTTGGTGCGTGCTGCATCGCCGCTATCTGCTTGCTGGTTGTCTGCCAGGTTATGCTCAACCTGCTTGACCGGATCAGCGCATTGTTGACAGGTAGCGCAATAGGTTTGACGATACCCTCATATGCGGATTTTACCGGCTTCCTGCTTGCTGCAGCCTCATTCATGGCGCTTGCCTACAGTCTTCGGGATGGCGCCCATATCCGCGTCAGTCTTATCATTGGTCGCCTGCCGGAAAGATTTCACCGCCCCGTCGAAATGTGGTGCATCCTCTTTGGTCTGTCAATTTCCCTTTATTTTTCATGGTATACAGCAAAACTTACCCATGAATCGTTTACCTATAACGACCTCTCAGCCGGGATGATCGCCGTGCCCATCTGGATTCCGCAGACGGCCTTGCTCCTGGGTCTGATTGTCCTCTCTATCGCACTTATGGATGAGCTGGCAACCGTACTTCGCGGCAATGTGCCATCCTATATGGAAAAAGGGGAGGGGCTCCTGGCAAAAGAGAATCAGCAAGATCAATCAGCTGCCGAGACGTGTGGAGGAGACGATGTCTGAGGTAAGCCTCACGGCCATATTGCTTTTTCTCCTGTTTTTCCTGCTGGGTAGCGGGATCTGGGTGGCATTCTCCCTGCTGGCAGTAGGAATGTTTGGCATGGCTCTTTTTTCCGAAGCGCCGCTTGGGGAGGTAATGGCAACGACTATCTGGGGGGCGAGCAACAGCTGGGCCCTCGCTGCCCTGCCGCTGTTTATATGGATGGGGGAGATCCTTTTCCGTTCTCGGCTATCCGAGGATATGTTTACGGGGCTGTCTCCCTGGCTGACCAGGTTACCCGGACGGTTGCTCCATGTCAATATCCTCGGTTGCGGCATATTTGCGGCCGTGTCTGGTTCCTCTGCGGCAACGGCGGCAACCATCGGCAAGATGACGATCCCGGAACTGGCCAGACGTGGTTATCCCGAAAGGATGCTGCTGGGGACCCTGGCTGGATCTGCAACACTGGGTCTGCTCATTCCCCCGTCTATAATTCTTATCGTCTATGGGGTAGCGACGGAGCAGTCGATTGCCAGGTTATTCATAGGCGGAGTATTGCCGGGCTGTATGCTTGTTGCACTCTTTGCTGGTTATGTGATTGTGTGGTCCCTTTTACACCCGAAGGCCATTCCGCCTGGAGAGGCCGCACTGCCTCTGAGGCAGCGGTTGTCCCGGTCAAAGAGACTGATCCCGGTGGTGCTGCTGATTGTCGGGGTCATAGGGTCGATTTACTCCGGCATCGCCTCACCAACTGATGCCGCTGCCGTCGGAGTCGTACTCGCCCTGTTCCTCTCCTGGTACACCGGGTCGCTTACCAAAGAGACTTTTCTCCAAGGGCTGATGGGCGCGACAAAAACCTCCTGTATGATCTCCTTTATCCTGGCCGGTGCCGCATTTCTTACAGTGTCAATGGCGTTTACCGGGATTCCGAAAATGCTGGCAACCTGGATAGGTGCCATGCAGTTGTCACCCTACGCACTTCTTCTGGCCCTGACCCTCTTTTTTATCGTTATGGGCTGTTTTCTCGACGGAATCTCCGTGGTGGTATTGACCACTTCGGTGATCATGCCGATAATCGAACAGGCAAGCATAGATCCGCTCTGGTTCGGAATTTTTGTGGTTATTGTCGTGGAAATGGCCCAGATTACTCCGCCGGTGGGGTTCAACCTGTTTGTCATTCAGGGACTGACCGGCATTGATATTCTGAGAGTTGCCTATGCGGCTATACCCTTTTTCCTGTTGCTTCTCATTGGTCTGGCGATGATTGTGATATTCCCCGAAATTGTTACCGTCCTGCCCAATATGATGGGAGGATAGCTTCCAGGTCTTACAATAACACATTTCCGGGAAACGACAGGGATTGTTCTTGCTGGATGTTGCATTGCAAGACCTGATAACCATATCAAGGTGAAGCGTTTTATATAAAGAGACACCTCCCCAACCATAGCAGGAGATGCTATGGTCCAGTGTAAAATACACTATAAGGATCTAGGAGGTGTCAAA
>JAFDAS010000275.1 GCA_019313695.1 Deltaproteobacteria bacterium
TATAAAGAATTATTAGATGAATTATCAATTAATAATCCTGAGAATGGAAGGAGGTGAAGAAAGTCTATGAGCAAAAGATATTTGTTGATTATAGCTGTTGTAGGAATTGCTTCCATGTTTCTTGCTACAGCTATTTATGCTGGGACTACAGTTGCTGAAGTTATCAAAATGGAAAACAAGGCTTATGCTAAGCACAAGAAGAGCATAGTCACCTTTACACACAAGAAGCATGTTGAGGAATACAAAGCAGGCTGTGGTGACTGTCATCATGATGCTGATAATAAACCGCTTAATGATCTGAAAATGGGTGATGAGGTTCAGAATTGCATCGAGTGTCACACCAAAGCGAGCAGACCTCCAAGGGCTAAAAAAGGCGCGCCCAAGCTTTCAAAGAAGGAAAAGATGACGTATCATGCCTATGCAATACATGTAAACTGCAAAGATTGTCATAAGAAGGCCAATAAGGCAAGCGGCACGAAAGCAGCACCTACAACCTGTGCAAAGTGCCATCCTAAAGCCCCAAAGTAATAATTTAATATCTGCAGATTTTGCAAAGTGCCATCCTAAAGCCCCAAAGTAATAATTTAATATCTGCAGATTTTAAAATTCAGGGCAAACATTATTTATTACGATGTTTGCCCTGTTTTTTTGTAAAATTTCACCACGGAACAACACAGAGTTTCACTGAAAATTGTAAAAAATGAGCAGGTTGTTATATGAAGATTTGAGCTATAAAATCATAGGTGCGGAGACGTTCGCAATCTTGAGAAGAGTATTTTGATAATTCAGTGTAATTCTGTGAAAATCCGTGGTAAGTTATTGTGTTTTTTTGTAGGAAATTGCATTGTTGACCATAGCCTTTGCCCAGGAGGGAGTTCCTAAGGCATGGATATGAGTGTATGTGGCGAGTACATTTTTATAGCAAACGCCGTCCATTTTATTAATAAAACCATTTCCCCTTTTCATGTTAAAAACCAGATCCTCATCATTCCCTTTCCACTCAAGAACATATGAATAGTGAAACTCGTGCCCCCTGATTTCGCTTCCCTTCTTGAAATACTTGTTTTCTCTTTCAATTGAAATTATTGTATAGCCGTGTCCTTTTGGTTTTTTGGAAAGACCGAATATAACAGGCAAAACTCCCGCCATTTGATATGATTTGTTGTCAAGAACAAGTTCTTCTCCAAGATACATCAAACCTCCGCATTCTGCATATATCGGCATGCCGTCTTCAGCTAATGCTTTTAATTCATTCCTGAATTGCTCGTTTTCTGATAATTCTTTAGCATGGGTTTCAGGGAAGCCGCCACCAATGTAAAGAGCATCTACAGGTGGTATTTTATTTGTTTTAAGCGGGCTTATAAATACTGTTTCTGCGCCTGCTGCAACAAGTGCATCAATATTCTCAGGATAGTAAAATTGAAAAGCTGAATCTTTAATAATGCCAATTTTTGGAGCTGGTTGCTGGTTGCTGGTTACTGGTTGCTGGTTGCTGGTTACTGGTTGCTGGTTACTTACTGGTTGCTGGTTGGAGGTGTTGCAAGCAATTTTGGCTAATGCGTCAAGATCAATATAGCTTTTAGCCATTTTAAGTGCTGCATTTATTGAATCATTTGCCCATTCATGTTCCGGAGTTGGGATAAGCCCCATGTGCCTTTCAGGAAAATTTTGCTTTTTAAGCTTTGGGACAGCGCCAAAAATTGGTATTCCACAGTAGTTTTCAATACTTTTGCGAACAATATTTTCATGCCTCGGTCCTGCAACACGGTTTAATATAATACCTTTGATTTTTACAGTCGGATCAAATTTGATGCAGCCCAATACAACCGCGGCCATGGTTCGTGTGCTTTTTGTGCAATCTAAACACAGAATTACAGGAAGATTGAGAAGTTTTGCAAGCTCAGCAGTGCTGGTGCTTCCTTCTGTATCTAAACCATCATAGAGGCCACGATTACCTTCGATGACCGCAATATCGCTCTTTAATGTGTGAATGTGGAATGAATTTAGAATTTGTTCTTTACTAACAAGGAAGTTGTCAAGATTATAGCAGGGCCGGCCAGCCGCCATAGCAAGCCAGCCGGCATCTATATAATCCGGACCTTTTTTAAAG
>JAFDAS010000276.1 GCA_019313695.1 Deltaproteobacteria bacterium
TAATCCATAGGGGGCATGTTGCGCTTAATACCGGACCTGTTGCCCCTGCTTTTATACATCAGGTTATAAATATCCGTATCGCTAAGATTTTCAGGAACCGGCCATTTCAATCCTATTGATTTAGTCTTGCTAAGATAGTTCGCAACTGTGCTTCGAGCCACAGAACAGCTTTTTGCTATTTGTCTGTCAGTAAGATGGCATTCATACTTGAGCCGTAAAATTTCTCTTATTTTTCGCATAGATAATCTTTCTTTTGCCATTATGTCCTCCTTAGATATAAGTTAAGGAAGACATTAAGATTAAAAGTTAAATTATCCAGCGTCGCTAAAAATTATATTGTATTATAGGGTGGCCGAAATGTACCGGAATAGGTGGCCGGAATGCTCCGGAATGGGTGGCCGGAATGGAGCGGAATGGGTGGCCGGAATCAAGCGGAATATGCAGACAGGCTCAAAGTCCTGGATCTTCGACTTGAATTTGAACAAAAATTAGCATTGTTCAAAGGTCTCTTACAGATGGTGTCGATAGTGATAATTTTTTAATCGACTTGGAAATATCCTTACCCAAACCCAAACAGCCTGTTTGCCTGGGCGCTGATTCCAAATCAGTTTCATTTATTGCTAAAAACAGGAACCACATCAATTTCCACCGTAATGCGCAGGCTTTTGACCGGTTACGCAGTGTCCTACAATTAGGGTGATGAGCGCATTTTAGGAGACAGTGACTTTGTTACAAAAGTACTTGCCCAAGCTAAGGAAAACTTTGAGCGCAAATATCATCTTAAATCAAACGGGTTTAACTTTGAAAAGGTACTTGGACGAGTAGCAGAATTGTTGGACTTAAAACCTGAGCAGGTATTGGCCGTCGGGAAATATAAAAAGACAGTTACGGCTCGCAGTTTGCTCTGCTTCCGGGCAACGAGTGAGTTTGGAATAAGTCAAAACGAATTAGGGCAGATAAGCGCAGAATTCGAAAGCTGAAGATTTCGCAACCCGCAGTCAGTTTAGCGGTTAAACGCGGAGAGCAATTGGTTATACGCCACAATTACTCGTTAAAAGCTTAACAGTAACTTATAAACTAATGTACGACCCAAACGTCCCTAATGTACGTCCCAAAGCGTCCTTTGTAAAAAAAATGTATGTTCCTGCTAACCAGGTAAAATTCTCGATAGCCGAAATTATTTGGGTTAGCTTTACAAATTTATCATATAATCAAATGAATAGGCAAGTCGGGTCGCGGCACGCAGTTTAGAAATTTGCCACAAAATCTGTTCCCCAACTAAAATGAGATTTTCCCTTTGACACGCGACCTAATTTGTTTTAGGATTCTCTAAAATCAAATTTGGTACTCGCACAGAAACTCGAGCTTCGAAAATCCATTATTTAATTCCGATAGCCGTTGTTTATTTTTCTATTTCTGACCTAATCCGATCTGATCTAAAAGAAAAGTCATAGCTCCTAATCATTGCTGACTATTCATCCAATTTGTTCCCCTCTTTCTATCTATGCTTTTGTAGTAATTGATGATTCCAAATTTTATCATCTATATACCAGCTTTCAATTATCAGGGAAATAAATTGTTAAAATACAAAAAAAGGAGGGAAAAAACTTTTTAAAGGGATTGATTATGAGGCGATGAATGAAATTACCGGTATTTGTTCTGAGGAGAGTTATTCTAAGGATGCAATCTTATTTGAGAAGGATGAAGAAGCCAAGTGTTTATACATTCTCCTTGAAGGAACGGTTAAGCTGGTAATTAAAAATGGCGGATCGATAATTTACCACCTTAAAGAGCCGGGTGAAATATTCGGCTGGTCGAGCATGGTTGAACATGGGTGTTATACTGCTTCTGGCATCTGCTCCACGAATCTCAAGGCGATAAAAATTGAAAAAGAGAAGCTGAATAAAATATTTAATAAACATCCTGATGTCGGCTTTAAAGTGCTAAAAAGATTGGCTGGAGTTATTTCAAGAAGGCTCTCAAATGCTTATCGCGATCTTTTATCTGCCCGAAGCACGGATACATACCACACCTTCATATGGTTAGTACAATTGTTTATAAAATGATCGCCAAGGAAATGCTTCCTCGCTCCTGAATCAATGAAATTAAGCTTTGAGGGATGCGTTTAAGAGAAGATAGGGACTAACCGGGACGTCTTTAAAAATCAAAATTCCTTGCTATTTGAATAGCACTTTTGCCTTTGATGAAGCTTATTATTTGAGCAACTGCATATTTCGGAGGAATTGACATCATCACATGAACATGATCAGGCATAAGATGACCTTCCATTACTTTGCACTCTTTTTGCCTTGCCAGTTCCCTGAAAACCTCAGCTAAATATTTCCTGAGTTCTTTATAAATTTTCTTCTTTCTATATTTCGGTATCCAGGTTATATGATATATGCATTATGTACACCAAAAGATTATGTGCAGTCGGCGAGCTAATGCGTTGTCATTCTGTGATATACGAGTTTATTTACAGCACATAACATTCGGGAGTTAATCCCATAATAAAAATATTTGT
>JAFDAS010000074.1 GCA_019313695.1 Deltaproteobacteria bacterium
CCCGAAGAAATGAAGATGTTACAGGATATGGCCTACAAGTTCGCTCAGGCGGAAATAGCGCCCATCGCGGAGGAATGCGACAGGGAAGAAAAGTATACACCGGAGCTTCGGAAAAAAGGCGCGGAGAACGGCCTTGTCTGCGCGTGGATACCGGAAGAATATGGCGGATCAGGCGTTGGAATACTTGGCAACGCCCTGGTAACGGAACAGCTCTCCAGGGTCGACATGGGTGTCGGCCTCAATATAGCGGCGGCCGGATTCGGATGCGAAGCGGTTTATTACTTCGGCACGGAAGAACAGAAGAAAAAATATCTACCCTCCGTGTGCAGCGGTGAGCAGGTGAGCGCGGGCGCGTTTACAGAGCCGAATGCCGGAACGGACGTGGCCGGATATGGAACGAGAGCGGTGAAAGACGGTAATGACTATATAATCAACGGAAACAAGATGTTCATTACAAATGGAACCGTCTGTGACTGGATGGTGTGCCAGTGCATCACAAACCCCGACGCCAAGACACATCAGAAATTCAGTCAGATCATTGTGCCGGCTGACGCGCCTGGCGTCACAAGAACCAAGATCCACGGCAAGATGGGAATCAGGGCCAGCGATACCGCTGAGATCGCTCTCGAAGATGTCCGGGTACCACAGGAAAATCTAATCGGTGAAGAGGGAAAAGGTTTTTACCAATTGATGCATTTCTTTGATATAACAAGGATTATGGTATCCGCGCAGGCGCTCGGAATTTCTCAGGGTTGCCTCGATGAAGCCGTCAAGTATTCCAAGGAAAGAACCGCTTTCGGTAAACCACTCGGCGCCTTTCAGATCACCATGCAAAAGCTGACAGAGATGGCGATCCGGACAGAGGCGTTGAGAAACCTCGTTTACAAGGCCGCGTGGTCAGTGGACTCAGGTAATCCCGATTTTCACCTCGGAGCAATGGCCAAATACTTCGGTGGCCAAACCGCCGTATTCTGCGCTAATGCCGCCGTTGAAATCCACGGAGGTTATGGCTACGTGGAAGAATACAAAGTGCAGAGATGCTACAGAGACGCCAAGATACTTGAACTGTACGAAGGCACAAAAGAAGCTGAAATAATGACGATAGGCAGACTTCTGCAATCCCGGTAATACGAAGCTGGTGGCTTCTTCCCGACATCAGGGAAGAGCCACCTCCAAATTCAATATAGAAACTCCAGAGAGGTAATAGCCATGGCCCTTACAAAAGCGGAACTCGTCAGGAACCTGCATAACTGCACGGGATTCTCGAAAGAAAAGAGTGTAAAAGTAGTGGAAAGCACGTTCGAACTTATGAAGAAGGAACTGGAAGGGGGAAAGGACGTCCTTATATCCGGATTCGGCAAGTGGTCGGTCAAGGCGAAAAATCCGCGCAGAGGCCGAAATCCTCAGACAGGAAAAGAACTGACGCTGGACGCGCGCCGGGTGGTCACCTTCAGATGCTCCAGAAAATTGAAAGACAGTGTGGATTCCTGATGTCCAAGCTTATCCCATGCGCATAAAACGTCGCAACAGACGTGTGTGAACATGCGCTTGTCAGACAGACACTCCACAAACATCCAACGCGCCTGCCACCTATAGTATAATGATGGGCAAAGCGGGAGGGGTTAAGTGAGTCGTTCCGATAAAAAAGACAGCCGCTCTCGTATGCTCCTTGACGATGAAACCGCGAAGGGAAACGTCGCGAAGGGTACCACGGACGACAGTGCCGCCTCCCCCGTCGAACCCTCCCGGGAAGAGCTGGGGGGGGGATCCCTGCTGCCGCCTCGACTGTTCAAGCATCAAGAGCTTACGAAGCCCCCCAAATCTTCTCCCAGGATAAACAAGAAAAAGCTTACCAACATCATAAACCACATTAACTTCACCAACGGGTACCTGTGGGTTCATCTGAAAGATTCCCGGTATGAAGAAGATATCTTCGTGCGCGCCTATCCACAACCGTGCATGGGAGAAACAATAACCTGTCAATGGTCAAAAGAAAGTGTAACAAGTTTTGAATGCCACCGTCTCCTGAATCTGGTAATTGACGACGGCATGTCGGCAATAATAGTGCCGGCAAAGCTGTTGAATGCCAACAGGAATCATTTTACAATTCACATGCCTGATACAGGCTACATCCTTGGAAAACGACAAGCCAGGCGATACACATGTCACGAAGTTACCGCTGAGCTCAGCCAGAGTGGGTTTCTGGCCAGGGGCGACCTGCTGGATTTCAGCCCCCTTTCTTTTCGTATCAAGGTTAAACCTGACTTTGACGGGTCTTTTCACTGGCTGAATCCGGATGAATCGCTTACCCTTAATCTATACCGGAATCAAAAAATCATCTTCTCCGGCCCCTGCCGGTTCATTCATCAGACAGGCGACATGTCCGTGAAAGAGATCGTGCTCTCCCCTCTGGTGGGACAGTTCAACCGCTTTAAAGGCAGAAAGATACGCAGCCCGCGGATGCGACTGGCGCCGTCGTCCAGCATAAGTTTTGAGCATCCCCTTTCCATGAAGAGGGTGGAGCGCGACATACATGATATCTCCGTCACAGGATTTTCGGTACACGAAAGGGACGATGAGTCTGTTCTGCTTCCCGGCATGATCATCCCCGAACTCAACATCAACTACTCAGGCGCGATGGCAATGCCGTGCATCGCGCAGGTTCTGTACCGCAAAAAGGTAAAAAAAGGCCTGTTCCGCTGCGGCCTGGCAATCCTGGATATGGATGCCTCCACGTATGGAAAGTTAAGTAACATCTTGGGTAACGTGTTAGATCCGTGTCTCCACGTCTCCGACGAAATAAACATGGATGCCCTGTGGGAGTTCTTTTTCGAAGCCGGGTTTTTCTATCCCAAGAAGTACAGTCTCATCGAATCCCACAGAAATACCTTCAAGGAAACGTACCGCAAACTCTACCAAGCCAGACCGGAAATCTCCACGTATGTCACCTATCAAAAAAACGGGCATATATATGGTCATGCAGCGATGATAAGAGCATATGAACGGACATGGATGGTTCATCATCTCGCCGCCAGGCGGATGCCTGGGGTCACCACCCATACTGGTCTCAATGTATTGAAACAACTTTTAAACTATTTTGACGGTCTCTATCATCTTCCCTCTGTGAAGATGGACTACATGATGTTCTATTTTCGTCCCGAGAACAGGTTTCCAAATTTTTTCTTCGGGGGATTCGCCAGAGACCTGAAAAATGCCAGCGCCTGTTCAATGGATCTTTTCGCTTTCAAGAATTACCGGATAAAATCTGTACAAAACACACTCCCGGACAAATGGTCGTTGAGGGAGTTCTCAGCCGTAGATGCATACAGACTTGAACAGTTTTATAGAAACCACTCCGGAGGATTGCTGTTGGGGGCTTTGGATTTGGGCCATGAACATTCTGGCGATGTAACACTGAAAGAGTTATACAAAAGCCACGGATTTACAAGAAGATGGAAGGTGTATTCGCTCGCGCATGTACATGAATTGAAGGCCGTTCTGATCGTAAACCAGTCGGATTTCGGCCTGAATCTTTCCGAACTTCTCAACGGCATCAAGATTATAGTGACCGATCCACACGGTCTACCCTGGGAAGCGCTGTCCAGTGCCATTGACCAGTTGGCAGACATATATAAAGTTGACAGTATCCCTGTTCTAATCTATCCTCACACGTATCTTGAAGGCATTGATGTCACTTATGAAAAGCAGTACTACATGTGGATCATGGACACACAATACGGAGCGGACTACTTGGAATATATGAAGAATAAGACAAAGATAAAACTTCGATATGCATTGAAATTTTTCATTAGGAGATACTTAAAGAGATGAAAGATACCCCCCTTTATAACTCAGGGAACATAAATATTTTCATGGAATATATCGACAAGGAGTATCCCGGGATAGACATTGACCCCATTCTGGAATACGCGGGGATGACCACCTATCAATTGGAAGATGCCGGACACTGGTTTACGCAGGATCAAATTGATCGCTTCTACGAGATCGTCGTCCGCAAGACAGGTAATTCGGAGATCGCTCGAGAAGTAGGACACTATTCCATCTTCTCAAAGGCAGGTCAGCCCTTGCGGCAACACATCCTTGGTTTTATGACCCCCGCGACCGTCTATGCGTTGCAGGAGAAATTGTATACTCTTGTAAGTCTCTCATGTGAAATCGAAACAAAGCGCCTCGACAAGAACAGCATCAAGGTAACCGTAACCCCTAAAGAGGGGGTCGAAGAAAAGCCCTACCAATGCGAAAACCGGACAGGAATATATGAGGCAGTTGGCAAAATGTTTACGAACCAGTTTGCCAAAATTGACCACCCTACCTGTATGCACAAAGGAGATAAAACCTGCACATACATCATCACCTGGAATCAATCCCCTTCATTCATCTGGACGCGTATCCGCAACTACGCGATCGTCCTCAGTATCATAGCATGTCTCGGTCTCTTCTTCATACTACCTACCCTGTACTGGGCAATCCTGGCAGTTTCATGCTCTCTCCTCACGACGAGCATTTACGCCTATTCGGAACATCTGGAGAAGAAAGAGCTTCTCTCAAAACTCATAAGCGACGGCGAAGTGGCCGGTGATCTTCTGAAACAGACCAATGCCCGCTATAACACCGCCCTGCTTATACAGGAGATAGGCCATGGCACATCCAGCATACTGAATCCCGACCAACTCCTCTCCTACGCTATGGATATCCTCAGGAAACGGCTCGATTTCGACCGGGGAGCGATAATGCTTGCCGACGAAGAGAGGCTCCATCTTGTATACGCCGCAGGATATGGATACAGCCCCGACCTGGAAGACCTGGTGCGACATACAACGTTCCACCTGGACAAACCGCGGTCACTCGGACCGTTTGTGGTTGCGTTTAAGGAACAGAGGCCTTTTCTGATAGACAATGTTGAAAAAATCAAAGAGGATGTTACACCGAAGACACTCGAATTTCTAAGAATGCTGGGAGTTAAATCGTTTGCCTGCGTGCCCATAATATATGAAGGAAGGTCGGAGGGGATACTGGCTGTGGATAACCTGCAACCAAAGAAACCCTTCAGTCAGAGCGATATAAACCTCCTTATGGGTATAGCGCCCCAGATCGGTATCAGCATGAACAACGCCAGGATATACCAGAAAATCAGACAGAGCGAGGAACGATTCAGGGCCCTGGGAGAAAACGCACCCGACATCATCTATACACTGGATGCCGACGGGGCATTCGACTACATTAATCCCGCGTGGGAGAAAATACTGGGATACAAAAAAGAAGCAGTTATAGGAAGGTATTTTATAGACTTCGTCAGGAAAAAAGATGTCAGGCGTTTTATACGATATTTCAAACGGGTAAGGAGCAGCAAGGAAGCCATCAAGAGCTTTACGGGTGTACTTCTCAGCAGAGATGGCGGTGAGCGTCTCTTCAATATAAGCTGTTCTCCAAACCTTGATTCAACAGGTAAAGTGGCAGGGGCGATAGGAACCATAAAGGATATTACCGACCTTGAAAAGAACGTGGAAAGGCTGGGAACGGCCCTGCAGAGCACCATCGACGCCATGGCGGTCATTGTGGAATCAAAAGATCCTTATACATCCGGCCATCAGAAAAGGGTGATGGATATCGCCGTTGCCATTGCCGAAGAGATGGATTTAGAGGAAGACAAGATCAGCGGCATTCGAATGGCCGCCATGATCCATGATATCGGAAAGATAAATATTCCGGCGGAAATCCTCAGCAAGCCCGGAGAGCTGACCGATATCGAATTCAGCATGATAAAAACCCATCCTGAAGCAGGCTATAATATCTTAAAGAATATCGAATTCATGTACCCGGTCGCCCAGATCGTGCGCCAGCATCATGAAAAGATGGATGGTTCGGGTTATCCAGGCGGACTTTCCGGCAATGATATCCTGATGGAAGCAAGGGTTATGGCAGTCGCGGATGTAGTGGAAGCCATGGCAACCCACAGGCCATACCGCCCATCCATGGGTATAGCCGAGGCATTAGAGGAGATACGGCAGGGCAGAGACACCTTCTATGATCCGAAAGTTGTGGACGCCTGCCTGAAACTCTTCGAAGAAAGGGGGTTTTATCTCGAACAGGTATGATCCAGGCTCAATCCCGCATGGGTTTCTTCCCCTTGCAAAGTATCATAGCGGTATAGGTAAAGCTTCTTGGATCATGGAGAAATCTCTCGAATTCTTCAGAGAAGGCCTTGCTGCCACCCGGATAATCGTCAAAGAGATCACCGAGCCTTGTGGCCGCCACCTCCACCTTCTTGGCCCAGTTGAAAATATCCTGGTCATCAATCCCCCCATAGGAAAGGCGGTGCCCCACAAGGTCTACCTGTATATCTTCCAACCCAAGGTCATAAAGGTATGAGTACAACTTTCTCCCCGCGTAGGTGTCAAAGTTATATTCTTCATCCAGCCTCTCCATAAGCCTGTGCAATAATTTCGTCATCTGAGGCGACAACTCATAGTGATTGAGGCAGTTGTGGTCAAGGTCCAGGAGGCAGAGATATCCGCCGGGATTGAGAAGACCTGCAAGTCTTTTTACAATATCCAGGCTTTCAGCACGGAAATATTCCAATACAAAACGCACCCATATTATATCGAATTGTCCTATACCTGTAATATCCCCCATCAAATCACGAAGATGAAACTCTACCGCGCCATCTCTGCCATAATGTTCCCTCGCGTATCTTATCCGGTCTTTCGAATAGTCCACGCCAACTACCGTTCCACCCGGCTGGACCATATCATACAGGATGGATGCCGTTATCCCCGGCCCGCACCCCGCATCAAGCACCCGCATCCCCGGCCTGATGCCACACCACATGGCCTGTTCACGGACAGCCTTTGAATCCGTTTTGATATCCAATCGGATATTTTCCTCCTCACTATCCATCAGGTATCCTGCTTTGTCTTCCAATATCCTCTCCTTTTACACCCTGTTCCTGAAAGAGACCTGCCGTCCCAAAGCACACAAACAATGACGGGCACCCTTCCGGTTCGGAGGAGTATAGGTATAACTCAATTTGTATGTCAAGCAGAAAGCACCACAAGATGTTGTGGTCACAGACCATCGACTATGAATCGCGAAACACCACTTATTTGTTTTTACCTGCGCCCCATTTCAATTCTATCTTCCCAAGTACACCTGTAAAAACAAGCTCCGGTTCGTCTTCTATCACAGTATCACCCTCGGTTGAGGACGGGGATTTGGGAAATTTCACGCTGTAGAATTTTCCATAGGGCTTCACATAGGGAAAGAGTTTTGTAACAAGTGGGGTGCTGTCGATCTCTCTTATATCAAGCGGTTCCAGCATTTCTCCTCCCTCGCCGGAAGAAAACACCCTCCAGACGGAATCAGGCTTCGAGAAATCGTTGGAGTCCCTGTCAGGGATATACGCGTAAAACAGGAATTCTCTGAGATCGGACGACGCATCGGACAGTATGTCTCTTCTTTGCTCTCTATCAGCGGCGGTCAGAAGGTAGAGCCTGGAGTATTCCGAGAGGTACGCGTCCGCGAATTCTCTGTTCTTCCACGTGGCGACAACGCGAATACTGGTCTCGAATTCGGAATATAACGTCTTCTCTCTCGTGCACTTGTTCAGCGCATTAAAATATTCCCCTGAAATGGTATCGTCATCGGCAATTTCAATATACTCCTTCACGTAACTGCACCCAAAAATCACCACCAGGAAAAACATTATCAAGACTACCCTAAGCTTCTTCATTTTTTCCTCCAAACACCCTGTCAAATATAAAATCCACATGGCCAAGGAAATTCTCCAGCCTGAACACGTCATCGATATCTTTCCCGCTCAGGCATGACATAACCTGTTCATCTTCAAGAAGTAATTGTTTGAAGTCCAGCTCCTCATTCCACGATTTCATCGCGCTCCTCTGGACAATCGCGTAGGAATCTTCCCTCGACATTCCTTTTTCAATAAATTTCAACAACACCATCTGCGAAAAGACCAGCCCTCTGGTCATGTTAAGATTGACGATCATCCTCTCGGGATACACAAGAAGATTCTTCATAAGACCGGTGAACCTGCTCAGCATGAAATCAAGGAGTATCGTGGCATCAGGCGCGACAACCCTTTCAACGGAAGAATGGCTTATGTCCCGTTCGTGCCAGAGGGCCACATCTTCCATGGACGCAAGGGCGTATGATCTCACAAGCCTCGCGAGACCGGAGAGATTCTCCGAAAGCACGGGGTTCCTCTTGTGGGGCATCGCCGAAGACCCCTTCTGTCCGGGAGAGAAAAATTCCTCGGCCTCTCTGACTTCCGTCCTCTGGAGATGCCTGATCTCCGTGGAAAATTTTTCAATGGAAGAAGCTGTTATGGCAAGGGTTGAAAAAAACTCGGCGTGTCTGTCCCGCTGGACAATTCTTCGACACCTGGATCAATAAAGGAGAAGGTGCCGACGGCTCCCGCTATCTTTCCGCAGCTGATCGTTTTTTTAGCGCTGATTAACCGTGTCCTGTTCCTTTCCATCTCCTGATACCACAGGGCCATCTTGAGACCGAAGGTGATCGGCTCCGCGTGAATCCCGTGCGATCTTCCGATCATGATAGTGTCTTTGTGTTCAAGCGCCCTGTCTTTCAGGACAACCAGGAGGTCATCCAGGTCCGCGATAAGCAACTCCGACGCCTCCTTCAGGAGAACCGCGAGGGAGGTATCCAGGATGTCAGAAGAAGTAAGGCCCATGTGTATGTATCTCGCGTCCTCTCCCACCTTTTCCGAAACTGATGTGAGAAAGGCTATCACATCGTGTTTGACCGTTTCCTCAATCTCATCTATTCTCTGAACATCAAACCCGGCCCTTTCCCTGATAGTACTGAGCGATTCGGCCGGTATCTTCCCCTGGGCGGCAAGGGCTTCACACGCTAAAACTTCTATCTCCAGCCATTTTTTGAACCGGTTTTCAGAGTTCCAGATATAAGTCATTTTGTCTCTTGAATATCTTGGGATCAATTTTGTCTCCCTCCAGTGAATTGCGTTAGCGTTAGAGGCTTTATTATTACGAGCCGCATGGGATAGTCAAGCTTTTAAGGCATATAATCACCTCACGGGCACCCATTTTTTTCGCTATACACGAAAGCGGATACTGATAACAAACAAATACAAGTGTTTGATTACCTTCGGCTTTAGCAAGCATACTCTCGTATTTTCTCAACCTAATTTGACATTGTGTGTGACGTATGATAGCCATTCAAGGCATATGTGTGAAAAATGCCTGACATCAAAAACCTGCATGCACAACCCATCAGCCCATTCTACCTGAGAACGCCGGGAAAAACTCCTTCTCCGCTTAGTGGCGTGGAACAGTTCCGCCAACACTTTGAAACAGAGAATCAGCAGTTCAGAGAATAAAGAGGCCTCCAATGATAACTTATGACTCTATAACAAAAATATTCGGTACGGGGGGGGATGCCGTCACGGCCCTCGATAATGTCAGTTTCACCATACCACAGGGCGAGATAGTGGTGTTTCTCGGCCCCTCGGGATGCGGCAAGACGACCACTCTGCGTCTCACAAACCGGCTGGAAACACTCACCCGAGGAAACATAACCATAGAAGATCAGAACATCATGGACATCGATATTGTACAACTCAGACAACGCCTGGGATATGTGATTCAGGCCATCGGACTCTTCCCCAACAAGACCATAGCCGAAAACATCGCCGTTGTCCCCAAGCTTCTGGGGTGGGACAAAGAACGTATCAGTAAGCGCATTGATGACCTGCTTGAAATGAATAACCTGGAACCGGAACTGTACAGGGAGCGTTACCCCGCCGAGCTCTCCGGCGGCCAGCAACAACGGGTCGGTGTGGCCAGGGGACTTGCCGCAGACCCCGGTATACTTCTCATGGATGAACCCTTCGGCGCTATAGACCCCATAAACAGGGAAGAGATTCAAAATGAGTTCCTCAAGCTTCAGGCGAAACTGAAGAAGACCGTAGCCTTTGTCTCTCACGATATACACGAGGCGATAAAGATGGGGGACCGCATCGCGATCTTCGACAAGGGACGTCTGATACAGTACGATACACCTGAAGTCATTCTGACGCAGCCCAAAAACAAATTTGTCGCCGACTTCGTGGGTTCCGACAGGGCGCTGAAAGTCCTCGGACTCATGCGGGTAAGTGATGTTATCAACCGGAAGCCGAAGAACATTGTCCAGGGAGCCGACCGTTCCCAGGAAGCATTAAATTTTTTAGACGCAAAGGGATTTCGCTACGGTATAGTGATCGAACGGAACAAGCCAATAGGTCATGTCACGCAGAAATCTCTCAAGTATGAAGAAGGGCCGGTAAGAGACGTGGTGGAACGATATCCCCTGTTCCTGAGGGAAAAAACCTCGCTCCGGGATGTCCTCTCCTTTATGCTCATGCATGATGCCGGAACCTTTTGTGTAGTGGACGAGGATAAAAATTTTGCCGGCACGGTAACCTACAACGACATACAAAAAGCGGTAAAAGAAAGTTACGCCGATGAAGCGGAATCCGGTGAAAATGAGGTATCGGCATGAGTACGCTGCGATTCATCGTGGATAACTTTGACCAGGTTATGTATCTCTCCTGGGAGCATGTATGGATTGTGGGGCTGGCGCTCCTCATAGCCACACCTATTGGAATATCTCTGGGTATCGTCATTACGAGACACGAGCAGTTCGCTTCCAGGATTTTGAACGGCGCCAACATACTCATGACCGTACCTTCTATTGCCCTCTTCGGACTGATGCTCCCCGTTCTTTCGATAGTCAATATGGGCCTGGGAAAAGTTCCTGCTGTTATAGCCCTGGTTCTTTACAGTCAGCTCCCTATAATCAGAAATACATATACGGCCATAAAGAATGTTCCTCCTCCCCTGGTGGACGCGGGCAGAGGTATGGGCATGGGCAAGTGGGAGCTTTTGCGAGAGCTGGAAATCCCGCTGGCGACACCCGTAATCATTGCGGGGCTGAGGACGGCTGCCGTCATGAATATTGGAATTGCCGCTATTGCCACCTATATTGGAGCGGGAGGGCTGGGTGTGTACATCCAGCAGGGTATTGCCCGTGTATATCCGGAAATGATACTGAGCGGCGCCATACTTGTTTCCCTTCTGGCCATAATCGTTGACGGCGGGATGGCCATGCTGGAAAGGCTCGCGACGCCCGAAGGCATCAAGGTGCAGAGGAAACTCCTGCGATGAACAGACTATTGATAAAATTATACCGGGTTATCATTGCGGTTATCATACTGATTGCGGGTGTGATGTTCGAACGAACGGGTCTTATGGAATTACTCTCTGATCCATACGAATATCCGGTTATCATGGAATTGTTCATGCAGCATCTGTACATGGTGACGTTAAGTATGGCCTTTGCCACGATCATAGGAATAACAGCGGGCATTTTGCTTACCAGGCAGCGGTTTCGCAGATACGCCGGGATCTGCATGTATATTATCGGACTGGGACAGACTATTCCCTCTCTTGCCGTTTTAGCGCTGGCCATGAGTTTCCTGGGTATCGGCACAAAACCGGCGATATTCGCGCTTACTATCTATTCCATACTCCCCATCGCCAGGAATACACTTGCCGGGATTACCGCGGTACCCCCGGAACTGATAGATGCCGGGAAAGGCATGGGAATGCCCCCTGTCAGAATTCTTATGGAGGTGGAGATACCGAATGCCATGACAGTGATTCTCACAGGATTCAGGGTGGCCCTGGTAATCAATATCGGCACAGCCGCGCTCGCGTATGTCATCGGGGCCGGGGGTCTGGGAGACCTGATATTCACGGGGATCAGCCTTATGCAGACGGACAAGCTACTGGCCGGCGCTATTCCGGTAACACTGCTGGCCCTTTTTGCGGATTTTCTGTCTGAGCTATTAGGAATAGTCCTGATCTCAAGAGGACTACGTCTTTCTGAGTAGGAAGAGGTGTGGGGTTTTGACTTTCTGTAAAACCACTTGTTTAACACGGGATTTGAGCAAAAACAGTCCGGCTTATTTTTTTCTCAAATTCTTAAACATTAAAACTCTCTGGCATACAGTCAAGAGACAAACAGGAGGTATGACATGAAAAAGATATTTAAACTTGTTCTTCCGGCAATACTTATTTCGGCGCTCCTTTTTCCGGGTAATGTCTTTGCTGAGAAAAAAACGAATTTTACGGAACAACTCCTGCTTCCGGAACTGGCAGGCATCCTTCTCGAGCAGGCGGGATTCGGTGTTACACTTAAAACCGGTGTAGGTTCGGTAATAGCCAGGAAATCTCTGGAGAATGCCCAGTTCGATCTATATTACGAGTATACGGGCACGGCATATACCCTGTATTACAAGCAGAAAGACACAAAAATCATGACCGTCCCCGAGAAGGTTTATGACTGGGTCAAAAAAGCCGACTCCGAAAAAGATCTTGTCTGGCTCGATCCTGTCAAGTTCAACAATACCTATACCTTGATGATGAGGAAGGCGGAAGCGGAAAAACTCGGGATCAAGACCATCTCCGATCTGGGCGTCTACGTCACCAAGAATCCGGATAAACTCATATTCGCCCTGGATTCGGAATTCTGGGAACGTCCTGACGGATTTAAAGGAATCATGAAAACCTATAATTTTAAACTGCCCTTCAAGCAGGTCAAAAAAATGTCTGTGGGTCTCACATACCAGGCGCTGAAGAAAGGACTGGTCAATTCCGCAATGGGTTTTGCCACCGACGGCCGAATCGCGGCCTTCGGCTTTGTAAATCTTGTGGACGACAAATCCTTCTTCCCCGTCTATAATCCCGTGCCGGTCGTTCGCAAGGGAATTCTTGATAAATACCCTGAAATCAAAGGCATATTAAAACCGATCGCGGACAATCTGACGACGGAAGAGATGCAGCAGTTAAACAAGGCTGTGGATGTAGACCACAAGCAGGTTCATGCTGTGGCCATGGATTGGCTAAAGAGTAAAAGTTTGATCAAATAGAATCAACCCGCAGATCTTCGAAAGGGGAATCCCGACACGTCGCTTCCGGCGTATATCGGGATTCCCCTTCCCCAAAATCCGCAGAATCATCAAACTCTCTCATATTTTTTTATCGAAGGAAATGGCCTGTTTTCGGCACTTTTTTTCATAATGTCACATCCCGCGAAAAATTTCTCTTGACGACATATAGTATTAGTATTACCATGCACCCACAATATGTTGTGTTTATATAACAGAGAGTGGGGGGATGATCCATGCGCAACAAGATAAGGAAGAGAGACGGACGTCTGACCGGGTTCGATGCAACAAAGATCACTAATGCCATCGCAAAGGCGGGAATAGCAACCGGGGAATTTGACGAAAGGGAGGCAAAAAGGCTTACGATAAGGGCGCTGAATCTGTCGGAGAAGCTCTTCGACAACAATATCATGACCGTTGAAGAGGTACAGGATATTGTTGAAGAGGTGCTCCTCGGTTCTTCATACCGCAAGACCGCCAAGGCATATATCATATACAGAGATCAACACGCGAGACTGAGAGAAATTACCAACAAGATGGAGGTTGATCTTGTAGATCAGTACCTGAAGAAGCTTGACTGGAAGATAAATGAAAACAGCAATATGGATTACTCCCTCCAGGGGCTGAACAACTATCTCTCCTCCGAAGTAAGTAAGGTCTACTGGTTAAACAAGATATATCCCGATGAAATTAAAAACGCCCAGATGAATGGGGATTTTCATATTCATGACCTCAGCATTCTCTCCGTCTACTGTGTGGGATGGGATCTGCATGACCTCCTGATAGAAGGCTTCCAGGGAGCTTCCGGAAAAGTGGAAAGCAAGCCCGCAAAGCAT